>JBMCXO010000009.1:0-28149 GCA_048621055.1 Candidatus Natronoplasma sp. | reverse complement strand
AGGTATCTGTTCTTCCGAAAGTGAATTCAAAATTTGTTATTTCGGGATGAAGCCAAAAAAGAAGAAAGTTTTTTATTTAAAGTAGGCTTTGACATCGTCTTTAAATAAGTATATCAGTATTATTATACTGATTATCGTTCCTATCGGGAATCCTAGAAGGCCGATGACCGCTAAGATTATTGCAACCATCCGGGCCCAGCTTTTACCCGCATAAAGACCGTAACCGATCCCGAAGTACACCAAGGCAAGTAAGCCGAATACTCCCCAGTAGACCATCGTCATATCTGGAAATATACCGATGTCAACCATTTCGCTGAAGATAGTTGGCATCAGCAGCATACTTATTCCGTTTATAAAGAACAACGCCGCTAGTATGGTTACTCCTGTAGGTCTTCTTTTTACTGCAGATACTATATTATCCACCTCAGGAGGGGATAAGGATTCAAAATATATATGTCTTTTGATTAATACTAAAACGAAAAATACCACAGTCGTCCGGGAACTTAAAATCTCTACCCTCTCCTCATAACCGGAACAACCAACCGTCACGGTCTGGCAAAGAAAAGCAGTCATAAACCGCCTTTTGGATCCGTAAAACTCTTTCCTCTTTTTGCCCTCGACGAGTGTGCCTCGAATGGTATTCAAGATACTAGCTTACAAATGCTCATAGACAAGTGAAGAGTAGCTAAGGCTTTCTACTGAGCCAAAATAGAAGAAAGCTTAAATATCTATCCTTGATGATTAATAGCTATTAAGGAATATATGGAGAATATATGGATTTAAAGGATGAGAGCTATGAATGAAGACATAAAGAGGAAAGTGAATCTCTTAGGCGAACCTGGTGTGGGTAAGACCTCTTTGACTCTTCGCTTCGTCAACGATGTTTTCGGAGAAGAATATCTGAAGACTGTCGGTACCAACGTATACACGAAGAAGGTTCCAGTCCTCGGCTCTGAAATGAAGCTGGTCATCTATGATATAATGGGTGATCCTGGTTTTGACAGCGTTCGAAACATGGCATTTGAAAAGTCGACTGGAGCAATAGCAGTTGCGGATGCCACAAGAGAAGATACCCTGTTCAAACTGATCGATGATTGGCTGCCTAAGTATAGAAAATCGGCCGTTGATGATGCACCTATCATCTTAGCGGTCAACAAGATAGATCTAGAAGATCAAGAACTCACTAGAGAACACGTCGTTGATGATGCATCCCAGTACTTCGATAACATTTTATTCACCTCAGCGAAGACCGGTGAAAACGTTGAGGATATGTTCAAAGAACTCGGATTCGAGATCATGTATCTTCAGTCTTCTTTTGAGACTCATGAAGAAAATCTCTTAGCGATGCATAAGATCATAGATGAGCCTAAAAAACTTTTGTCGGATCTTATCTCTTATGGATCGCAGTTCGGGGATATGCCCTTCTTAACCTTGGATAAACTCCTTTATCAAAGCAGTATCGATAAGTTTTCACTCGATGAAGATATTCCGGAGGAGAAGGTTTTAGAGTTCGGTGATAGGATCATAGAGTGGTACGAAGAGAACGACCACTCCAAGTTCGCTTTCACCGTGGAAAAACTGATCGAGAAGTATAAAAGGGATTCATGAACTTCGGAAATCTTCTCTGAAAAATAAAAAAAGCGCCAATGAATCAACGATTCATCTTGCTTTACAATTTATTTCGTCCATACTCAATAAATATGTAAAACGCCGAGAAGGGGGTTCTGAAGTTAATTTACTAGTAAATTAGGTTCAATTCATGTCAGTAGCTTCATAATTACCGTACACTTTATCCAACTTTTATATTTATGATCTCATGGATTCGAGAGGGAAATTAACTCCTATTTAGATACAAGTATTGGATTCGCTAAAATAAGAAAAAAGTTAGAAACGGTTTTCTATAGTAGAGGACGATGATCATGTTAGTAGATTAATTCCCTTCTTAGATGTCCTCGTTTAACCCATCTTTTGGTTCTTCCTCAGTCTCTAAGCTCTCACTAATTGGTTCTTCACTTTCTTCGGATACAAACTCATCCGCCTCGCTTTCTTCCTCTACCTCTTCTAGTTCTTCTTCCGAATATTCCTCGATAATCTTATCGTCTCCCTCGTCTATCTCCTCTTCCATGATCGGCTCTTTTTTACTGCCTTTCATCATGAACACCACTGCAATGACTGCAATTATGATGAGTAGAGGTATGATCCACCAGTATCCTGATAGAGATCCGGTTTCACTAGGTTCATCTTCCTCATCTGCAGACGCTTCACCTATGTCGACTTGTATTTCACCAGAATCATCACCGTTGAACGTCCTAGTGAGCGGTTCATCTAGGTCCTCGTGGGTTATATTGTAAGTGAACTCTGTTTCACTCGGATCGAAATCGAGAGTGAAGACTGCCATACCGTCAGAATCCGTTGTAGCCGTTTCTGATCCTCCCCACGACAGTTCTACGGAGGCTCCTTCTACTGGATCGCCTGCATTGTCTTTCACAGGGCCAACACGTACTTCGTATCCATCGATCTCCTCATCCTCGACTATAAGTGTAGCTGTATCTGTTAGATCATCATATGTACCAGTTATCGTCCATTCTCCAGCTTCTTCGACCGTTAACGTGTTATCTGTCCATGAAGAAGCATCAGTCGGATCAACATCATCCGACCAGGAAGTATCGTCAGTAACGTCGCCTATCTCATTATCGTATTGATCATAAGCTGTTGCAGTGTAAACTTGACTTTCTCCTGCTGTTATGGTAGCTGTATCTGGCTCAACTACGATATAGTCTGCCTCAGCTGCTTCTACCGTCACTACAGTTATCGGTGAAGTAACAGTATCATACGTTGCCGTTACATCGTAGTCTCCTGCTTCAGTCTCATCGAACAAACCTGTTCCTTCAGTGTTCTGCCAGGTGAATTCTGCATCATCGTCTTCGACTACATTGTCGTATTCATCGTAAGCTGTTGCGTTGAAGTCAATCGTATCTCCTGCTGTTATGGTCTGATCTTCTGCTATATCTATCTCTACATAGTCGACTCCAGCTGCTTCTACCGTCACTACAGTTATCGGTGAAGTTACTTCATCGTATGTTGCTGTAACGTGGTAATCTCCTGCTCTCGTTTCATCGAACAATCCTGTATTGTCAGTATTCTCCCAAGTGAAATCAGTATCATCTTCAGTTATCAAGTTGCCGAATTCATCATAGGCTTCCGCTTCAAAGTCTATCGTATCTCCTGCTGTTATCGTTTGGTCTTCAGACAGTGTTATCTCTACATAGTCTACTCCTGCAGGTTCTACCGTCACTACAGTTATCGGTGAAGTTACTTCATCATATGTTGCCGTTATGTCGTAGTCTCCTGCTATCGTCCCGGTAAACAATCCTGTATTGTCAGTGTTTTCCCAAATGAAATCCGTATCAACATCTGTTATCAGGTGACCATATTGATCGTAAGCTGTTGCGTTGAAGTCAATCGTCTCTCCTGCTGTTATAGTCTGATCATCAGATGGGACTATCTCTATATGCTCTACATAAACCTCTTCTTCTCCAGGAACTGGATCCTGCATGTTGTTTTGAAGAAATGGATATGAATAGAATCCGCTGTCGGGTTCCCTTATGTTCCAGATCGCTGTGAAGTTCCAGTTGGTGAAAGTGCTTTTCATCTTCATCTCAGCTGTAGTCTTACCTGTGCCTCCTTCACTTGAAGATTGGCCCGTGGTGTTCAGGTCCCAGTATGAATTTTCGACTATGCTAGTCTGGTTAAATCCAACGAGACCGCCGACATTACTAGATCCGTTCACGTCTCCCGCTGCATATGAAGTGTTGACTGTGCCATAGTAGTTCCTTCCTACGAGCCCGCCTACATCATCGGTTCCATTCACGTTACTGGTAGCATATGAATTTTCGACTTTGCCTTTATAACTATATCCCACGAGACCGCCAACATTACTAGACCCGTTCACGTCTCCCGCTGCATATGACTTTTCTACGACGGCGGAGTCTCCCCTGTTATCTCCAACCAGGCCGCCTACATCACCGTTTCCGCTCACGTTGCCGGTAGCGTACGAGTTTGACAAGGTGTCACTGTTATATCCCACAAGGCCGCCTACATCATCGTTTCCGGTCACGTCCCCTGTAGCATACGAGTTGTTCACCGTGCTATAGGAGCCATATCCGACAAGGCCGCCCACTTTATTATATCCGCTCACATCTCCGGCAGCATACGAGTTCAATACCGTGCCATCTCTGTTCCATCCGACGAGTCCGCCTACATCATCGTTTCCGCTCACATTGTTAGAGGCATAAGAATCGCTGACCATGCCATAGTCGTTCCATCCGACAAGGCCGCCTAGACGGTTATCTCCACTCACGTTGCTTGAGGAATACGAACCACTGACCGTACCATAGTCGTTCCATCCGACAAGGCCGCCTACGTTATTTCCCCCATTAACATCACCACCGGCGGAAGAGTTGTAGATGTGAGCTGTATTTCTTCCAACAAGACCACCAATATCGCTTGAAGTGGGATTACCGTTCACATCTCCATGGGCACTAGAGTTAAGTATCTCTCCATTGGAACTATGCCAACCCACTAAACCTCCGATACTGCCATGCCCACGAACGGTCATTGAGCTGTGAGAATTTGAAATAATTCCTTGATTGTTGCCGGCTATACCTCCAGAATTCATGCCACCACCATGGCCAACATCACCTGTTGATGTGCAGTTAATCACGATTCCAGTTCCCATATTGCTTCCTGCGATTCCACCAGCATACCATGTTTGATAAGCTATAACTGTGCCGTCGAACCCACAATTGACAATTGTTCCATTGTTGGAACCTACAAATCCTCCTGTATGTTGCCACCCGGTAACGTCAGAATCCTGCAGGACGATGTTAGATATACTGCCTGAACTCTGTCCGAATAATCCAATATAATGATCACTTGGTTTATCTATGTATAGTCCCGTGATCGTATGGTTATATCCATCCAAACTACCCGTAAATCTAGCTGTATCATTACCCACCGGCACGAAGCCCGCACCCGCAGAGAGATTAGTACCCCACATCCTGCTGGCCTCTGTGATGTAACCGGTGAGGTCGATGTCGTTTGTTAGCGTGTAATCTTTTGTCAGATCCATCTGCATCATCTGGAGCTGGTGGCTGTTGCGTATCTCGGTGCTCCATTCCATCCTGAGGAATGGTCTTGTCTCGCCGTCCACCATCCACCAGATGTCCGTGAAGTCCCAGCCAGCATCTGTGAAGGTGCTCTCGGTCATCATGTCAGTGGTGTTCTTTGGTGTACCACCGTCGCTTGTATCCATACCCGATGTTACATTATCGTAGAAACAGTTTGTTGTGATAGAACCGCCCCATTCTTTGCCAATAAAACCACCAGATGTTAAATCTGCGGAAACATAACCCGTACTGTAACTATTCACATACTTACCATATGCTTCTCCCACGAACCCCCCTATGTAGCCGCCAGATGCATGGACATTTCCGGTAGCATAACAATCGTTTATTTCACCTTGGTTCCCGTTGTCATAATCTGAACCTATAAAACCTCCAATACGATGTTGGCCTGTTGTGTCCCCTGTTGCATAGCATCTATCGATATCACTGTTTCCATCAACTTTTCCGACAAAGCCGGCTACGTCGTCAAGACCATTTACATTACCAGTACTATAAGAATCGCTTATCGCTGCATTATTATATCCTGCGAAACCACCGGCATAGTCGCTAGTACCTAAAACATCTCCCGATGCGTGTGAGTTTGTTATCATCCCTTCAGGGTGGCTGTAACCCAAAAGACCTCCCACATACGTTGTACCACTTACTACAGCATTACTAGATGTATTATTCAAAGCACCCGAATTATATCCGAACAAACCCCCACAGTAATTACCTGTAGAATTGACGTATCCATCACTCCAGGTGTTATTTACATACATACCGTTATTTTCACTGGCGATACCTCCCGCTCTGCTGGTAGCGCTTACTTCGCCCTCAAATGAACACCCAGATATGTTTCCATAATTTCTGCCTATCAATCCACCAGTCCAATCTTTTCCTGCTATATGGGCGTTTTCAAGACTCACGTTACTTATCGAAGCAGATGTGTTAGTAAAACCGAACAAACCAATATGATCTGTATCCGTACGATCGATGTACAGAGCGTTGATGGTGTGGCTATGTCCATCGAGTGAACCTTCAAATCTGTCTGTCTCGCTGCCAATCGGCTCGAACCCATCTCCGCCGTTCCACCCACTAGTTTCACTGGCATCGATATCATTCGCTAGTGCATAGTGACCCGTCAGATCGTTTTTCATATCCTGCAAGTCCTGTACATCGTATATCATGTTCGGGTCACTGAATGTGCCGTCGCCCTCGCTTAAAACGGGCTGCGCAGAATCAATTTCATCATCAACTGTAACCCCTTCACTCTCATTCAAACTCCCCGCAGAGCCAACTGCAGCGGCAAAAACACTCAAAATCAACAGAATCGTTACTCCCAAAGTCAGATTTTTTTTCATTTTCATTTTTATCCCTCTAATTCAAAAGATATCTTACGAATAACCTAAAGATAACCCTCGATATACTAGCGATGGCGTCACTACTATATAAAACATCTTGTAGAATCTATTTCGTTTTATACTCCTATCAACATATCAAGCTAAAGTCATCCGTTTTCATCCTGCTTCTTTCCTGCATAATATCAGTCAAGTTCGTCAAATCCAACTTCAATTTCAGGTGAAAGATAATACCACCCTACCGTATTTGGCGGAGTTTACTACCTGTCCACATCCAACTTCTCTCTCTCCTCTTTTGCAGCTTCCTTAAAGCTCATCTATCCAACTTTTTGCCGATAAAAAACGCCGAGAAGGGGATTCGAACCCCTGTGGTGCAAGGCACCACGAGATCTCCAATCTCGCGCCGTACCAGGCTAGGCTATCTCGGCATCCTGAAGGTTTGATGGATTATCTAACGTTAACTGATATATAATTTATTTCCATCTTTTAGGATAATCTCCAGAGGGTGAGAAAACTCTTTCAGATCTGAACACCAGTCCTTCTTCCATTTGCTCTATCTTTTCTGCATCGTAAAGAGCTTTTCCGACGGCGATACCTTCATCCTTCGAAGAGATCAAAGCGATCCTGTCATCTTCCTCAAAGTCTTCCATCTCCAGGATACCTGGGGCGGCCAAATCGGCGCCGTTCAAAACGGGTCCAGCAGCTGTATCTTTTATTCGAATTTTTGGAAATATATCTAACGCTTTCTCATATGGCATCAGTATCTCTTTCAACTTTTCGTCTTCACCATCTCTATAAAACTCATAAGCATCTCTCAGATCCTGAAGGAGGACCAGATCATCTTCCGTAAAACCTCCAGCTTCGACCCTTCGTAATTCCATCATATGGGCTCCCGCACCAAGAGTTTTCCCTAGATCTTTACATAATGTACGGATGTAAGTGCCTGATTCACATCGTATCCTCAAGAGAACTTCTCTGTCCTTAGAATCCAATTTTTCAATCCTGAATATTTTCCTTTTTCGCCTCTGCCTTTTCACTCCGGCTCGTAAAGGAGGGACCTGATATATATCTCCCTCAAATTCATCAAGTACAGCTCTCAATTTCCCGTCATCGACTTCGCCATGGAATCTCATAGCTGCGATATATTCTTTAGGAACTGAGTGAAGTAGATCGAGTAGTCTTACAGATTTACCTATGCCCATGGGAAGCATGCCGGTGACTTTAGGGTCTAGAGTCCCGCTGTGCCCGGTTTTTTCATCAAAAATATCTCTTACCCAAGCCGAAACTTGATGACTTGTAGGTCCCTGTGGTTTATCTATCACTACAAGCGATCTTGGGATAAGTACCTCAACCGATCTCTTGCTAGGAAATTCACCCCATTTGGAGATAGTATTAGCTTTGTCCCTGACATATTTCATCTCGAGCACCATCGATTATTTTTTCTACTATCCTTTCTGGATCGTTTTTTTCAGAGTCTACGATCATATCATATATCGTAACATCCGTTAGATCGATATCGTAGTAGTCTTGATACCTTTTTCTTTCGCTCCTTTCTCTTTTTACAACTCTTTTTTTAAGTTTATCTCTATCTTTCGCTTTTTCCCGATCAGCGATCCTATCTACTCGGACATCTAATGGTGCCTTCAACCAGACTTTAAAGGCGTCTTTTTCAGCCCCATCTAGAAGATGTCCTGTTAGACGTCCCTCTAATATCATCCCTTCTTTCGTTTTTTGGATCATCCTCTCATCTAATCTTTTATCGATCTCTTCGTTTTTTTCAGCATAATCGCCGAATTTTTCCAAACTCATATCTCTTTCCTTGGCCATTTCTCTAAAAACTTCTCCTGACGATATCAATTTCATGCCTGTTTTTTCAGATAATAGTTCGGATGCGGTTGTAGTTCCACTCCCTGGAAGACCGCTGACAGTTATAATCATGTTTTTAAAAATATTTTCATTATTTAAGGCTCTTCCTCCTCCTTCAGGCGCTTTTTGAAATCATAACTCTTCAAGACTACCATCAAGACTTGAGTCAAAGGAAGGGAAACAAGCATATACACACCTATCCACATCGGAAATGGCATGAAACAGTAAGGTAATTGGTCAACCAAATCAACATGAAATGCCCAGGGAACGGAAAATATCGTATTTGGCAGTTCTTCGATAAAAACCCATATCCAACCAAATATAGTCAGGATGACCACCATCGTTATAGCCATAGATTTCAATTGTGGTTTGAAGCTTTTCATCTGAAGCTTGGACATCTCCTCTTTCCTCTTTTCCATCTTCTTGACTTTGCTCTGCTTATTAGCTCTTTTTGCTTCCATCAGTTTCTTGTTAAATTTGCTACTTATCTTCTGATTCTCTGCCATCTCGACCCAATCCATCAATTGATCTCTGATCACTGTGGAAAAGGTTATCATTATCGTTCCTGCCAGCATCAAAGTCAGGATAGGATACTGTCCTTCAAAACCTATCGCCGGATAAAGCACTGCGCCGATCGCTTTGCCCAAGTCCTCCCTCAAACCTGGTTGGAACATTATCAATACCGCTAACAGACCAAAAAATATGTAGATGAATCTCTTTAGACTGAAAATTGGTTTCGTTGAAGAGTCATCTTCAGTTTCCTCGTCAACTTCTGTACTTTCTTTCTTTTCCAGACCTTTTTCTTCTTCCTGCTGTTCCTTCTCCCCTTCTCCCTCAACAATCTCTTCCAACTCCTCTTCTGAGACATCGTCGTCTTCGTTTTTATATCTAGAGACTATATCATGGTAGAGGTCTTCAGATATCTCACCTTCGGCCAATCTTTCGTCTAGTTTTCTCAACAACTCTTTTTCTTCAGTGATAATACAACACCTCTTCTATGGTTACTACTGGTTGCCGAAGAAATCTCTCAGCATAGGATGCATCTCCATCATCTGTTCTTTACCTATCTGTTCGTACAATTCTGTCAGTATAGATACCGCTAAGAACAGACTGATTCCTGTAGCTCCCCCTACAGATCCGAGCAGATCCGATCCAGCACCAACGATACCGATAAACAATCCGCTGAAGATTGTCACCGTCGGTATGTATCTCTTCAGTACTCTTCTTAAGACTCTTGGATCTCTTCTGAAACCTGGTATCTGCATCCCGCTCTCCTGTATCTGATCAGCGACAGATTCAGCGTCCATGTTGGTTGTCTCTACCCAGAACTTGGAGAAAAGTACACAGGTGATCGCCATGAACAGCATATGGGCTACAACTCTAACTATCATCGCCAGTTTGGAGTGAGTCCAATCCACGCCTTCTGGAGAGAGCATATGCTCATATCTCTCAGAAATTAAAGGCAGCAACCACTCCTGTATACCTTCCGGAGCATTCAAATACCAAATGGCACCACTTATAGGTTCTGTCTCACCCTCGTGGAAAACTCCAAGCCATGCTTTTTCACCTAAAAGTGGGAAATTCTGAAAAGTCGGATTAGTGTAGAATAACATGGAAAACAGGTTTATATTCGCTAGAAGAGCATGTGCCAAGATTATCGGTATCACAGAAGCGTAGATGAGTTTTATTGGATATCTACCTCTCGCTCCTCTCGCTCTACCGTGAGCTAAAGGAAGTTCGATCCTGCTTCCTTGTATATATGCAACTATCAATAATATTAATATGGTAAAGATCAGCCCCATCACTGGGTTGGGTGGTCCTATAATTAGACCTTCGAGTTCACCACCTGCTAGTTCAGCGGTGGAATAATGGCGGATCGTATAGATCGTTCTAGGGATGGTCCCCGCAGGAACATTTTCCTCCATCTGAGGCGCAGATTCCCAGTTAAAAAGACCTGTGAATATTCCTTTAGCTACACCAGCAACGATGAACAGACTTATACCGCTGCCGATACCCCATTTAGAAACTACCTCGTCCATCAAGAAGATGAAGTAACCTCCGATGAATAGTTGGATTATTATCAAAATTCGTGCAACTAAAAGACCTCTGCCAGCAAAGTACGTGCCTAGTGTGGAGATGAAAACATCAGAAGGAACTAGATATCCGTAGACCTGCGGTATCGCCTGGATGAGTAGCATTATTATAACCAAGAACTTCTGAGTGTTCTGGAAAACAGCTTGATCTTCTTCATCTTTCATATCTAGATCAACGATTTCCGCTCCCTGGAAAAGCTGCATGATAATAGATGCGTTAACTATTGGCATAATACCCAAATGGACTATCGATCCCATCTCTCCAGCAAATATGGCTCTAAACTGTTCGAACAGGTCAAGCGATGCTTCCTCGCTCAGTCCATAGATCATGACGTCGGTCATCACGAAGTAGAGGACCAGCACAAGAATGAGCCACACCATCTTCCGTCTAAAATGAACGTGGCCCTCAGGCTTCTTGACTGCGGGCATGCGGTCGATAACGGGTTTAAGTTTGTAAAGACGGCTTTTCTCCTTCTCTGCCATACAGATCACTTTTCAGAATTCTCGATTAACTCTCCTCCAGCATCTTCTATCTTTTTCTTAGCTTTTTCGCTAAAATCTGAGACATTGATCTTCATCTCTTTGGTTGCCTTTCCCCTGCTCAAAAGCTTATCGAACCCTGCCTCATCAAGATCGACTTCATAGCCGGAATCTTCTTCGGTGGCAAAACCGAGGTCTATCAAACTATCCAACATCTCTTCAACTTGATATATGTTTATAACTTCGTCTTCCTCTATCAATTTTTGTGGTCGGGTGAATCCCTTTGGACCAAAATAATCGGGATCTTCTTTCACCAGCGATTTCCATTTATGTTTTCCTAAGCCCGCTTTTCCTCTACCCCCTCTTTCGCCGGCTCCCCTTCCATGTTTAGTACCTCGGCCGTGAGTTCGTGAACCTCTATTTTTCTTCTTTTTATTTTTTCCCATGTATATCCGCCTCTTTCTGAATATTTTCAGGACCTAACATCTTTTGTATCAACTGGTTTATTTCGCTTCCACGATATCCCAATGCCCCACCCGTGTTATAAGGTTTTTTGATACTTTTATAACCACCGACTGGGGGATGCAGTCTGAAAACTTTATCTAAACCTTCGATCTCATCTAATGTTATCTTATCGGAAGTCACAGCGATAGCGAGTTGATCTATCTTATCAAAAGAGGTTTTTTCACTGATCCTTTTTTCCAATTTGCTTTCCTCCATCCCTGATTTACTTTTAAGAAGCTCAACCATCGTGTCGATGTCTATTTCGCCCCATGTTATCATATCTTTGACTTTATCCAACATACCTTTGTAGGTTTCCCTTTCTGGAATAACTCTACAGTGATTGACCGAATTCAATCGCAGCATCTTAAAGGTGTCCTTGATCTTTTGGTTCTTATCTCGTGAACTCCTCAATCTTATCACAGCGTAAGCCATTTTCATCCCTCCTGTTGGGGGGCCTCTTCTTCGTGGATACCTTCCACTATGCCCAGTTCTTGTGCTTGATCTTTTCTCACTCTCATCTCTGCAGTTTTTTTCATAGCATTGAACACGGCTAGAGCGTAATTGACAGTAGTTCTTGTCTTACCTTTCGAGAAGCCCCATACATCTTCTATGCCGGCTCTCTCTAGTATGGATTTAGCGGTCTCACCAACCGCGAGTCCTATACCAGAGGGAGCGGGTTTCAATACTATCTTTACGGATCCTGCTTGCCCATCAACTTCAAAAGGTACGGTGTGCGGATTTCCACAACCACATTCCCAGGAACCACAGCCTCTTCTTATTCTCACCATGTTCAACTTGGCGTTGTCCATACATTTCCGGATGGTCGGACCGACTTCTTTTCCTTTTGCAATCCCGACTCCTACGTAACCGTTGTTGTTTCCTATCACTGTGGTCACAGTGAATCTGACTCTTCTACCGGAATCCGTCATCCTTTGGACCATGTTGACATCGAGTACATCATCATCCAGATCAGGGAATAAAGCATCGACAATTTCAGGCTCCTTCAGGGGGAGTCTATCGGCAAGAACTTCTTTCATGCTGGTAATTTCTCCTCGTTTGACTTTTCTACCAAGTCTAGTCTTGGGTTCCCATCCATTCATCATAATTCCTCCAATCTAGATTTAACATCTTCAAATCTTTCGCTAATATCATCATCTATATGTTCGCCTTTTATGTGTTCCTCATCAGGCAAGACCTCGGGATCGTGTGGTACTGATATGCCAGCATCTATGATCCCGTTGAGAGCAGAGAACAACCTGCCGCCTTTTTCTGGGTGGTTCAAACCTATATCTAGGATTGCTTCGTCTATCCCTTTTTCTGTAGCTCTTTTACCTGCGAGATAGCCCACAAGATAAGCGGATGGTAGGTTAGAACCGTGTCTTTCCCAGCCCAACTCTTCTAAATGTTGGCTCGAAGCAGAAGCCTCAACTTTGTCACCATCCCTATCGTATCGAATGAACTGCACATTGATGTGCTTGTTCGAGGGTCTTACAACCGCCCTTATCTTTCCTGATTTTAGCAATTTCAATCTTTGTCTATAATCCGTCTTCCCCTCTCTTCTTCTTTTGAGGGGCATCCTGTACCGGGTACCTTCAGCCATCTTCATTCACTCCTTTGATATCGTAATCTTCATCTATGTGATCTTCCATCTTCAAGTGGAGTACCATATCTCCGGTGTCCTCGAAGGCCCCACCCTTCGATCTTCTGTAGAATTCGCGATAAATAGAACGATCTATCAAATTGTTATCTCTCATATTTTTCAATTCTCTTCTCATAGAACGGATCCTGTTTTTCCAGTCGTCTTTGGATGAATGTCTAGCGTTTTTTGTACCGCTTCTCTTCCCATATCCTTTCCTCCTACCTTTGGCCTTTTGACCTTTTTTATAGTTGATCCTTCCTCTAGAGTTACCCTTTTTTTGCTTCTTCTGGATCACACCTCGGTTGATGAGTTCTCTCACCTCTTCCCTGGTGATCGCTTCTATAACCTCGTCAAGCATGGTATCGTCTATCCACACTCGATCATTACCGCAATCGAGGATTTCTGCTGCCAACCTTTTCTGATATTTAATATCCATGAAGATCACCTTATGATGTGGGATTTAATACCCTAATATCGTTTTCATCCGCTTTCTCCTCAACCTTCAATCTTTTCCTCATCCCCACGCTGTGAGCTATCCTGATAGCTTGTTTATCTGGATCGATATCGTCTAAGTCGTCGGTATTGTAGACCAATACTTCTTCAAACCCTGACGGGTGTAGACCTCTCACTTCCTTTGGTGAGCGGTAACCTATCTTCACGTTGGAAGGTCTGTATTTTTTATTCTGCCTCGCCTGAGAGTGAAGGCCGCGGGGTTTCCTCCATGTGTCTCTATCTAATTTAGATCGGTAGTACCACTCCTGATGATTGAATCTCGGTCTTTTCTCCTTGATCTTTTCTCTCTTCTTCAGCATCTTCTTTGTTTTTTCATCAAGGTCGGGCTTTTTCTTTACTTCGTAATCCTCATCTTCTGTCATCTTTAATCACCTTTTCAACTCAAAGGTTTGCCGGCTTTTTCAGTTATATATATTCCATCTTGAAAGACTCTAGGGTCTGCTTTTGAGATCCTGGTTGTCGATTCTATATTGGCTGCAGTCTGAGCAACTGCCTCCTTGTCGGGACCTCTTACTGTTACCTGGTCTCCATCAACTTCAGCTTTTGTAGATCCAATGATATCGGCGGTCCGAGGTTTATTTTCCCCAACGAAATTTTTGATAACTACCTTGTCTTGCTCTGAGGTAACTTCCATGGGAAAATGAGAGTAAAGAATTTTCAGTTTGTAAACGAAGTCTTCCTGCGCACCTTTGATCATGTTCTCTATATGTGATTTATAAGTGCCCTGCAGAGCTTTGTCTTTTTTACTGGGTCTATCTACCCTCAAGACCACTTCTTCATCACCGATCTCGATCCTGATGGAGGGATGATTAAACTTTTTAACGACCTCACCATTTTCTCCAGAAACTTTGAGTTTGTCTTTATGCTTTTCCACCGAAACGTTTTCCGGTATCTTTATCTTTTCTTCAGATTTCAATTCAACTGGCATGATAATCCCTCAATAAACGTAGGCTAATAACTTTCCTCCTGCACCTTTGCTCTTCGCTTCGGAATGATCTATAACGCCTCTGTTTGTTGTCAATATTAGAACACCGAAGTCCTGAGCAGGGAGATATCTAGACTCGTAGTTTTCTATGTCAGCATTCTTCACCGACCACCGGGGTTTGATTACTTTACATTTGTTGATATTACCATTTAGGATAACATTGTAAGTCCCCCCTCTTCCATCTTCGACGTACTCGAATCTTTTGAGGTATCCATTCTCTTGCATAACTCTAAGAACCCGTCCAATAAGTTTAGAGGCGGGTTTTATCTCACATTCTAACTTTCCGTTTTCTTCTGCGTTGTTTATCTTTGATAACGCGTCATTCAGTGGGTCATGTTTCATCTTTTTTCACCTCAAGAGTGTTTTTTGAAACCTAGATCTTCTGCGATCTCCCGGAAACACTGTCTACATACATGTAGTCCATATCTTCTTATTATACCGCGTTTCCGACCGCAGCGTCTACAGCCCTTTTTTCTCCCATAATCTTTATCGGGCTTCAAACCTTCTTCTTCGCTCATTCCTCATACACCTCCAGATCAAAAGCTTTCTCCATGAAATCTATCGCTTCTTCCTTCCTCATTTTCTGCTTATCCGGGATACTTTTCGGCTGCTTTTTTCTGCGTTTTATACGCTGTCCTTTTCTTCCTATCTCGATGGAGATATCCATCCCGAAAACACCTATCTCGGGGTCATAGGAGGCTTCTTCAAAATCGGTGTAATCGCCAATACCAAAATTCAGATTGCCATGGTCATCGAAATTACTTGAAGACAAAGTATTTTCCTTGACCCAAAAAGCCTTCTTAAGAAAGTCATAAGCTTTCTTTTTTCTCAGGGTCACTTTACAACCTATAGGCTGTCCTTCTCTTATACCGAGTTCCGCATTGGTGGTTTGAGAAATTGTTTCAACAGGTTGTTGGTTCGTCAACATCTCTAACACGTTGAGGGCCTTTCTTAGCTTTTCTCCACCTTCTCCGACACCTATATTTACCACGCACTTCACCAAGCGTGGTTTTCTCATAGGATTGTCATACTTCATATTATCCCTACCTCTGGTATCTCGATCACGGGTTTATCTTTCCCGACGACGAAGGTGTATTCCTCTATAGTAGTGATATCGGATTCAAAATGAACAAAGTTCGGCTGTGAACTTTTGATCACCTCGTACTCCTTTATCGTTCCCAATTCGCCGATATGGTTTCCACCCGTAACTAAAGCCATCTTTCCTTCATCGAATTCGAAACACTCTATAATTTTTCTAGAGGGTAATTGTATCTTCAAAACATCCTTTGTAGTGTATTTATTTCCATCCTCGATTCTAATGTTGGTGCCATCGTGAAGGTTGTATTGAGTTATGCCTTCTTTCAGAGTAGTTTTATCCTGTATTCTCACCAGTTTCCACTCTGCCTGGCTTTTATCGATCGGTAGTAGTCTAAATTTTCCCTTTTGATCGAAGAGAACCCTATAATTCTCTGAGATGTCAGGTATCGATATAACATCCATCAACCCTACTGGTCTGTTCTTATCTGTGGTCACTCTGCCGTCAACTTTGACCTTCCTTTCTGCAAGGATGTGTTCAGCTTCTTTAGAGGTCTCTGTGTATTTCAGAATGTCTCTTAAAATCACTATAAGAGGAATGCTCGTACCAGCTGAATGTGGACCTGGAGTCGGGCGTGGAGCCCAGAACGACTCTTTGGTAGGGATTCCCCACTTCTCTGTTGGGGCATTATAACGCTTGCTGTGTTGACTCATCCATTATCCTCCTCTTGTATATTTTCTAATTTTTCCTTTCTCCATGGATCGGAGAGATCAAGGTCCATGATCTTTAGATTCGAGGGATGAACCCCGAAGGGCTGTTTGGATTCATCGGCTTTTTCTACGGTCACGTCTTCTATAAAGACCTTCTCATTTCTTCTATCCACTTCTGCCACCTTGTCTATATGGCCTTTAAAACTTCCTCTCATCACCTGGACTTCATCTCCTTCTATAACAGGGACACTGTTCGTTCCATATTTCTTTTTCAATCTTTTAGATAACCTCGATGACATCATCTTCCTTTTTCTGTGCTTTGGAGCGTTTTCCTGTCTTTTCCTCTGTTTTCTCGCTTTTTCGCTCATTTGATACCACCTTATTACATTATCATAGATGCTGTAGCTCCGACTCGAGGCCACTTCTCAGCAGCTTCTCTAGCTACAGGCCCTTTGATCTCAGACCCCTTTGTTTCGCCGTCATCCTGGGTCAGGACAACAGCGTTGTCTTCGAATTCCACCATCACTCCGTCAGCTCGACGGAATGGTCGTTTCTGCCTTACTATCACGGCTCTAGTGAGTTCTCTTTTCATCTCCGGTGTTCCTTTTACTACCGAGACCACAACCTGGTCTCCTATGCCTGCTCTCGGATACCTCCTGTGAACTCCGTGATAGTTGATCACAGACACGACTCTCACTACTTTGGCACCAGTGTTATCTATACACTGAAGCTTACTTCCAACTGAGAGTCCTTTAGTTTGATTACCAGCTACTCCTCTCATCTCTTTTCACCTTTCTCGATTACCACATAAGAAATGCTCTTACTTATGGGGCGGCATTCCATTATTTTGACTTCATCCCCTCTTTCTACATCTATACAAGGGGGGAGGTGACTCGGATAATGACTTTTTCTTTTTTCATATCTTTCATATTTGGGGATATAATTGAGATGATCCTTCCTGATTATTACGGACTTGTCCATTTGAGTAGAATCAACTACACCTCGCATTATCCTTCCTCTCACGGATAGTTTTCCATGGAATGGACAATTTTCATCATCACAACTCTCTTCAGGGGGCGTCACCTCTACACCTATCTCGCGTGCTTCGTTTTCTACCATGATATCATCAACCTAATTTCTTTATCCTATCTTCCGGACGATGTGTTAACTTATTTCCATCCAATACATTCTGACGACCGCTTATGGTCAACTTGAATTGATTGCCTTTTTTTGGGATCATCCATTTTTTCCCCTTGTCCGCTATGACGAACATATTTTTTGTTTCGTCGACTACTCGACCCTGCATCTCTTCGAAGCCATAGTGAGCTGACTCGATAACTTCAAGTTCGGAACCTGTAAATTCAAAAGTATACACTATATCTTCTGACGACATGTTACCTTACCTCAACCGGGAATCCTTTTTCTTCGAGATAATTCTTCACTGTCTCTATATGATCTCCTTGAAGCTCGATACGGTCATTTTTCGTCGTTCCACCTGCAGCACACTTCGTTTTCAATTCTGAGGCTAATTCACTTATATCGATATCGCTCGTATCGATCCCATCGATTATAGTAACTTTTTTACCGTATCGCCTCTTATCCGTATATATCTCGATCTCCTGTTGTTCTCTAGCGATGTCTTCGCAGATGCATATCTCTTTTGGCAACCCGCAAGTCGGACACACTTCTTCTGCCATCAATTTCCTCCTTCTGATTCTTTTTTTTCTTCTTCATTCATTACGGTCAATATCCTAGCGATATTTTTCTTTATGGCCCTGATCCTTCCAGGACTTTCAGGGGCTCCACCCATAGCGGCTACACCCTCTTCATGAAGTAACTCATCTCTCAATTCATATAATTTATCTTCTCTTTCGGAAGAGTCCATATCTCTTATCTCATCAGTTTTCAATAAAGGCATATATTATTCCTCCTCCTCTTCGATCTCCATCTCTTCGACTTCATCTTCGGCAACATCATCCTTTTCCTCATCAGCTTCTTCAGTCTCTTTGGTTTCACTTTCTTCTTCCTCCTCATTGTCGGTTTCTTCTGTTTTTTCTTCACTTTCTTCCTCGGATCCTTCTGCGCTACCTTCGTCTTCTTTCTTACCTTTTGGAGGGATTATATCTATCTCGTCAGGAAGCTTCGCGTTCGAATCCATTATATTGACCGTTACTCCGATGATTCCAAGTTTCAATTTTGCCTGTGCGAACCCTTCTTCCATCCATTTTTTCTTTTCTTCACCACAGTATTTGATATGACCGTCCTGGAATTTCTCCACTCTGTGCCTCGGACCGCTGACTTTACCAGAAAGTATGATCTGACAGCCTTTTGCTCCCGCGTCCATTATCTTCCTCACTGTGGAATGACCTGCTCTTCTGAAATACCATCCTCTCTCGAGAGAAGAAGCTAACTTTTCCGCCATGATCTGAGCGTTCAACTGCGGCACGTTAACTTCCTGCACCTCGATCTGAGGATTATCAAACTCAAATTTCTCTTTTATCTCTTCAGTGATCTCCCGAATTCTCTTACCTTTTCTTCCAATCACCAAAGCCGGCCTCTCGGTATAAAGTGTGATCCTAGTCCCCATAGGTGTTCTAGATATATCGGCTCCTCCAAAACCTGCTCTTTCGGTCCTCTCTTGAAGGAATTCTTTCAGTATAACGCGGTCCATCTTTTCTTTAATAAACTTCCTTTCTCTAGCCACTCTTACGCCTCCTTTTCCTCCAAAATTATTTCTAGATTAGTGGTTTTTGTATCATGAGGAGTGCTCCTACCCATGGCCCTAGGTCTGCGCCCTTCTATAGGGCTTCCTTTATGGGCAGCTAAAACTTTGATCCTCAGATTCTCAGAATCCAAACCCTTATCTTCAGCATTAGAACGACCTTCTTCGATTTTTGCCTTCACTTTTTTACAGACTTTTTTCGGATATCCTCCTGAACCCACACCCTTCTGGTGAGCTATCCGTTTTTTATGTTTTTTGTAGGGAACAGCCCTTTCACCTGCGATGACGCTGTCTAGTATCTCAAGCGCCTCGTCCACGTCTTTTCCTCTTAGCATGTCACATACCTCAACTGATTCTTTAGGGGATATCTGAAGTTCATTCCCGTATGCTTTTGCCGTTTTTTCTGGATCAGGATCCATTGTATAACCCATATTTTTTCACCTCATTTTAGTGGTATATATTTCGATGAACGTGTCGCTCCGATCCCCGGCCCAGAATGTTCGACCGGCTTTCTCGTAAGGGCGAATTCACCTAGGTAATGACCTATCATCTCGGGTTCTATCTTAATGGTTTTGAAATTCTTACCGTCATGGATGGCTATCCTCTTACCTACGAACTCAGGTAGTATGATCATCTCTCGCCTATGAGTACGATAAACATCCTTATCTTTTTTCTCTATCCTCTCAAGCAGGCGCTTTTCTTCAATGTTCAAACCTCTTTTCAGACTCCTTCTCGCTCTTGCTGGAAGCACCTCTTTCAATTCGTCAAGAGACATATCCTTGAGTTCTTCTAAAGAATGTCCTCGATAAGTGAATTCTCGTTTACCCCGTGATTTTCTATCATCAGCCATACATCTTCACCTCTCTTCTTTCTTCTCTTTATCTTTCTTCTTCTTTTTAGACGATAATCTACCTACTTTTCTGCCAGGCGGAGCATTAGATGAAACTGTTGAAGGCACTCCCACATGCTGGTGGTCTCCTCCGCCATGGGGATGATCTACTGCGTTCATAGCTATACCTCTCACCTTCATAGGTCTCTTAGCTTTACTCCTGAAGCTCATGGCTTTCTTACCAGCTTTAGCAATGGGCTGCTCTGTATGCCCTCCTCCAGCTACTATGCCTACTGTCCCTCTACATCTATTATCGACTCTTTTTATATCGTCCGAGGGCAATCTCAGTACGGTTTTTCGCCTTTCCTGTGCTATGATCGTAGCACTGGTTCCTGCACTCTTGACTAATTTTCCTCCGTCGAGAGGTTCCATTTCGATGTTGTATACAAGGGTTCCGACTGGAATATGGCTTAAAGGAAGGATGTTGCCTTTTTCGATATCCGAGTCGGGGCCTACTTCTATTTTCTCGCCTACCCAGAGTCCATGATTTGCTATCACGAAAGAGGTCTCACCGTTCTCAAATTCCACTTCAGCTAACGGGGCGGTACGACCAGGAGCATGATGAATATCGACAACTACTCCTTCGGTCTCTTGGCTTTTGGGGTATCCGGGTCTAGCTAAATGTCTATGACTCGGAGACCTGTAAGTTGATGACCCTTTGCCTCTTCTTTGTGGTATGATCCGGCGGCCCATTTAGAACACCCCTATCCTCATTCCTATCTCTTCGGCTGAATATTCTTCCGTGAACTTTACTATGGCCCGCTTTCCCTTCTTGTCGATCCTTGTATTTATACTCTCAACTTCCACCTCTAACAACTCTTCCACAGCATCAGAGATTTGTGGTTTTGTTGCCTCTAAATCGACTATGAACTCTAGTTTGTTTTCTTCTTCCATCTCCATCATGGTCTTCTCAGTGACGTAAGGATGATGTATTATATTATGAGGGGATTCGTACTCAACCATTTTTACCAATCCTCCAATTCATTTATAGAATTAACGCTGAAAAGAGTTAATCTGCCCATGGACCCTCCGGGTGCCATGTCATTGATAGTCAAGTTCTTAGGACTTTTGACCGTAACTCCTGGTAGATTTGAGAAAGCCCTTTTTCCGGTCGCTCCCTCACTCATGACAACCAGTAGACTTTTGGGATTTCTGTATTTTCTGTTCCGTCTCTTGCCTTTACCTGATCTGATATTCTTTCCTTCTTTAGCTCTTTTCACGTCTGAGTATATCCCAAGATTTTCCAATAAATCAACGGCTTCTTTTGTTTTCTGAATATCTTCGATCTCATCCTCTACAACTATGGGAAATTCTAAAGAAGTATCGTCTTCTATCTCGTGCCCTCTGTTCTTTATTATTCCGCTATCGGTCATCGCTGCGAGTGCAGACCTTCTAGCTTTAGCCTTTGCTTGTCTGTTCAGTTTCTTTCCTAAATCCTTCTCCGCTTTTGGTGGATGTGCTTTTCTTCCACCGCGGGTCTGTGGACTTTCGGCGGCTCTAGCACCGCCATATTGTGTCAGTCTCTGTACTCGGGCCATGCCTTGACCAACACCTTCCATCTCGGTAGCGTGTCTCATCCCGGCTTCTGGAGAAGGACCATAAGGCTGTTTTTTATTTGCTTCAAAAGCTTCGATTGCCCTCTTTATGATGTCGGGACGTATCTCCTCCATGAACGGGGAGGGCAAGTCCATCTCGTCTTTCTTCTCTCCTTCCAAACTGTATATCCCTGTTTTCATTCATTTAACCCCCTTGATTAGATTCAGTTGATATATATGTGAGATTCGGCTCGTGAACTTCATACTTTTCATCTCTTATAGCATCTCTCATCACAACCAACCTTTTGGCTGGGCCAGGTATAGAACCGTGTAATATAACAAAATCGTTATCTATCACGCCGTAGTTTATGAAACCTCCTTCAGGAGTTACTTCCTCACCATTCTCTCCGACCTTCAACACACGTTTATTGAATTCCGTTCTCTGATGGTATCCCATTTGACCAGCTTGAGGAACAGTCGGTCGAGTGTAACCCGGTCTGAACACTCCTGTGTTCCCTACGTTTCTCACGGATTTACTGTTTTTATGCTGAAGGAGTTTGACACCCCATCTCTTAACATGACCCTGAAAACCTTTGCCTTTGGTTATAGCGGAAACGTCTATCATCCTTCCGGATTCGCAGAAATCCTCAAAATCTAGTTCATCTCCTAGTATGTCCTCTCCTTTATCTATCCTTTCAGGTAAAGATCCCCCTCCTAATCTGAGTTCCATAATCTCAGGAGTCTTATTCGGGGTACCCGAAACTTTCTTGGGTTGTGTGTGCGTTATAGCCCTAACTTCATCAACAAGGCTTCTATCTATTTTTTCCCACATCTTGTCTGTATCGTAATTTTTTGGTATCGGAAGTCTTTTTTCCAATGACTCATCGACGTTATTAGCCCAAACTTCGCCCATGGTTCTCAAACCTTCATGGGTCTCTTCATAGAACCTAAGGCCACTAACTTTTATGGGAGGTACCTCTACAATGGTGATAGGTACTCTGACCTCCTGGCCAGAGGTTGTGCTCCTCTTCCTATAATCCACAACGAAAGCATGGCTCATGCCAGCCTTGTATCCCGGGAAGCCCTGTACCTTAGGTTCACCGCTCCAATCGGGCCATGACCTTATGTTTGGAATCATTTTTTTAGCGCGTTTTCGGGGCGAATATCCCATCGAACCTCTTCTTGGATGATGTGTTTCTACCATACATACACCTCAGTATAGTTGACTATGCGTATTTCTACATACATCAATCCTCAAATATAACTTTGTGGATCTTCAGGACGGTGTCCTTTGATCCTCAAGTATGACTCTACGGATCTTTCAGGACTATGTCCAAAAATCCTCGAGCATAGCTCTACGGACTTCAAGATAGGCGTCCTGAGGTCCACTGACCGTGACGTGTTAAATGGGGATCCTTACTGGATTGCCCTCTCACGTCTGGTCAACAGACGATGTAATGGGTCATTACAGACCTTTTGTATTTAACTCTTTCCCAAGAAGGAAGCAAGTCCCGAAAATAAGTCCGGAAAATAAAAAAGTTTTTCCGCCATTTATGTTTTCTCAATTGTCATATGAGCATCAATATAAAATTTACAAATGTTTCTAGGAAAAAATATTTTAGCGCCTAAAATATTTTGTTTATAGATATGAGCAAATTGGGGAAATACAGATCCCTCGGTCTAAAATCAAAAGATTCGGGAGTAAGGGCAAATTCTTTCTTTAGGATAATCGCTTATATCATAGATGCTATCATTATTCGGTATGTATTTCAGGGGATAGTTATTCTACTAGGAAGTAGAGGACTGATCTCAGAGACCTGGATTGAGACGATCGATTTTTATCTCGCAGAAGGTCTAGCTCCTTTTCGTGGTGGAGGTTGGTTCTTAGAACAGTTCTTCTTTATAACCTCTTTGCAGGATGTTGTTGTCCATATTTTATACTCTGCACTCTTTCTAGGTTATTTTATAGTACTAGAATCAGATCAAATCGGAGGCCAGACAATAGGTAAGAAGATATTTGGTTTGAAAGTAATAGATCGATCCGGCTCAGGGATATCCTTTAAAGTTTCCAGTCTGAGAAATTCGACCAAATATCTACTTCGAGTTCCGATGTTGGGCATAATACTTGGATTTATCGAATTAGTCCTTCTGGCCTTTTACTCAACTAGGACAGGAGATATGTTGGCTGACACGGAAGTTATCTCTATCTCAGGGAAGGGTATCGTGGATCGCCTCAAATAGTCCTGATAAACTTTTAGGATTCATAGCTGGTTCTGGTTTCCTCTAAATAAAACAGTTTAATCATCAAAAATGTGATGAAAAATACAGAAGCAGAAAGTCCGACCATCAGTAAGGTTCCGGCCAATGAACCCATGGTCATCCCTAGGGAGCTATACAGCATGATGGAAAAAGCCAATATGGAGAGGAGAGATCCCCATAGAACTGTAGTTAATATCTCGTTCAAAGAGGATCTTCTAAACTTCGATAATCCGACATTGTATTCATCAGACGCACTACCTTCTATCCCGCTTATGAATAATGTGTTCCTTGCGTAGAACCAGATGCCGATCAAAAGGAAGAAAAACAACATTATCACGAGCAAGTTATAGACTGTTGGATACAACCCAGAGCTAGCGAACAGATAAGAAACCATAGTTAAAAATATACCTGTATCAAAGATAAAAAATTTTTTCAAAAAATAGCCAATCAAGGAGATGAGTCCAAATATCAGGGGTAAAACTCGGTAAACAGTAGTTGGTGAAAAGAGACTCATAGTCACTGCAGTTAAAAAGATCAAGAAAGAAATAAACCATCTCTCCGCCTTTATCTTTGTCTGTGTCTGTATTGTAACACCTCCTCCAATGTTGGTTCGAGTGGCTCAGTCGGATTCCAATCCACCACTAAAGTACCGTGAGTCCAAAGTTTCTCCAATAATCTTTTCCTCTCAGCGCTGTACAACCTTTTGGCCGTCTCTTCATACTCATCTTCATCTAATAATTCTTTTTCGATCTTCAACGGATTAGGAGAAATCAGTACGACATCGTATTCTTTCATGCAGAGATCAAGGAGAGTTTTACTGTAGGTAGAAACAGTTAGAGGCGAGATAATGATGATCATGCTCTTTCTAGGGAAGAATTCTTCTAAAAGCCATTTTATACCTTCAAGTCCCCAAGTACCTCCTCGTTCAAATTTTGTTAGATTTGACATTATCTTGTGGTAATGATCTCGACCAGTTCCGGGATATATCCAATTCATGTATTCACCCGAAACGATAAGGCCGACCCTATGTCGTGCTGATAGCAGAACTTCTGCTAAGCTCGCCGCTACACCGATAGATGCTCTCATCGTGTTGTTCTCCATAGTCCCTACAATTCCTTCTTCATATCCATCTACGATCAATATAACGTCGCCAGATTTCTCCCCTTCATATTCATTGGTGAGAGGGTCTAAGTACCTGGCGGTAGCTTTCCAGTTTATATCTCTCAACTCATCGCCCGGCTGGTATTCACGTATGGCAAAAAATTCGCTGCCGACACCTATACTTTTTGATTTTACTTCACCCAGCCAATGTTTGGTATAGCTCGGATCGAGGTCTACCTTCTGCATATCTTCACTTCTAGGCAGAACTCGCAGTTCCATTTCCTCATCTATCTCCATTTCATTCGAGAAGAGATTTAAGGCGTCTCTATATCTTAATCTGACAGGACCGAGTTCAAAATTTCCAGTGATAGGACATGAAATCTTGTAACTCAGTTCTCTTTCTTCGCCTTCTTCCAATTCTAGGACCTGATGATTGGATCCCTCAACTACTTCAAGTAAGCCCGGGATGATATCCTGTAGTTCTAAAAATCGGATCATTTTTCCTTTATTTTTAATATGTATAGTTATCTCGAGTTCGTCGTCTATGTAGACGTCTTTACCTTCTTCGGCAGATTCCCTATCTATATCTATTTTGAATTCTTTTGGAGGCAGTGATCTCACAGCTACAACAAGTATCGATAGAGAGAAGATAGTCATGGAAAAGTATACCCAGCTCCCGAAAAGGTTACCTAGGATAACGCCCACGACAATAAAAGCGACAAGATATATGAATGGTCTCTGTTTTCTTATGTTCATACCTTTACACCTACGTTCATTTTTTCCATATTATTCCCATCCTTCTATCCGCTTTAACAGTGTAGAGATCCACTGCTCATAGTCTTCTCCTTCTAAACTTTCTGTGGAGGACTGTTCGTTTTCTTCTTTCTTAGATAATATAAAATCAGATATGATTTTATCATCTACTACCTGTCGGAATCTATCAGGCTCTTCAAGAAGTTCTCTTGTTTCCCGGATGGATAGATTCTTGTTATCCATCAGTTTGTCCATGAAGAGATCTCTTATCTTTTTTTCTAGGTATCCCTGGCTCAATTCCATACCCTTGAAGGCTCTTTCGACAAGATCCGAAGTCTCTCTGAGATTTAGATTAACCTCTTCATCAAATTCATCTTTCCTTTCCCATATCTCTAAATAAACCGTTTTCTCCATCATCCAATAGACCAAATTAAAACCGATGACGAACAGGATAAAGAGGGCCAAAGTCAAACGAAACATGCCGCCGATCAGGATTATACCAACTGTAGCCCCAAGTACAATAAGACTCATAAAGAGGTAATATAGCCGGTACCCTTCCTCTTTTTCATACTCATGTCGAATTTCAGAGTCAAATATTGATTCTGAATGAGGGGTGGGTCCTGGCATGATATTCACTCCAATTCCTTTCTTAGCTCTTTTAGAGCTTTCAAAGCCCTTTCTCTTTCTTTTTCTTCAAGCCGATAGTTACTGTACTTAGCGAGCTCGAAAACCTTTCTTATCTCCGAAACTTTAGAAGAGGGTACATCTAGCGTTCTTATCGCCTCCCTTTCGAATTCCCTAGGGGTCATGAATTCAAAGTTCTTTGCACCTTTTTCTTCCAAGGCCCAACACATACGTTGATAGCACCGTAAGATAGTTGAATAGATGTCCTTTCCTTCACGGAGTTCTCTAACTGCACTGTCGACTGTAGAGGAGAGTTGATCCTCTAGTTTTCCTTTATCCTCTTTACTTTCAGTCGAAGACTTGATTATAGGGATTATCCTCTGGACGAGTAAAAATGCAAGGATGCCTCCTACCAATATGATTAGTAGGAAAGTGCCAAAACCTCCAAAAGCAGTTTCTATATGACCCCCAGGATCACCCCATGGGATGGAAATCCCTTCTCCATTACCTTCCATCTGCTCTACTATCAACTCCCCACCACCGAGCAAAAAACTCACAACTAAAATCAAAGCAATAAAAACGACAGCGGCAAGATAAGGACCCATGCTTTCATCTTTAGATCCCTTCCAGATGGCCACTGCTGAAATAGCTACTATCAACCCGATTATGAACATAGGCCAACTGAAGCCGACTCGGATAAAAATATATGTGCCAATAAGTGTAGCAGGCAAAAAAAACACGGCTGCTATATATGTAGGTGTTCTCCCTTTCATTAGAAGAGCAAGGGGTGTGATTATTAAAACCGCTATCATTATCGGCCTCGCGTCAAATTCACCGAAGGTAGATTCTATTTCACTCTCAACGAAGGTAGGAGATAGATCCATAACGACCCCGATGCTCCATGAAGCCACAAGAAAGAGTATCAGGAGCAGTCCTGTCAAAGTTCTCCTGTCGATTTCCAGTTTAACCTACCTCCTTCTATATTTGATTGGGATTCTTTATCTATTATAAAATCTAAAGGTCGGTTATTAATCTTTTTCTAAGGTGGATACCCTGAGGAGTTCTTCAATTATAATCTAGATCCCTTATTATTCTTCGGTGATAAGGACCTTTTCTGCTCATGGTAGAATTGGGATAAGTGACATTCTCATCTCTCTCCTCCTTTTTTCCCCATCTATTATACCATTCATCTTCGGCTTTCTCTTTCCTCTTCTTCTTTATCTCGTCTCATAGTTCCTCTTCCTCGCCCAAGGGTGCCTTCAATTGTCATGACAATAAATAGTTAAATTTTACCTTTAAAAAAGAAAAATCATCAATCTTAAATACGATTAGTGATTAAGAGGGATTGTCACTCAGGATAAGGGCCCGTAGCTTAGGTTGGTGGAGCATCTGGCTCATAACCAGACGGTCGTCGGTTCAAATCCGGCCGGGCCCACTCGATTTCTCTCATGGACCAACCGGATTTGAAAACACGAGTAATCTCGCATTACTCTTACTCATTTATTTCAAAAGGAATCAATTCGTCCGGCCGGGCCCACTGCCCTCACTAGAGGAGATTGATTTGGTACGAAATTTTCAAAGCATATTTTTTAAATCCAACCATAGCAACTGGAGATCACAGAACCCTATTTCCTACTTCATTTTTGTTATCAATAGAATGATTTTCTAAACAAGAAATCCTAAAAAAGAAGTGTATTGAACCGTAATGGTGATGACCCGTCATAACCAGAGGTTCTAACTAACCACTAATTTGAGATTAGTGGACTTGCAAGAATGCTATCGCATTCTCTATGCCCACTAAAAATCAAAGATTTTATAGTGGACCCGTCAGAATCGAAGATTCTAATCAACCATTTTTCGGAGAAAAATGGACTTATAAGAATGCTATCGCATTCTCTATGCCCACTAAAAATCAAA
>JBMCXO010000008.1:0-29424 GCA_048621055.1 Candidatus Natronoplasma sp. | reverse complement strand
CCTTTAACACCTTTATTCGCCTATGATAGAGCTTTTCTACTAAGCCTATTATCCGTAAGATTTATAGCTGATTAGATAAACTAAAAATCGGATAAGGATGGATTCAGGATTAAAATGGTTGATAGATATTTTTGTGCTTATCGATGCAATCATTATAACTGGCATTGTTTGGGTAAAGTTATTCCCTTACAAAGCTTGGCCATTGATTCTAATACTTATTATATTAATCGTATTGTTTTTTCATATAGCAGGTAAAAAAGGATCAAAAAAGAAGGAACCAGCGGATAGTTTTCTATTAAGATTCCAAAGATAAAAAAGAGGTTTTGTTTTCCGGATAGATCCTTACTTATTCTGTATGAACTTAGATACGTAAGGACTCACACCCGGTTCGGTCCTTCTGAAGTGTCCAGAAGCATTACCTGTAAGTAATTTTTCGAAACATGCTTCGTGCTCAGTTTCATCGTGAAGTATGGTTGCAGAAAGTTTGTAGGTCCTTGGATCCTTTCCTTGTGTGTACTGACAGATATCTGTATAAACCTGCACTGCACATCGTTCGGCATCGAGTAAAACTTCTAGTAAATTCTTGATCGTTTTTTCCTCTAGAAGCTTAGCATCCATACAATCAGCTTATAGTTCTCTCTTAGCTTCTTCTAGTTCGTCAAATTCCTTTTCTTCCCCGTGTTTTTGTTCTTCTTGCCTCGTTATCTCCTTTTCCTCAGCGATCGATCTTTGTTTTATATGGGTTGTCTAGATGTACATCTTCAGCTAAATCTCTAATGTTTCATAGAAGAATTCATAATTACCAGTAGCTTCCATCGCTTTCTGAGTTTTTTACCGAGGGAAAGGAAGATATTAATCCTACGCATCTTTAAATTCTTCAATATCTTCCTTTCTCTCTTTTCGTTGTCTTTGATCCTCGTCTTTGCGATGCTGAAAAGAGATTCAGCCGCAGAGATATCTTCCTTCCTCTCAAAGACCTTATTTTCCAAACAGTATTCCCATCTCATTTTATCACTAGATATCCGCTTAGAACTGTTCCATTGGCGATGCTGTTCGCTAGTTTCTTATTCTTTTTCAATTCGTCTTTTTCCATGAACTGAAGGTTAATCTTTCTGTTGAACTTTTTCTCATATTTTTTCAAGTCCACATCTTTTTCTCCACAGACTACAAGTATATCTATGTCGCTTTCCTCGATATCCTCTCCGTTTGCAGCGGACCCGAATAACACGATGGCATCTGGATGTGAAAGTTTTTCATTGAGATGATCAACTAATCCATTAAGATGTAGTTTCCTTTCTAGGTCCAACTTTTTGTAGAGCTTGAATTCATCATTTCTTGATGCTTGGTATCCTGGATAAACCCCCTCCTCGATCTTTTCTATAAAACCCATCACCAGGAGCTTTTCCACGTGTTCTTTAACCGTAGGAAGTGATATATCCGTAGCTCTTGAGAGTTCACGTAGCTGATGTTTTTTAGTTGGTTTTTTAAAGAACTCCTGCAGGATCCTGTACCTGTTATAATTTTCTAACATCTGATAGGATAATCTATCACCCGATTTAAAAAACTAACGATCAAACAGTCACTTCATGCCTTAATCAAAAACTAAAACCAACATTGTCGAGATTGGTCTGGTATGAATCCCATATATCTTCTGTAGGGAAATAATAACCTCCCTCGACCTCAAATACATTGACCTCTTCCAATTCTTTTAGGTAGTTTTGTATATCGGAATCACTTTTTCTTTTTCCATATAAGTTCTTCATGGATTTATTGAAGTCTTCAGGCGTGAAATACAATTTTTCCCTTTTTAACGAAGATGGGAAGAAATTAGCATTAGTTATCTTTATGAAAGGATCTAAGTGATTTATTTTCATCTCTGTTTTTAAAAAGGAATGTCCTTGCTCTAATATTTCGCCCAATATCGAATGGAGCTTCTCTGTCTCTTCTATTTTTCTGTTAGCTAGATGATATTTTTCCATTTCCGTTCCGGGATAGATCTTATTTTCATCCAATTCCAAAAAATTGAGATTGTTAAGGAAATCTACATACTTTCTGCTTTCACTTTCTATCTTTTTTATGGAGAAACCTTCCTCCACAAACAGCAACCTCAATATTTTGATGATAGGATTAATGCTATTCTTTACTAGATAACTTTTAGAGAAGTTTTTCTTTGCAGAATTCAAAACTGCTTTCTCAGTTCTGCTTATCAGATTATTCATCTCATATTCTGCTGAATTGGTTATCGAATCTCTTTCAGCCCAATCCACAACAAACTTGTTTTCTTCAAAAGATACATCTATCATCCCGATATCGTCCAAACCGATGAATTTCAAGATGGTCTCTTCTTTATATTTGTCTTCGATTACCTTAGGGATGGAGCAGCCCAAATAGATCTCTCCCTCTTTATCATCGATCTTTTTATCAGAAATGTAAACCCCTCTTCCATATTCTTTTTTGATGTCTCTCTCAATGTGTTGGTCCAATTTTTTTCGCGACTCGTAGACGGTTTTATTAATATCTATCCACCTCCATTTGACTCTCCAGGCTCAACCAACATATTTCTTTACTGTAAAAGTAGTTGTCCCAATATCTTATAAATCTTTCCGTAGGTAAATCTATAATTCCATCTGCAATATCATTATCGTTCTTAAAGGAGATCAAACCATCCCAGATGTATATTTTTTCTTCATCTTCTACATGTAATATGACGACTGTATGTGGAAGTCTAAACCTTTCTGTAGCTTTCCAAGGGAAGTTAGGATCGTCATAATAATCTGTTGAAAAGCTAACTATTGGTAAGGATTTATCTTGGTCTGAGAGAAGGTATGAAATAAAACCAACATCTAAATCCTGATCTAGCATATTAGATTGGGATTGGGAGGTGAATTCGAATACCGCTCTGATGTCTTCTGCCTTGAGCTCCTCGTCTAATCTCTTCTTAATAGACTTCATATCAGCCGTAGAAGCAGTGGTTTTGTGATATCGAGTGAATTCGTTTAAATCTGATTTAGAGATTTTAAAAGAATTTTTCTTCCCAGTTTTACGATTCGAAAATTTTCTAATTATGTTCCTCAAACAAGTTGAAAAACAATCATTTTCTTCATATTGAGGCTCAAAAACAGATATTTCATCTTCCAACTGCTCAATTAAATCATCTGACACGATTGTTCATCCTCCCATAATTTCTTCCATCCCAAATAGTTTACTCTCTTTACCCTCAGCTGCCCTGTTAGATTTGAAGTGAATTTAAGTCTCAGAAAGGCTTGATAGTTTTTATTAATCAGCCTTCTCATATTACCGGATAATGCTATATCTATCCATAAATATATATTTTTTAGGGTGATAAACATTTCTGCTCTTACACTTTTAACTATCAGGCTTAACGGCCATAGATTTTACTCAATCCCTTTTATCTCCAATTCCACCTTGATTGGAGGTATAAGGCCCCCTTAACTAGGATCGTATGTGGAATTGAGCTTCGTAAAGAGATACACGTATTGTCTATCAATAAATTCCTCTGTTGAACCTACGCCTTGATTAGATTGATTACTCAGTAAGTACCATCTAACGGCTCTAAAAATCGAACCCCCAACCTAGAAATGGATTATGTTTAATCTCTGTTTCCGGTTCTTCTCTTTTCTTTCACGAAGAGCTCGTAGGCCTTTTTTCTAGCAAAAGCCTAGACTCAAATCTAGTTTCCTATAGATATGGGGCAAAAATTCCCTCTCCCCGCACTTACAAAAAAAAGAAAAGAAGGTTAAGATCCTATCTTTTTTCTTCAAGAACCTGAATATCTACTTTTTCCAATCTTTCCATCATCTCATCGTAGATTTCGTTTTTAATACAGTCCTCTGGCGGCACTATCCCTTTCTCCGGGATCTTATCTTTAGCTAACATCTCAGCGGTTATCGCTGGCGGGAATCCAGTTGTTCTCTGCATCGCGGTTAACCCTGTTTCGGGGTCAGCTTCATCCCACATGTAGTAGTCGATCCTTACAGGTTCACCGTTCTTTTCTCCTTCAGCAGTGTTCCACATGACACATACATCTTTATCTCCTTCTTCAGGCTTTAATTTGGGAGTCACCGCTGCTGACAGCACCTCTCTAGGCACTACTTCTTTACCTCTAACAACTATAGGTTCGTTATCTAGCATACCGCATTCTTTGAACGTCTTTATAGCATCGTAATGGCCTGGCCATCTGACTGTTTTCTCGTAAGTCTCTTCGAGTTCTGAGCGTGTGTAAACGAAACTGGGCATCCCTGGTGTGATAGCACATTCAAGCTCTTCATCCTGTCCAAATTTGTCGAAGGTGAATTTTTTATGTTCCGTTAGGGCTTGTATTTCCGTCCTTTCTCCGTTTTTAATGGCCGGCGATTTTATCATATACTCCCTCAATACGTGGTCAAAAGCCCACGTTATCATGTATTTGAGAGGACGTTTTTTGGCTGCTTTCTTTTCTGGTATCCCCCCACATCTAGCTATTGCTGATTTACCTTTATCCATCTCTCGTAATCCTTTACCGAGAGTGAAATTGGTCAGACCGGGAGCGAATCCCATTCCATCAACGAAAGTTACATCATTTTCGATAGCTTTTTCGTGTAAAAGTTCCCCGTATTCCTCCACAGACATACCTTCTGGCAGGTCGAGTCCTTCCATTTCGTACTTGTCGGGTTTCCTGTGGTACTCTTCTAGCATGTCCACCATGTCCAAGCCTACTTCTATACCGGCTTCGAGGGAGGCATAGCTGGTCTCTCTTGTCGGGAGAGCATTTATCGCAGCGTCGTATCCTTCCATAACTTCTTTAGTTTCCTTTTTATCTGTCACGTCTAAGACGTGCTTTGCTAATTTTTTACTCCCAATCGACTTCATCAGTTCGTCAATACTCCCTTCACTCCTACTAGCAATCCCTATCTTTTCAACGCTAGATTCGTTTGCTAAATACCATGCACATCCCTCTGCTTGCTTCCCGGCTCCTAAAATCAAAACGTTTGTCATAGGTATCGGGGCAGGATTAGTCTTTGCGATATAAATCTTTGCACATGGAATCGTAAAATATCGATACAGGAGGGTTTTAACTTTGAATATCAGACACAAATATTTTATAATGCTGATAGCAAGTCAACCCGGATGTTAGATCTCGTCGGCATCATATCAGGTTTTATCATCCTTGCAACCTTGATCTATCTCAAAGTGGATTTCGGAAAAGCCATAATGGTCGCGACCCTGATCCTTCTCCTCCTTTCCGAACCTTCCCTTCAAGGCTTGTCTTGGATCACTGAAATAACTTTAGAATCCGATACACTTAGCCTAATAGCGATAATAACCCAGATAGCTTTTCTTGGATATCTTTACAAGGACTCTAAACAGGTCATGAGGATGATAAAAGAATTGAGAGCTGCTTTACCTGACCGGAGGATGGTAATAGGTTCTATACCGGCTCTTTTCGGCCTCATGCCCATGCCTGGTGGCGCGTTGGTTTCAGCCCCGATGATTGATGACGAGGGCGACCAATTAAACCTTGGTGGAACTGAAAAAACCTTCCTAAACTGGTGGTTCAGACATATATGGTTCACTGTCTATCCGCTGTCGTTAGGTCTGATATTCGCGTCACGTTTCTCAGGCGTCAATATATACAAGATCGCTCTTTTTCACGTCCCTATATTCATTTCACAGATTATTATAGGGAGCGTTTGGGGGTTGAAGAAGATCGATGTGATCAATCATGTAGAATCTGAGGTGAATCCGTTTTTTTTGATATATGAGTTATTGCCTATAATCGTCGCCCTGAGCCTGAACATCGTGCTTGGTCTACCATTTTACATCACGCTTTTTTTGGCGATAGTAGTAATCTTTCTACAGAATCAAAAAAGGTATACTCTCAGCGACCTTCCTTCCAAATTCAAAGAAGGTTTTTCGGTGGATCTGCTGCTAGCGGCTTATGGAATAATGCTTTTTAAAGGAATCATTGAACGGCTAGATGCTTTAGAACCAGCAGTTCAAGGCCTTCAATCACATGTACCTCTCCTGATAGTTATTGTGGTGACTGCATTCATCATAGGGAGTCTATTCGGTCATCTCCCAGGAGCTATTGGAGTTGGATTTCCAGTACTTCTTCAGTTAGTCCCGATTATCAATGTCAGGGTGGTAAGCCTTCTTTTCCTATTCACATTCCTAGGGTACTACGTCTCTCCTATACACTTGTGCATAATATTGACAGTAGAGTATTTCAAAATAGATTTGAAGAGTTTTTATCGAAGGATGGTCAAACCATTTTCCGTTTTGCTCATAGCCATAATCACGTGGTTACTGGTCACTGGAGCTTTCTTACCTTTCATTTAGTTTCCGCTCTTAGCTCTCTTTAGCCTTCTCTAATTTTTCTATCAAGAGAGGCAGTACCTCGTTCAAGTCTCCGACTATACCGAAATCAGCGATATCAAATATCGGTGCATCAGGGTCTTTGTTGACAGCTATGACGTAGTCCGAGTCTTTTATTCCGACTTTGTGCTGTATAGCTCCTGAAACACCGCAAACGATGTATAATTTGGGCGAGATAGTTTTTCCACTCTGACCTACCTGTCTCGACTTTGGCATCACATCTTCTTCGACTATCGGCCTGCTGCATCCTATAGTTCCATCAAGGAGGTCAGCTACTTCTCTAAGGAGGTCGAAATCTTCTTCACATTTTCCCACGCCTCGTCCTCCGCTGACGACGACATCGGCCTCTTCTACTGGTATCTCACCTTTGCCTTCTGGTTCCAGGACTTCTATCACTTCAGTGCTGATCGCTTCCTCTTTCACTTTTACGGATTCCTCTATGATCTCAAATTCACGGTCTTTATCTGGTTCCATCGGACTCATCACGTGTGGTCGAACAGTTGCCATCTGGGGCCTTGAATCCGGACAGACTATATCGGCCATTACGTTTCCTCCAAAGGCGGGTCTTGTTTGTAGGAGAACTTTTCTGCCTTCCACCTCTTCTATATTGAGATCGGTGCAGTCTGCAGTAAGTCCGAGTCCCATCCTTCCCCCGACGGAAGGAGCTAGATCTCTTCCGAGATGGGTAGCCCCATAAAGAAAGATATTCGGCTTATATTCTGAGATCAAACTTGTAAGTGCTGTGGTGTACGCTTCGGTGGAGTAATTTTTGAAGATCTCGTCCTCCACTACATAGACTTTTTCAGCACCGTAAGCGCCGAGTTCCTCGGAAAGCCCTTTAATATCGTTCCCGATGAGCACTGCACAGAGCTCTTCTCCCAGTTGATCGGCCAACTCTTTTCCTTTGCCAAGCAACTGCGGTCCGGTAGGTTTCAATTCACCTTCATGCTGCTCAGCGAATACCCACACTCCGCTGTATTGAGAGAGGTCCCCAACTTCTGCTGTTTGAATAACAGGTTCAATAGCGTCCTCTAAACACGCCGAAACACATACGCCGCAGGATATACAGTTCCCTGTCAACACGGCCTTTCCATCATCGATTTCAAGCGCATCTACTGGGCAGACTTTTATACATTTGCCACAACCAGTGCACTGTCCTAAATCGATCTCTATCATAATAGACCCTCCTCGTCCAAGAATTTTAACAGCTCGTCAACAGATTTCTCAGGCTCCTCTTCGATTTTAATCCCCTCTTCTTTCGGAGGTGGGCTGTATGTTTCTATAACTACGCTTTCAGAACCTTCTAGCCCATAATCATCTTCTTCTCCGTCTAATTCTTCGATCCCCCATTGTTCCTTTGTCTTCTTCTTCGCTTTCATTATCTCTCTCACATTGGGGATCTTTGGTTCAAATCCGGGATCCGGCATGCATGCCAAAATTGCAGGAATATCTGATTTTATTCTGACGTGCCCCTCGTCTCTCTCCTTTTTACATACGATGTATTCCTCTTTAGGATCAACTTCTTCTATTTCTGAAACATAGGTGACCTGTGGCAAACCATGGTGAGCTGCGACTTCAGGACCCACCTGTGCGGTATTACCATCAGAGGCTTCCTGGCCGGCAAATATCAAGTCCACTTTTCCTATCTCCTTAAGTGCCCTGCTCAAAGTTACAGCGGTAGCCCAGGTATCCGCTCCAGCAAAAGCCCTATCGGTTAGCAGGATCGCTTTATCAGCTCCTATAGCAAGACACTTGTTCAATGCTTCCTCAGCCTGTGGAGGACCCATACTGAGAGCTATGATATCAACTTCTTCTTCCAACTCCTCTTTGAGGTCTACTGCGACGTTCAGAGCGAACTCGTCGAACGCGTTCAGAGTGGAAGGTACCCCTTCTCTAATTATGGTACCTGTCTCTTCGTCGACTTCAACTTCAGTGGTATCTGGAACCTGTTTAACTAGCACCACGAATCTCACGGGATCACCTTACTTGTAAGGTACGTAATCTTTACCTAATGTTTCTCTGCCTATGACTATCTTCTGTATATTAGCTCCGCCTTCAGCACCTACACAGTAAGACATCACACCTCTCCAGGCAGTTTCAAATATATATTCGGAGCTGTAGCCCGCTGCGCCCAACCAGTGCATCGCATCGTCAGCTGTGTCTTTTGCCAGGTGTGGAACTTTGTATTTTATCATCGATATCCACTTTGCGATCTCCGTGGGCTTGTAAGTTTGAGCTTTGCCCGTCCTTTCGACCCATCCTTCTTCATCGTATCTTGTATCTGCCATATCCGCTACTTTTTTGACCATCAATTTGCTAGCTTCCATTTCAGTATATCTTTCAACGAACGGGAACTGGATCCCTTCATACTTCGCTAAAGGTTTACCGAATGTTTCTCTTTCTTTGATATAATCTGCAGCTTCTTCTAAAACTCTTCTTGTAACACCGATGGCACTAGCACCGATCATTATTCTCGCTAGGTCGAAACCTTCCATAGTGTGGTAGAACCCTTTTCCCTGTTCTCCTAGCATGTATTCCTCAGGGACTCTAACGTCTTCCATTATAAATCCCGAAGTTGAAAGGGAACCTCTTCCTGCGTCGTCATACGGCTCCTGAGGCTCCAATCCGTCGGCATCGATAGGGACGAAAAAAGAAGTCATGTTCTTGTGTGGGGCATCTTCGATTTGAGGACCGGTCCTAACGTTGACCCAGTAGCCTCCTCCCATCCTACGACATTCTTCTACGCCGCTTATGAATGTTTTTTCTCCGTTCAATACCCATTCGTCTCCGTCTTTTTCCGCGGTAGACTCAAATCCGGCGACGTCTGAGCCACCTTTGGGTTCAGTTGTTGCTATCCCTACGAATTTTTCTCCTTTTATTGCCGGTTGTATGTACTTTTTTCTGACCTCTTCAGTGCAGTATCTGTTGAGAGTGAATCCCCAGCCGGTCTCTACTGCCATAAAACCCGCTGCGGTAGCGATGCTTGGGTCTATGTAACCTATCTGTTCAGCTATAACGATCTGATCTTTCCAGGTCAAGCCCATGCCGCCGTGTTCTTCTGGGACAGGACCCATTATGACTCCGAGTTCTGCCAAACCTTCGATTATATCTTCTGGAAAAGGGTAACCTTCTCTGTTCATCTCGATTACTCTTTCGAGAGGAAGATTTCTTTCGGCCCAATCTGAAATGCTTTCTTTGAAGAGTTTCTGCTCCTCCGTGAGTTCTCTATCATCTGAAAGGTCTGTCCTTGCCATTTTTTCCACCATATATTAATCTTCTAAGCCCGCAATAATCATACAATATTATAATCTTTCCGTAGACAAGTGTCTTAACCACAAATATCATATCTCTCGATTTATGTATTTATTGTGATGAATAGATGAGTATTGAAGAAGATCCTTATGAGGATATCAAGAGCCTGGAACGGAGTAGAGCTGAAGCGAAAAAACATTACGATCGTATTTCAGGCATCTATGATTACATAGAAGGTGCATTCGAGAAAAAATACAGAGATATGGCTTTGGATCATCTAGAATTAAACCCTGAAGAGAGAGTTCTAGAGATAGGCTTCGGTACAGGTCACGCTTTAAAGGAGATGATCGATCGAATCGGGTCTAAAGGTAAAGTAATAGGTGTCGATATCTCTACTCAGATGTGTAGAGTCACTAAAGATAGACTACTTTCTGAAGGCTCTTTCGAAGATGTAGAACTGATGTGTGCCGATGCGGTTCGGATACCTTTCAAGGATCGTACCTTTGACAAGATATTCATGAGCTTTACTCTCGAACTTTTCAGTGAAGAAGAGATACAGGCCGTATTGAAGGAGATAAAAAGGGTTTTACAACAAGGGGGTAAGATATGTGTAGTAAGTCTTTCTAGGGAGGAAGGCTTCTTCGTGGAACTTTATGAAATATTTCACGATCTTTTCCCACAGATATTGGACTGTAGACCCATCTATCCTGAGAGGATGTTGGAAGACGCAGGTTTCGAGCTAGAAGAAGTCAAAAGAGAAAAGGTGGGCGTGCTACCTATCCAAATAGTCACTGCGATCTCACCGTGAAGTTTCAGATAAACATTCATCTTCAGGCTCGACGTGTGCTTGAATTTCAATATCAGCTTTGATTTCGCCGTCGCTTTTCATCTCGATATCTCTCTCAAATTTGGTGGCTATATCGTGAGCATCTTTGATTGATACGGTATCTGGAAGAACGAGGTGGAGTGAGATCAGGATCTTTTCTTCACTCTCAGTTATCTTTATGCGGTGAGCTTCTAAAACCTGTTCGTAATTATCTACATTTTCCTGGATCAAATCCTCAATATGTCCTCTAGGAATACTGATGGGATCAAGATGGACTTCAGCTGTAGATCCAAATCTTTCCTCTAGCTTTTCTTCGAGTTTGTGGGAAACTTTGTGGGCCGAACGGATCGTTCCTTCGTTCGATTTCATGTGGAGTGATATCGCTTTGTCTTTGCCGTAGTCGTGGACCTTGATATCGTGAACTTCTTTAACCCCCTCGATATCAGAAGCCGTTTTTTTGATCTCGTCTAGTATCTGCGATGAGGGTTTAGTTCCTAATAAGCGGTTAGTCGATTTTTTGATATAAGATATCCCTATATATCCAAGAAGCAGAGCGATACCTATACCAGCGAGAGAATCTAGGAATAAAAGCCCTGCTTCTGAGCCGTATATAGCTCCGATCACTAACATAGTAGTTATCGCATCCCCTCTATGGTGCCAGGCATCGGCTTTCAAAGGATCTGAATCAGTCTTCTTGCCGACAAAGTAACTCACTTCACCGATTATCTCCTTTGCTACAGCGGTTAGGAATATGTAAAAGTAAAACCGATCCCTCATCTCCAAAATCTGAGGCTCAATGATAAGAGATTGGAAACCTTCTGAGAGAAAAGTCAACGCTGTAAGCAATAGTATTATACCAACAACCAAAACAGCTATCTGATCAGCTCTACCGTGACCGTGCGGATGTTCTTCGTCAGCTGGTTTTTCTGAAACCGCCAAACCGATATAGACTGCGACTGAACTCGCGCTATCTGAGATGGAGTGAAAAGCGTCGGATAATAGAGCTAAACTTCCGATCAGGAACCCGATATACAATTTCGCTATAAATATACCTATATTCAGGATTATACTTACTATAGCTACTAGTTTTCCTTGAGGATTCTCTTCTACCATTCTCTTTTATATAGATAAAGGCCTGCACAGATATAAAGTTTTTATATTTGGAAATAAAATTTATAAAATGGTTTTTTAAATGGAGAAAGCTTTGATTGGGGCTATTTGCCCAAAATCTCCATTACTTCTTCTTTCCCTTCTTCCATCTCTTCGACCTGCTGTGGATCCTTCTCGAGAAGCAAGGTTTGAAATTCTCCCACATGCTCTTTTTCTTCCTTAGCCACGTCAAGGAGTACCTCTTTTATGTGTTCATCATCGGTATACTCTGCCATCTGTTCGTAGAAGTTGATCGCATCTAACTCGGCGGCAAGTCCGAAACGCAGGATCTCTTTATCGGACATCTCTTTACTAACTTTTTCTAAATCTATCGGTTCTTTTGCAAACATATTATCGACCTTACTTGTAAATTCTCATCGCTATATTAAAAATTTTGTTACCCACCTAATCACAGCCTTCCTTAGCCAAAAAGCCTCAAATTAATTAAGGTCTAATCCTTATAAATAAATAGAATATGTTGATAAGGAAGTGTCTAGAAGAAGATTTAGAAAAAATTTTGGAGATTGAGAGAAAGAGTTTCGAGTATCCATATTCTCGGGAAATCTTGGAGGATTTTCTTTCTAGTGACTTTTTTCTTTTAGCCGAAGAAGATTCTACGATCTTAGGATATATTCTTGCCGAGGAGAGAGAAGGGGATGGAGTGATAGTGTCTATAGCTGTCTCACCTGATCATAGACTTCAGGATGTTGGAACTTCTCTCATGGAAGAGGTCCAGAAAAGGATGGACGTTAAGGAATTCTTTCTCATCGTTAGAGAATCAAACAGAGGGGCTCAGATTTTCTATGATAAACTCGGTTTTTCCAAAATTACGAGGATAGAAGATTACTATCAAAACGATGAAGACGGTGTATTGATGCAAAAAGCAGGAAAAGAAAATTAATTAAGAGAGAGGCGTTATAAAAGATAAAGAGTTGGAAGTATGGTCGATGCAGGAGATGATTATAGAGAATTATTAAAGAAGGAACAGCGTAGAAGAAAGATCAAGATGTTCAGACATCTTTTAGGTTTTACAATCATGATCGCCTTTTTAATCTATATCTTGTATTATCACCCTATGGATACTCTTTGGATGCTAGTGTTAGTGGGTGTGATCATATATGCGAACTACGAATTTTATCGCCTGATTAAACAGATTAGGGCATTCATTTCGTTGGATGATGAACTGCATTATGAAGAAGGCGAGATAACAAAATTTAACGTCCGGCGAAAAAAAACTAAGAAAAGGATACCTATAGAAAATGTGGAGGAGGTTTATCTAAATGTACAAGACAAACCTAACCTGCTGTTTGTGGTTTACGAGAAAAACGGTGCAAAGATGGCCGACAGCTTTTACAAGCAGAGGATAAAAGAAAGGGAAAAATTCATGGCCGATTTGGAAGAAAGATCACTTATAGAGGATGAACCCGTGACTTTTGAAGAGTTGAAGGAAAAGGTAGAAGGGTCTTGATCTTATTTGGTATTCCTTCGGAGGCTTCATATAAAATTATCGAAACAAAAAATTGATTAGCAAGAAAACTGTATAAAAATGCGGTGAGCAATATGGAGGAAAAAATAGGAAAGGTGTTCAAGTATTTTAAAGAACCAAGTGTAGCAGCGATAAAGATAGAGATGGGTGAACTGAGTTTAGGGGACAAAGTCCGTTTCGAAGGTGAGAATACAGACTTTGAGCAGGAGATACAGTCTATGGAGATCGAAGGAGAAGAGGTCGAAGAAGTAGGTCCTGGAGACGATGTTGGAATAAAAGTGAAGGAAAGAGTCCGCCCTAATGACGAGGTCATCAAACTCGATTGATCTGTTCCAAGTTGGACGTCGATGCAGAACTGATTCCTTATGATAATCTATCTAAGATAAGACTTTGAAACGACAAAACTATGATTCTTCCAGTCGTTATCTTTTCGACAGTAAAATCAGCTTACCAATTCGTCTTGTTCGTGCTTTTCGATTATCTTATCGGCTAGTTCTTCCAATGCATCAAAATCTTCATCTCCAGGATGTCCCTTACTGATCACGGGCTCTAAAAACTCTCCGTTGAAGTTGCTCAAAGTATCTTTTATCTGGTCTGGCATCCGTCCTCCCCATCCGTAGGAACCGATTATGGAGGCGTATCTGGTCTTCGGTCTCAAAGCATTGACGAGGTGTGCTGCGTATATCGCCTTGGGATGTGCTCCAACTAATACTGTAGGCGTTCCGAGAACAACAGTAGAAGCGTCGACCAAAGACATCGCCAACTGTCCTAGATCGGTAGTTGTAAGATTGAAAGGTTTGACTTTCATATCTTCTTGTATCAGATAGTCAACGAAATACTCGACCATCTTATCAGTACTTCCGTGCATAGATACGTAGGGAATCACCACTTCGCTTTTTGTTTCATCATTGACCCATTCTGAATAGGCATCTAATATGAAATCAGGGTCATCGTAAATCGGACCGTGACTTGTAGCTATTATGTCTACTTCCATCTCATCGATCTTTTCGAGATGATTTTTTATGGAAGAGCGGAAAGGCATCATTATCTCAGCATAGTACCTTTTAGCGGCGAGATATACTTTCTTTTCGTCCTGAACGAACAGATTGCTGGTCGCTAGATGAGAACCGAAAAAGTCACAGCTGAAAAGCACGTTCTCCTCTTTGAGATAAGTAACTAAAGTTTCCGGCCAATGGACCCACGGCATATCTATGAACTTCAATGTTTTGTCACCGAGCGAAAGCTCTTCTTCGTTTTCAATCACGAGTATATCTTCTTCAGAGAGGTGAAGATGGTCTACCAGCATGTCTTTGCACTTTGAATTGGTCACGACCGTAGCCTCGGGATATTTTTCAAGGACATCGGGTATAGAACCTGAATGGTCTTGTTCCGCATGATGGGCGATAAGATAATCTATCTCCTCGACTTCGGCTTTTTCTAAATTTTGAAATAATCTTTCTGTTTTTTCAGGATCTACGGTATCCAAGAGTGCAGTTTTTTCACTCCCTTTTATCAGATAAGCGTTGTAACTGGTCCCATCTGGCAAAGGGATAAGTTCATCGAACAGTTCTCTATCGTAATGTGATGCACCCACCTCAAAAACATCCTCTAACAATCCTTTCACAGCCATTTTATCATATTAAAGTTAATCCGAACGGAGTTATAAATTATCTTTCCCGCCCCCCAACTCGATATCGAAGATTTTCATCAGAATGATTATAATCCCTGCTAATAAAAAAACTCCTCCACAGAAGTTTAAAGCCAAGATGCTTCCGTGTTCTGTTATCGTTTCCTCAGGATGAACTCTGTTTATATCCTCTTCTCTTTGACGAAACTCTGAAAGCAGATTGTAACCGACAAAAAATATTAGACACCCCATTATAACTAGGGTTAATCCAATTTTCAGTCGCTCTTCCATGATATCGTTCTCCTTTTCATCATATGAAACACGGTGTATTATTTCTATATTCTTCTTATTTTATGTGGTCTTAAAACCCATCGATGAGTTCTTTTTAGCCATGCCAAAATCAAGATCACTAAGCAGATGAGCCGTGGCTTTCTTTTAACCATCAACTAAAAATCAAATTCCAAATATAAGGTTTTATGGGTAACCATTATCCAGAGGGTAGATGATAAATTATATATATCGTATGTACTTCGAGTTTTTTTGCAGAGAGCTCTCATGTCCAAAAATATTCAAACCCCAGATCAACTGGGTGAAGCTTATTGGCCTAGTGAACTCAGTAGGTCCGATTTTTTTATAAACGGTGAAAAGTATATTGAAAATAAATTTACCTTAAAAGATAAGATTTGTACCATGATATAAAAATAAAAAAGGAAGGGATATAAGATGACCGAGAAGGAGAAAGAAGAAAATTCCGACCAAAAGTGTTATCCAGTCGAAACGAAAAATAAGGAAGGAAGAGTCTGCGTGATAACGGAAAGGTGCAAGGGGTGTGAATTCTGTATCGATTTCTGTCCGGTAGGAGCTTTAGAGCAATCGGAAGAGACCACTGAAAAGGGTTATCATCCACCCAAGATGACGGAGGGATGCGTCCTTTGCGGTAAATGCGAGAAGATATGTCCGGAATTCGCGATCCATATTGAAGAGAAAGGGGAAGAAAAAGAAGATATGGAAGAAGATGATGAAGACGAAGAAAGAGGTGATTGGATATGATAGAGCCAGGTACATATTTCATGGAGGGTAATACCGCCTGTGCAGAGGGAGCTATAGCTGCAGGATGTCGATTCTTCGCGGGTTATCCCATAACTCCGGCTTCGGAGATATTGGAAAGGATAACTGAGAGGTTTCCGGAAGTACACGGTAGCTATCTTCAGATGGAAGATGAACTTGCTAGTATCGCTACTATATTGGGTGCCTCCTGGGCCGGAAAGAAGGCGATGACCGCCACCTCAGGACCTGGTTTTAGTCTGATGATGGAGAACTACGGCTTGGGTCTAATGACAGAGACTCCATGCGTGATAGTCAACGTTATGAGAGGTGGTCCTTCGACAGGTCTACCCACTATGGTGGCCCAGGGTGATGTCAATCAGACTAGATGGGGTACTCACGGAGATGTAGGAGTTGTGGTTTACGCCCCTTCTTCACCGCAGGAGCTTTTCGACTATACTATTAAAGCCTTTAACACGGCCGAAAAATACAGGCTTCCTGTGGTCGTTCTTTCAGATGAGATGGTCTCCCACATGACGGAGAAAGTTGAGGTTCCACCCAAAGACGATATAGAGATAATAGATAGGAAAAAACCTAAAGAGGATCTAGAAGACTATCTACCGTTCCGCCCTGATGATGATCTTGTTCCACCGATGGCTAACGCTGGTGACGGATACGGTGTTCATGTCACTGGACTGACTCACGATGAGAAGGGACATCCATCCATAGATGAAAAAACACAAAGCATGCTGGTCCCGAGATTGATAGACAAAATAAGGAAGAACTGTGATGACATCTTGGAATACGATGAGTATAAAATAGAGGACGCAGACAAAGTCGTCGTCGCTTATGGAAGCGTTTATAGGGCAGCTATCGAAGCGGTCGATATGGCTAGGGAGAAGGGCTATAAGGTGGGATTACTGAGACCCAAGACGATATGGCCTTTCCCCGAAGAGAGGATCTATGATCTCGCAAGAGAAGGGATCGACGATTTTCTGGTCGCGGAGATAAACTTCGGTCAGATAGTTTACGAGGTTGAAAGGTGTACCGGTGGTGCAGCCCAGACTTACTTGGCACCCAGGATGGGTGGAAATATACATACTCCCGAAGAGATCGTAGACAGGTTAGAAGCGATAGATCGTGGGGAGATACCAACTTTCAAGGAGTGATAGATATGAGCATAAGAAAAAGTAGGGATTGGTTTTCTCCTGATTATCAGGAGCAGGAAAGGGAAGAAGGAGTAGGTCATGGACTTCATCCTTTGGATGAATACCTGAGAAAAGATAGGATCCCCCATATTTGGTGTCCTGGTTGCGGTCTTGGGGTAATCTTGAACGCTTATCTAAGGGCATTGAAGGATTCAGATATTTCTCCGGAAGATACAGCCGTGGTTTCAGGGATAGGGTGCAGTGGTAGAGCAGCCGGCTATGTAGATGTGGATTCGTTCCATGTTACCCACGGACGAGCGATCCCATTCGCTACTGGACTTAAGGTAGGTAATCGAGACCTCGTAACCACTGTTTTCAGCGGTGATGGTGATCTTTTCGCGATAGGCGGCAACCATTTCATTCACGCGGCGAGAAGGAATGTGGATTTCAATGTCATATGTGTCAACAACTTCAATTACGGTATGACTGGCGGTCAAGCGGGTCCGACTACGCCTACAGATGCGGAGACTTCTACCACACCTTGGGGCGGATTTGAGCAGCCTTTTAATCTTCCTGCAGTGGCAGCTGGTTCCGGAGCTGTTTATGTTGCCAGATGGACGACTTATCACGTTGAGCAGTTGATCGAATCATTGGAAGAGGCGCTGGAGAAAAAAGGATTCTGTTTCATAGAAGTCATGTCTCCATGCCCCACTGGATACGGTCGAAAAGTTGGATTGAAGACAGGTAAAAAAACCATGAAACATTTCAAGGAGAACAGCGAGATCAATCCTGATGCCGATCCAACTGATGTCGCTCTTGATCCTGAAGACCCAGATTCAAAGATAGTTGTGGGCAAATTCGTAGATAGAGATGCGCCTACCTATCAAGACGAACGAGGAAGGGTCTTCGAAGAAGCTAGAGAAGAGATGGGGGTGGAATGATGAAAAAAGAGATACGTTTCTCCGGCTTCGGTGGACAAGGGGTCATATTGATAGGTCACATATTCGGTGAAGCCGCCGTATTAGACGGTAAAGATGCGACATTGACTAAGAGCTACGGCCCGGAAGCTAGAGGAGGAGCATGCAGTACGGATATAATAATAAGCGATACTAGAGTGCATTATCCTCAAGTGAGAGATCCCGATGTGTTGGTCTCTATGTCCCAGGAAGCGCTCGAGACCTATATATCTGCGCTAGGTGAAGAAGGGACTTTGATAATCGATACCGGTCTAGTGGAAACTTCCAGAGAAGGAACATTTGGCCTTCCCGCTGCAGAGATAGCCAAGGAGGATTTAGGTATCAAGCAAGTCGCGAATATAGTGATGTTAGGTTATTTCACCGCGATGACTGAATTCGTTACAAAGGATTCGATGAAAGAGGCTGTGGAGGAATTGGTACCGGAAGGAACCGAAGAGAAGAACCTTGAAGCTTTCGATTTAGGGTACGAGAAGGGCGAAGAGGACCGGTGAAAAAATCTTTTCTTTATTTTCTTTTCACTATTTGGGAAATCTCTTCTTTTGAAAGCGGATCGATCTCTTTCATCTTGTCGTATCTTGTATAGTAAACATAAGTTGCAACTTTTTTTTCCTCATATTCTTCTTTGACCACGTGATAGTAGATGCTCAATTGTTTTTTGTATTCATCTAAAGCTTCCATGCTCCTATCAGTTTTGTAATCGATTATCTTGACAGCGTTTCTGTCTACGTTGATCAGATCGATGACTCCTTCGAAGAGCATTTTTCTTTCTTTCTCTATCGGTAAAAGACAGGTTATTTCAGTGAAATTTTCACCTTGAAGGTCGTCTATCAATCGTTTTATATTCTCTTCGTCCTGATTTTTGGGGTCACCTCTTCTGGTGACAACGTATCGCTCGGCGAATTCATGAACCTTCGTTCCGTATTCTAGACCGGAACCTATTTCGCTTCGATCGAAAACGGACCTATCTATTAGGGAATGAGCCGAGTATTTAATGGGAGCGCGAAGATCTTTCTTCTTCAGTTGGAGTATGCTCTTATCTTCTTTTTCTGGTTTCGACGGGCGGATATCCAGTTCTATTTTCTCTACTTCGATATCTAAATTTTTGAAAAATTCGCTCTCATTTCCCTCTTCTTCCGTGATGAAAAGATAGTTTTCCGCTCTTGTCATCGCTACGTATATCAATCTTCTCTCCTCATCATGTTTCCTACCTGTGCATTTCGACATGACATAATTCTTCCAGTTGTCGTAGCTGAAGGCCTGATTTTCATCCGAAAAAATCTTGTTCTGCCTCAGACCCAATAGCTCGGTATATTGGATAGCTCTCCCGAATCCCCCTCCTGTGGGTCCCATGTCGGCTAGGATCACAACCGGATATTCGAGACCTTTTGAACTGTGGATGGTTTGTATCTTGAACACGTCATCCTCGGTGGTGCTGTCGACCTCGTAGGTCTGATCCGATTCTATATTATCTACCATGAAGTTTATCATCTCCCCTCGGTTGAAGTATGTATTCTGATAGGTGGATTGGATCACTTCTATTATCTTGTCCGAAAATGCGTTCTCGATCGAGTACTTTTTGAAGACTCTTTTTGCTAAAGAGCCTATATCGTCTTCTTTCATCAGTTCGTTCCTGAATTCTTCCATCTCATCGGGGTATGTATCCGTTTCAAAGATTTCCTTTATCTCTACCATGCTGTATCCGGCATCATCTAGAACTACGGACCATCCTCTTTTTGAATCTCTGTTTTGAACTATCCTTAACCAGGCGAGGAGTAATAAAGCGCATCTTCTCCTGAACAGTTCGATCCCTCCCTCGTATGCTGCGGGAACATCATTTTTCTTGGCCTCTTCGAACAGATTTAGTCCGAACTTCCTTGTCCTTGTCAGGACCGCGATATCTTCATATTTTATCTTCCGTTTTTCATCGTCTTCTTCAATCATGTAATCGGGGTTGTTCACGATCTTCGTGATCTTAGAAAGGGTTACCTCTTTTTTGTCCTCCCCAACGTAAGCTCCTATCTCGCTCTGTCCTTCGTTCTTTGCTTCTTTTAGGTTAGTTATCCTTTCTCTTATATCTTCCTTATCGAGGACCTCTTTCTTCGTAGCTTCGACGAGGAGACCCTGTTCCGAGAAATCGATGAGTTCCTGAGTAGCTCTATAGTTTTTCTTCAACTTTATCTCATCCTCGATCTCTGCGGGGAAATTGACACGTTGAAAGTCGCTGTTCAGATCTTCTTTGAATTTTTTGAGTCGTTCCTCGAATCGAATTATATTGTCTACAGATGCGTACTGGAAAGAGAAGATACTCTGCTTCCAGTCGCCTACCGCGCATATATTACCTGAACGGGATAGTAGAAGAGAAAGCTTGAACTCTATCTCGTTAGTGTCCTGGAATTCGTCGATCATGATGTAATCGAAGCTGAGTTCTTTTCTCAGATCGTGATCTTCGCATATCAGTACGAAGGTGAGCATCATCATCAAACTGAAATTCAGGTAGTTCCTATCCAAGGCGTATTCTATATATTCGAAATAGACATCGTGAATGAATCTCTTCAGTTCACTCCTATCTTCTTCAAAACAGGTCTTAGCGAATCTTTCAGGCACATTTTTCCCTTCACCTCTTATCTCGGCCATCGATGGAGCGGAATTTAGAAAACACTTGTTTTTGTATCCTGAGAGACGTTTTTTCAGAAATGACTGTATCGGGCCTCTCGCTCCTTCTCTCGGTTCGTTGCATTCTTCGAACGCTTCCTTAAACTTTTCAAAATCACCGTCGAGGTATTTTTCTGAATTTCTGTACCAGCCATCTTTTTTCGGGAAGATACCTTTTGCTCCCAGCGATTTTATGAGGTCTAAAAGGTTTGTTTTGTCATATAGTATCCTGTGAAAATCCATGTATTCTGGATGTCTGTTCATGAAATCACCCATGAAACTCTCGAACTCTCTCTTTTCCAGGATCTCGTTCTCGAGGATCCTAGTTGACTGGGCCGATGTATCGTCTATCCCGATGATACCGGGTGCTTCGTTTCCGTACTGCATCAAGATCCTATGGCAGAAACTGTGGAAAGTGGATATCGGCGCATCTCTGAGTTCTGATTTGCTCTGATCGGAACGGTTTATTATCCTTTCCTTCATGTTTTCCGCAGCGTTGTTCGTGAAAGTGATCAGGAGTATATCGTCTGGTTCGATTTCATCATCTTCAAGAAGCTCCGTATATCTCAAGGAGATGGTGAAAGTCTTGCCGGTGCCGGGCCCCGCATCGGCGATATACACACCTTCAGTATTTTCGATCAGTTCTTGCTGTTTTTCGTTGGGCTTGAATTCACTCATAATTTCCCCTCCCTCGGTATCACTAGATCCTTATTTTCTATATTGTCCAGATTTACTTCACCGACAGGAAAATCAGAGGTCCTGTATCGGTTGTACTCCTCTATCTTATCTTCTAGGAATTCCTCGAAACGATCGAGTTCTTCCTGGAAGTGATGAGTTTTCCTGAAGACTATCAATTTTTTCATGATGCCTTTACAGCCTTTTTCCACGTACTTGTAAGAGCCGATCCTTTCTTTACAGTAAGTTATGAACTCTGATGTGATCTCGCTTTCTAGAATATCATCCTTCTCATTTTCACTAATGGTTCTCTCCTCGAAGAACGCCCTAAATTCATCGTAACCAAGTTTTTCTAGGACCTTCTTTCTTCTGTTGGAAGACATCAGCCATTCGTACATCTCTTTTTCCTGGGTAATATCGTTGAAACTTTTTGGATAATATTCTATCGTCACTTCATTATCTCTAAAATCGCTTTCTCCCGTGAGTACATCTCTCAGGTTTTCGAGCAGATGATAGTAGGTGAAACAGATCGGATCTCCTTCATGATGCTGTCTGTGGTGAGATAAGTACATCTTTGCCTGGAAATCGGGTTTATCGTCTATTTCTTCTATGTCTGATTTTCTCATTATCGAATTGATAGAGTTTTTATTGCCTGATTTGTGATCGACGATATGATCTTCAGCAAGGATCAGGTCCACCTTACCTTTTGCCCCTATCTCTTCATTTCGAAAGGAGACCTCGGTGTATTTTGAGTTTATAGGTTTGTTAAGGACATCTGAAAATATGTTGTCGGTGTAGGTTTTATCATATCCTTCCGGATCTTCCAGCTGGATCTCCTGCTCTTCTAAAAAGGATCTGATGTTTTCCATCCCAATCTTGAATCTGGTCTTTATTTCGGAGAGTTCGTGTTCTTCTAAAAAAGGTTTCATTTCGTCGATCACTCTTTCTACTAGAGGATCTAGGTCTTCGCATATTTTCGGATAATTGAGAGCGAACTCTGCAAAATCATGAAAAATAGTTCCTCTCTTGAAATACCTCTTATCTGGCGTTTCTACAAGTTCAGAGAAGAACTGATCCTTTGGACAATTGACAAGCGTGTTCAGGGTGGATTGACTCATGGTTGTCACCGATTCGAAATCAGTTTCGATATCCACCTTGCTGAAAGAAGATGTTGGTTCATGCAGGTCCCTTTTGTTCAATTCGTGTTTCAGATCTTTGAAAGACTCTATATCTCCTTCACAGAATTCATTTAGATAGAAGGAAGGCACGACTTTCTGCCCCATATGGCGGTTCTTGACCAAATAGTACTGTTGTTTTCCGTTCTGAAGTAGGACCTGGAAGTCTTTTTTCTTTTCCTCGTCAAAACTTTCTTTATCGATCCACTTATGCGAAGGGGGTTCCGGGGTCCAGGAAGTATCCATACCAAGATAAAACACGTAAGGTCTATCGATAAAGGTCGATGAGTTTGGAGAAGCTATAAGCACACCTTGGCCAGAACTTTTGACTTCGATCTCGAAACTTTCCAGAAAATGTATCAAAAGGTTAAATCTATCGATCGTAATCTGTTTTTCGAGGATATCTAGATCGTCAAGATGACTTCTTATATCTTCGGTTTTCCCCTGAAATATATCTCTTTCAAGGAGATCGTTGAAGGTCATATCTGGTATTTCATCTAATATCTGCTTGATATGGTCTAGATCTTCTTCATCATAGGAATTCAGCAGATAATCTTCCACTTTGGGATCGATAGAGTTTTGTTGGGAAATCAGCGGTTTTATATCTTTGACCTTTAAACCCTCTCTGAAAAATGACGCTCTTATCAGATTCAGTAGTCTCCTGATCTCCTCGCACTCTCCCAATTCCTTTGAGACCATGTATGAAACATCGTTCGAACGGAATAGAGCTTCTATCAGATATCGGTATTGAGAGTCCTTCTCCATGACTACCGCAGCATCCCTGGAATCGAGATCTTTGATCTTATCGAGCACGGTTTCCACGATCTCGCTGGTCGAATTGAATATATGGAAAGGAGAGAGTTCTCTTTCATCCTTTGTGAACACGTCTATACGATCGTATTCTTGAGGGAGTATCTTTTTATCCAATGCGTTGAACTGATGTTCCGCTAAAACAGCAACATTTTTTTCCTCATCGATGGCATATTTTTCTACCGCAGTGAATGGATTGATGGTGTCTTTGAGCGTTTTAAGGATCTTTTTGATCTCTTTTTCACGCTTCGTCTTTTGTTCGAATATGTTAGACGGGTCCCCAGTTTCTTTCCAACACTCTGTAATATCATCAAGAAGATAGGTGGCCCGTTTCCAATCTAGACCGGTCTCTTCTATGATCTTCAAAAAAAGTTCCCGCTTATCTCTGAATATCTTCTCATCGGAACTGATCTCGTTCAGAGCTAACCTTCTCGGAGTTGTCGCGAATCGACCCAACTTCGGTTGTTCCAATCTAGCGTTTATAGCATCTGCAAGAGGTGCATCGACAGTGAGGACTAAATCATAGGACTTCACCTCTTGGAAGATATCTTCTATCGACCTAGCGTTTTTAACTTTTGAAGGAGCCTGTTCCACCATTTAACCATCCTTTGAAAGAACACGTTCTCACTATTTATCTTTTGATAAAACGGTTAGATGCAGTATTTATGGATTTATCCCATCTTCATTCATGGTGAAAAGGTAAAGAGCATAAGATAAAAGCCAGTGAGAGCCGCTGTAATCTTTGACGAAGGCCTGTTTCATCCCTTCATTTGCATGTTTTTTAGCACTCTCTATGAATAACTGCTTGTAATCATGGTTTTCAGGAAGGTGATTCCCGATACCGTTCAAACACCAACTTCTTGAAATATTCAGACCGACTAGATGAAATTTCATCAACTCATCGAGTTGGACTTTTAACGGCTTCAAGATTGAGGCGGTACTATCCAGATCCGGTAAGAATTTGTCAAACCATTCTAGAAATTCATTTTCGTCTAAAATTCTACGCATGAGATCTGCTTCAACAAGAGTTGGGGAAAGGAAATCCCATCCTATTGGTTCGTATTCCACAGGTGCATCTTCATCTTCTAGAAAAAAATCAAGTGACTTTTCTTTTACTTTTTCTTCTAATCCTTCATTCCCTTTAACTCTAGAATAATCGAGTATTCTCTGCAAAGCGAAGGCTGAATTTCCGTGGGTACCCACTCTCAATGGCTTGTTTTGTTTCAAAAATCTTTGTTTGATAAGCTTTATTAATTCATCCTCGAGAGGTGAGAGATTTTTCTCCCACTTCTCAGACCGTTCGTTTTTCCAGAGGTAAAGTTCCGCCATAAGAGACAGGAGCCAAGCCCACCCATATGGTTTTTCGAAATCTTCGTTTTCTTCGAAGTAGGCTAGTTCTTTCCTAGCTTTTTCTTTTGAGAAACTCTCTTCGAGACTCTCTATTATTTTATTACCCAATGGATGTTCGTCGGTCAATCTGATCTGTCGAACAAGGCTCCAGTGACTGTGGACTGCTGAGTGCCAGTCAAAACAACCGTAAAATATCGGATGCTGTTTTTTAGGTCTTGTCACTGAGTTTTGGGATGAAATAGAATAGAGAAAATGAGGGAATTCTTTTTCGATGCATTCTAGGGGTGCTTTAGCGAGCTTTTTTAGTAGGTCTTGGTCCATCCAATCTTTATTACCTGAGATGATATTTTCTATTTCATGTTTGTCCAAGAGTTCGATATTTCTTTGACCTTCTTCTGAAGGCAACATCAATCATACCAACCTAGATATAAGTTCCTCGACTTTTTCTTTCCCGGCTTTGGTATCGACTTCTTTGGAACTCAAAGATAACTCTTCTACGACATTCCCTCCTTTGGGTTCCAATTCGTTTTTGATTTTATCGAATGTCATGCTGGGTCCTCCACCGCCGTGAGTGAGGAAAGGGATGATATCGATCCCGTCCAATCTTTCGCACTGGTTCACGTACGCGTTGACTGGAGTAGCTGGTTTTCCACACCAGACCGGGGTCCCGATGAACAACATATCGAAATCACTTAGGTCTGTCTGCGCCTCTTCTATCTTGGCCTTCACTTCTTTTTTTGCATCTTCTACATTTTCATCGTAGGCTTTTTTTAAACTTCTTTCGATAGATACTGTTTTCACATCTGCACCTTTCTTATCAAGTGTCTTAGCTATCTCTTTTGCAACTTTCTCAGTATTGCCGGTCTGTGAATAATACACAATTATAGCTTTCATTTTAACACACTTTTTTTCACTTTTCTTATTACATCACTTCCATAATTAATATTGCGGTAGTAGTATCTAATATAAATAAGAGACACAAAAGGAGAAGGAAATATAAGATTAGTTTTAGCCAAGGATCGAATGAAAAATCGATCCCTTTATCTTGGGATTTTGAGATGATTAACTAAAAATATCAAAAAAATTATTATAGAGACCTCCTGCTATAAGTCTTAAATTTAAAGGATTACCTTCAGGTGAGGATGAATGGTGTCGGAGGATAGAGGATGAAAATGAGGAGAAGATTGGTAGGAGGATGTTTAGTGATCCTGCTAGTGATGAGTGCTTTTGGGGTGGTTGCTGGAACTAGTGAGAGCATTGAGGGAACCTATAGTGATGAGGATCAGTATGGTGAAAGGATATCTCTTCCCTCTTCAGTTTCTGAGATTGATGAAGGAGAATATAGAGATATCTATGATGACATAGGATATACAAACTCTATTTCGGAAAAGGCTAAGCGTGTAGGAAAGATAGACGAATCAGGTCCCAACATCAGTGAGTTATCTATTGAAGATGTATGGAAGTTAGAGCTTTTTGAAAAATCCTATGAAATTATCATAGGTGATATTGAGAGAAGGGGGAAAACTATCTCCGGTAGAGGCACCCTAAAAGATAGCAATTTTGGGTTTATGACTGTGTCGAGCCATTCAGGAAAATTATCTGTAACCATCGAGTTGCCGGAAGAAAACACACAGTATGCCCTCCGCTATAATGACCAAATTGATGAACATCATATATATCAAAGGTCATTAGACGAGGTAAATTCTATAGAAACTAATGGACTCTATCCTGCTGAAAACTCCTATTTGAACAATGGAAGGATAAAAAATTCGGTTCTTAACACACGAAGCCCTGAGAATGACCATGATTACGAATCTTATCATGGATTCCAAAGGGAAGAAAGTATAGAGTCTTCAAATTCTTTTTCCTCTAAAGATGTCATCGATTCATCGGATAGTGCTCAATCTATCAGTAAGGCAACAAGTGTCGAACAGGATACATCCGAGACAGTCATAGATACGAATTCGGATACAGAGATAGGTGTTATGATCGTTTATACTGAAAATGCGGCAAAGTGGGCAGAAGATAATGAAGGAGGGATAGAGAACGTTATCAATGAAGCCCACGAAAGATCAAATATAGTGGCAGATAATAGCGACCTTGGAATCGATTTTGAATTAGTTCACACGGGTCAAGTTGACTACCAAGAAGATAACTCTCGTGCTGATCTGGAAAGATTAACCAATCCCCAGGACGGTTATATGGATGAGGTACATCAGTGGCGATTAGAGTACGGAGCGGATTTAGTCTCCCTGTTTGCGGATTTTGATTATATTGGAGGGATGGGATGGTTATTAGATGAAGCAGACGGAAGAACGGATGCTGGATTTTCTATGAGTGCTGTGCAGAGGGCTTCAGATACTCATGTCCATATCCACGAGATGGGGCACAACATGGGTGCAGGTCATCACAAGGATCAATTACATAGAACCGCGGGACCTGGATTATTCAATTATTCTGCAGGTTGGCGTGATACTGATAATAAAATATCTACGATCATGACCTATCAGAGTGGAAGAGCCTTTGAAGATGGGGTTAATACGACATGGATTCCTTATTTTTCAAATCCAGATATCGAGCATCCTGATTATGGTGTTCAAATAGGTGATCCTGAAGATGCCGACAATGCAAGAACACTTCGAGAGACAAAAGAAACAGTTTCAAAGTACTCAGAAATCACTGAGATAGAAGACTGGAAGGATCTGCATGAAGTGCGAGATGATCTTGGGGGATATTATGAACTTGTTGATGACTTAGACGAGAACACTAAAGGTTATGATGAGTTAATCGATACGGAAGATGGCTGGAAACCGATAGGAGAAAAAGGATACAGTGATTACTATGGTGATTATCGTTATCCTCCATACGCAAAATCTTTTACTGGCTTTTTCGACGGAAATGGGCATGAGATAAAAGATCTCTATATCAACAGATCAGGTGAAGATGGCATTGGGCTATTTGGGGTCACTAATCACGGTGCAGAAGTTATGAAGGTAGGTGTAGTTGATGCAGAGATTATAGCTAGAGATGGTTATAATATAGGCCTCCTCATAGGAAGGAATGATGATGGTAAGATCTCCGCTACGCATGCTGAGGGAGACGTGAGTGGAAATTGGCGTGTAGGTGGGCTTGTAGGATATAACGGTGGCACTTTGTTAAACTCTTATGCAGCCGTAGACGTGAGTGGGACAGACGATGTAGGAGGGCTCATTGGAAGTAATCCGCTTCAGACCGATGGTTGGATTGAAAACTGCTATGCTATAGGGGATGTAACCGGCAATAATGATGTAGGAGGGCTCATTGGAAGTAACTTTGGCACAGTAACGAGTTCCTTCTGGAATGTTCAGACCTCAGGGCAAGATGATTCTGACGGAGGCACGGGCAAAATGACAGAGGAAATGAAAGATGTTTCGACCTATACAGATACTAATACTACAGGACTTGAAGAACCGTGGGATTTTGTCGACAGCCCTAACGATGACGAAGGCAATGAGGAGATATGGGATATAGACGAGGATGAAGGGGTCAACGACGGCTATCCATATCTCAGGTGGAAGTATGAGGTAGAAGAAGATGATGAAAACGATATATTAGATAGAATAAGAGATGAAACAAGAGATATATTTGGAGGAATAAGGGATATATTCGACATAGATCTGCCCGATAGACCAGATAACCGAGACATACCTGGTTTCAACACTGTACTTCTCCTGCTCTCCGTAATTCTAGCTGTACCTATATATCAAAAAAACAAGAAGACCGATGAGTAGTTCTAGGGAGATGAAGAAGAGGAAAATTACACAAATGCCTTTCTTTTCGATCCTTTTTATGAGAGGGGGATGAGTTGGAGGAGGAATTAGACGTTGGAATGAAGTTTGTTTAAGTAAATTCAGTATTACCCGGCTGAATGAGAATAATCTAAAGTACTAAAGTTCTAAGACTTCTCCCTCTTCTAGCACTTTAACTTTTATATCGCTCTTGCTTTCCAGTTCAATCTTGAATCTTTCTGGATCCGCGTCTCTCTCATGGAAAGGTATGACCATTTTTGGTTTGATCGTTTTCGCAGCGTCTACCGCTTCATCGATGTCCATTGTGTAGGTCCCATCGATCGGTAAAAAAGCGATATCAACTCCTTCAATATTATCCATCTCTGGGATATTTTCCGTATCACCGGCGTGATAGATAGTTTTTTCATCAGTAGTTATCAGATAGCCTACACCTTCTCCTTTAGGATGGAAAGGATCCCCTGACTCTCTTTTCCTTTTAAAATTGTAAGCGTGGGTAGCTTCGATTTCTATGCCATCAAAAGATGAAGTTTCCCCTGGTTTGATGCTGATGAAATCATTTTCTATTTTTTCACCACAGTTTTCAGGAGCAATGACCGTTGTCTTTTCGCTCGTCATATTGTCGAATGTGTCCGGATCGCAGTGGTCGTGATGAGGATGTGTTATCAACAGCAGATCTGCTTTCTCTGGTTCTTCATAGAGATTTTTTATCTTCTCGGGCAAAGAATCCGGTCGGTAAGGATCGATATAGATGTTCTTATCTTCGGCCTTCAAGAGAACGGAGGAATGAGCAAGCCTTTTTATCTCATCCATGATAATCACAGATTATATATTCCTTTTCTAGTTTAATAAACTTCTTCTTCTTGTCGGTGTTCTATTTTATTTGCCACCCATAATAGAAAAAATACGTTTTAGCTTAGGAAACATAATCAAGTTTTCAATTTTCTAGAAGATGATTGAACTCTTTCCTCATCACCTTCACTTTTGACCTTTTTAGTGATATGACAGCCCCTGCACCAGACGTATCCGGAGAAACCAACTACTTCTTCCATCTCTTTTCCACATTCGGGGCATAGTTGAGAACTCATCACAA
>JBMCXO010000007.1:0-31427 GCA_048621055.1 Candidatus Natronoplasma sp. | reverse complement strand
GGATATATCTGTTAATTCGGTAAAAACTGGTATGCTTTCTAACTCAGAGATAATTGAAACTGTAGCGGAGAAGATAGACGATTGGAATCTAAAAGTAGTAGTGGACCCGGTGATGGTGACCAAATCAGGAGATCAGTTGATAGAGGATGAAGCGGTCGAGAAATACATAGATGAAATGGTCCCTCGATCTCTAATAATCACTCCTAACATAAGAGAAGCTGAAAAACTCACAGGTATCGAGATAAGAAACATCGATGATATGAAGGACGTAGCTGAGAAACTCCATAGTATGGGAGCTGAAAATGTTGTGGTAAAAGCCGGCGAGGCTGGTGAAGAAGTCGTAGATATCTTCTTCGATGGTAAAGAATTCAAAGAGATATACGGAGAAAAATTCACCTCTCATAAACACGGAACCGGCTGCACCTTTTCTTCAGCTATCACCGCTAATCTCGCAAAAGAAAATTCGGTCAAAAGATCTGTTGAGATAGGGGAGAGATTCATAGACGACGCTATCAAAAACGGTCTAGATATAGGAAAAGGAGAAAAACCAATAGACCACATGGTGTGGTCTAGAGATTGAAAGAAAAATATTTTTGCGGCCGAAAATTCTATTTTCTCAATTCGGCCATATGATCTATACTTTTTTGTATGTGTTCCTTGGAAGCTATATCAGTTCTATAACGCAGGTCTGCACCTTTGATTTTCTCCACCGCTTTTTGAGATATACTCCTTGCCTCTTCAATGGAATCAGCTATACCCACTGAAGCTATAGTCCTTGAACTCAGAGCGTAGTACTCTCCTTCATCCATCTCGAGAGAGGCGGGATAAATCCTCAGATTGTTTTTATATTCTTCTTCCATTTTTTGTACTTCCGAAAGATCGAGGTTTTTATCGCCCTGGTAGTCCTCATCTCTGCCGTAGTCCCAAGGCACTTTGTAAGTCAAAACGGTGGCTTTATTTTCGAACTCAAGGGAAGTAAGGTTTCCTTCCAAAATCTTATGGCACACCTTTACAAAATCATCTTTGAGAACCGGTAGGATATTCATTATCTCTGGATCGCCCGGTCTACTGTTGATCTCGAATACTTTTATACCGTCAGAGGAACAGACATAAGCCATGTATAGAGGAAAGCCTCTTAGGTCTTCTTTACTTCCTTCTTTTTTCAACGCTTCGTGAATTTTTTCACCAGTTTCCACAGCTTTCACCCAATCGCTCTCATCCATGAAGGGGAGCATGTTTCCTTTGGCTTTATAAGAGCCCATGCCACCAGTGTTTGGACCTTCTTCGCCTTCGAAGGCACGTTTGTAATCTCTGACCGCCGGAGTTTTTATCAGGTGTTCGCCGTCGGAGATGAACTGAAGGCTAAATTCTTCTCCTTTAACCTTTTTTTCTATGAGGACTTTACCGTCCTCAAAGTTGGGGTAAAAAAACTCTTCGAATAAGTCTTCTCTTGAAGTGAAATGATCTCCCCAGACACCTACGCCTTTTCCAGCAGCAGGCGTATCCGGCTTCACAGCAACTTCGTTTCCTATTTCGTCGAGATAGTCATAAACTGCCTTTTTGACCTCCTCTTTAGAAGAAAATTCTTCAGGATCGAAGACCTTAAATTCAGGATTCATTTCTGGGGAAACCTCTTCCATCAACATTCTCTGTCTTACCTTGCTTCCCTCTATAGCGAATTCAGCGGTAGGACATATGATAGGTATAGAAGTCTTTTTCTCAACTTCGTCTCTTACTCCATTTATTATCGGATCTTCAGGTCCGATTATTCCAAAATCTATCTTATCCTTATGTTTCTCCGTAAATTCCACAATATTATCTACCGATAAACTTGGATCTACGATGTGTTCTTCGGCTCGCTCCACGTTGAATGGATTCTTCTGCTTATCTACTATAAAAAGATCAATGTCGTGTTCGCTCCTTTCAAATAAATCCACCATTGATGCGGCTCTAGCTCCGTATGAAACAACAAGCACTCCTTCGCTCATGATTTTACCCGTTTAAGGAGCAGGAACTACTGATTTAAAACTTACGTTGAATCAAATTCATTCCCCGAGAATATTGACTTCTTTTATGACCACATCTTCTTTAGGCACATCTTTGTGACCTTCTACGGCAGTGGTCTCAGCAGATGCGATCTCATCTACAACGTCCATCCCATCTATCACCTCGCCAAACACACAGTAACCATACCCATCTCTGAATTCATCATAATCCAATCTGCCATTATTTTTATGATTTATGAAGAACTGACTTGTGGCTGAATGAGGATCAGATCTTCGAGCCATGGCGATAGTTCCCCTTTTATTTCGGTATCCACTTTCTTCAGCCTCGTTTTGAATGGGATCATAAGTAGCTTCTTTCTGCTCCATATCAGGTAAAAACCCGCCACCCTGGATCATAAAATTCTCTATCACCCTATGAAAGATCAAACCGTCGTAGAATCCGTCTTCCGCATACCTTATGAAGTTCCCGACCGTTTCAGGAGCATCTTCTTTGTACAACTCTACCTCGATGGTACCTTTAGTCGTTCCCATTTCCACTTTCGGATTCATGTTTTTCTATCTATATATTCGTTAAAAACATTCTGCTGTTCAAAACTATAGAGAGAAGGGATTGTCAAGTTAAATCACCACTAAACCTATATTGCAGTTTAATCCGTGTTTTTACACAAGCAAAACCATTGAAGATGATTTCAAATGAAAAATAGTGAAGATAATACTGAAAAATACTCATTCGAAATAGGACCTATCAGACCTCCCAATGAAGGGGGTGAAAGTTCACTTTTGATCAGACCTACCAGGAACTGTTCTTGGAACAGATGTGCTTTTTGTCCTTTTTACGATGGAAAAAAATTTCAGATCAGAGATGTCGACGAAATGAAAAGGGAAATTGACACGATAAAAAGGATCAGAGATATGATGGTTGAAAATTCCGTTGAAATCAATAAAGTACCTGTTCATTGTCGATTGGTTGTCTCTAGATGGATACAAAGCGGTGAGAAGACCGCGTTTATTCAAGATTCTAACTCTTTGATCATGCCCACAGATCAATTGGTGGAAGTCCTTGAATATCTTGTGGAAACATTTCCTTCTTTGGAAAGGATCACTTCCTACGCAAGATCAGATACTCTTGTGAAAAAAGATTTGAGGGAGTTAAAGAAAATTAGGGATGCTGGTCTGAACAGACTACACATAGGCCTTGAAAGCGGAGATGATAAGGTCTTGGATCTAGTGAACAAAGGAGTTACCGCAGAAGAGCATATCGAAGCTGGAAGGAAAGCAAAGGAAGCGGGTTTTGAACTTTCAGAGTACGTGATGCCCGGATTAGGAGGAAAGAAATTATCAGAAGAACACGCTCTGAGTACTGCGAAAGTTTTGAACCAGATCGATCCAGATTATATCAGGATGCGTCCTCTCTCTATTTATCCGAATACCGAAATCCATCAAAAAATAGAGAAAGGTGAATTCCAGTTGAATTCTCTTCACGAAAGATTGGAAGAGGTCAAGATCATCGTAGAAACTCTCGAGGTTTCTTCCAATCTTTGCTTCGATCACAGCTGGAACAGCTGGAGGGATAGAGATGGCAACTTGCTTTTCGATATGGATTACGAAGGTTACAAGCTACCTGAAGAAAGGGATCATATCCTAAATCTTGTAGAAGAAGGATTGAAAGTCGATGGATCTCGACATCTCGGTCCTCGTTCGAGAAGATCTTTTTGAAATGTCATTGTTCGAGGATATCACAAGATTGATTAGGAATCTTGACTTCTATAAATACCATGACAGAAAGTATAGATACCTCTGAGGAGTACGCTCTTGAGTTAGACGATGAAGATCTTTTATCAAAGTATAGAGATGATTTTTATATCCCTGAAGATACCGTCTATTTGAACGGAAATTCTTTAGGTTTGTTATCTGAAAGAGCTGAGGATTCGATCGAGAAAGTCAAAGAAGAGTGGAAAGAATTAGCTATAGAGGGATGGACCGAAGGAGAAACTCCTTGGTTCTTCATGGCAGAAACCCTGGGTGAGATGATATCAGATATGGTCGGTGCGAAGCCGGAAGAAGTCGTGGGAACCGGGACCACTACGGTGAATATCCACTCGCTGGTATCCACTCTCTTTGAGCCAAAAGAAGGTAAAGATAAGATACTTGCAGATGAACTGAATTTTCCTACAGACATCTATGCTCTCGAAGGACTTCTAGAATTGAAAGGTCTCGATCCGGAGAAGAAACTCAAGTTGGTTCCGAGTGCCGATGGACATCTACTTGATGAAGATGAAATAGTAGAGATGATGACAGACGATGTTTCGCTAGCTCATCTACCCTCCGTACTATACCGCAGCGGCCAGTTACTAGATATGGAGTATCTGACGGAGAAAGCCCATGAAAAAGATATCATCATAGGTTTTGACTGCAGCCATTCGGTTGGCGTGATACCTCATGAACTTCATGAATGGGACGTAGACTACGCGATGTGGTGCGGTTACAAGTACTTGAACGGTGGGCCGGGAAGCACCGCATTTTTATACCTCAATGAGAGGCATTTTGATAAGGAGCCGAAGCTGAAAGGATGGTTCGGATATGAGAAGGAGAAACAGTTTGATCTTGCCCTCGATTTCGTTCACGAAAAGAGTGCTGGTGGTTGGCAGATCTCTTCACCCTCTATCCTAGGTGGTGCGCCTCTACTCGGTTCGTTAAAGATCATCAAGGAAGCAGGGTTAAAGGAGATACGTGAAAAATCCAAAGATATCAACGACTATTTTATCGATCTTATTGAAGAGCTGTTGATAGATGAATCATACGGTGTGGAAATCCTTTCTCCGGAAAAAGCTGAGGAAAGGAGCAGTCATGTAGCCATCCAACATGAAAAAGCAGAGGCTATCAGCAGTTTGTTAAGAGAAAGAGGATTTATCACCGACTTCAGACCACCGAATGTCATCCGTCTAGCTTTCTCCCCTTTATATAATTCCTACTATGAAGCTTGGTTGACTGTTATGACCATCAAAAGGATCATCGATAAAAAGGAACATCAAAGGCATGAAAAACAAGAGAAACTTATTACTTGAGATCGGTATGGTACTGTCTCTTAGATACAGGCAGAAGTGAAACTATTAATCATAATAAACTATATAAAGGAAAATAAATTAGTATCGCCCAATGTCTAGGGAGATCATAGAGGTGAACGATCTTACCAAAAAATACGATGAATTGGTCGCGGTAGATTCTATTTCATTCGATGTGAAAGAAGGTGAAATTTTTTCTTTAGTAGGTCCGAACGGAGCCGGAAAGACAACTACAGTAGAAATCCTAGAATGTTTGAGGAAGCCTACCTCAGGCAATGCAAGAGTTCTAGGACACGACGTGAAAAATGAGGACGAAAAGATAAAGAAAAACATAGGCGTGATGCCGCAGGATTTCAATACTTTCGAGAGATTGACCGCTGAAGAGAACATCAAGCTTATGGGGGACATGTACGGTTCTAATAATGTAAATGAGATAATGAAGAAAGTCGGTGTCGATGAATTCAAGGACAAAAAATTTGCCGAGCTTTCTGGAGGTATGAAGACAAAAGTTGGTATAGGCATGACGTTGATATCCAACGCAGATCTTCTCTTCTTAGATGAACCAACTACGGGTCTAGATCCTCACGCCCGAAGAGAATCCTGGAATCTGATCAAAGATCTAAAAAAAATGGGAAAAACTGTATTTTTAACCACTCACTATATGGAAGAGGTGGAGTATCTCAGTGATAGAGCCGGGATACTCATTAACGGCAATATAGAAGTCATAGATTCTATAGAAAATCTGATAGAACAGCACGGCGGCGGAATCAAGGTGAAAGTACTTGAAGATGGAGAAGCAGTGGATATCATCAATGATAGGGCAGATGAAGTCCTGAGAGGGGAAGATACTTGGACAGGCATCTTCGACAGTAAGAAAGAAGCTAGGCAGGCCTTGATAAAATTGTTTCAGATCGACGCTAAAGTAGAGGTTGAAGAAGCGGGTATGGACGAAGTATTCATCAGATTGACCGGAGGTAAAATAGACGAAGAAGGTGAACTGGTATGAAACGGGCTTTTTCCTTGTTCTTATCTTTGACAAAGAATTGGTTCCGCAGTAAAAGTGGTGTCTTCTTCTCGATCTTATTCCCTATAATGCTTCTGCTCATATTTAGCACGGTGTTCGGCGGTCAGGAGGCTGCAGAGTATACCATCCACATTCAGAACGATGATATCGTCGATGGGGATGAAACTGAATTATCCGAGGCATTCATTGAGGCACTAGATTCTTCTGAATCATTGAATGTCCAAGAAGTAGATAATATCAGTGAAGATCGGCAAGATAGAGCTTTCGGGAGCTATAGAGCTCTGAAGATAAGAAAAGGATTCAATGAAACTGCGATCAACAAGAGCATAGAACTACGAACTAAAGTTATACAAGACAGTATGGAAAGAGCAAACGGGGATTTTCCTCTGTTTATTATCGAAGAGAATGTTGAAAATATTACGGATGAATTAAACGATGGAAATATATCAGCTCAGCTCAGGAAAAGATATCAGGAGGAAAATTATACCCTTTCTGATGATGAAAACATCTCTGTAAGTATTGCAGAAGAGGACAAAATCTGGAATCTCTACGATGAGAACAAAAGGTACAACCACGATATCGTAAAAGAAAATGAAACTCTAGTGATCTATTGGAGAGATTTCGATGATGAAAAACTTCCCAGCGCTGAGATATTATTGATGCTCAGCGAGGATGATCAGGCAGGACCGATGGTTAAAGGGACGGTTTACGGCGTGATAAATTCGTTCAACTCACGCATGTTAGGTCTAGAGGAAGGCGATACAACCGTTGATATCACCGAAGAAGTACATGATGAGAGAGGGTTACAGCCAGTCGATTATTACTTACCTGGATTTATTGCGGCTTTCATAATGAGCAACGGCATAATCGGTGTAACTTCTAACATCTCAGAATACAAGAGGAATGGGGTTTTGAAAAGATTGACCGCTACCCCTCTAAAGAAGAGGGATTGGATCCTAGCTAACGTGGGCCAACAGACTGTACTTGCATTCGGACTCACCGCCGTGATGATCTTGGTCGCGGTACTTGTTTTCGGTGCTCAGGCTTATCCAGGTCCTTATGCTATAGGGCTAATATTAATGGGTGCAGTAGCCTTCTGTTCTGTCGGTATAGTTTTAGGCGGGCTAATAAAGGATGTTGAAGCTGCAAGCGGCGCTGGAAACGCGATAGCTTTTCCGATGATGTTCTTATCGGGAGCTTTCATACCTATAGAAACGATGCCCGATTACCTCCAAACGGTGGCTAGATTCCTTCCACTCTATTATTTCCACCAGGGACTTCGAGAGATAATGATCCTTAGGAATCCCTCTGAAGCAGTGCTAGCTTATCTGATAATCGGAATATTTGCACTGATCTTCATCGTACTTGCGATAAAGACCACTAGATGGAAAGACATATAGATATTGAAGCAGATGCAGAGGAGAATAAAATGGTCAAGTTGAGACCCGACAAGATGAACCTTGTAGAAGGTTATACCGCCCCTCCTACAGTATTCAAGAATATGGGACTATATCTGAATGATCATTTTGAAAATAGAGAAGGCATGAAATTAAAAGTTGAAGAGAAGGATAGTAAAAAATGGCAAGTTAAAGCTGTCAATGATTAAGGGCAAAATTCGTATTCACTCGTCTTCTTTTATCGGCTCGCCGCAGAAGAACTCCTCGCTCTCAGGGCAGGGACCTCTAACACATGGCGCTCCCGCCTCTTCAAAGATGATCGGCGCCTTCTCCTTCACCAATTCTAGCATCCTGTTCGCCATCTCTCTTATCTCCCACTGCGCTCTTTTACAGCATCTTAAGGAGAAAAAGTGCCAAAGTTCTCTAGCGTTCATAGTGACTATAATATTGGTCTTCGTTGCATTGGGAAGAACGAACCTCGCATCCTCTAACGGAACGTCGTCCATCTCTTTCAGTTCAACATAAGTGTCCTTCACTTTTTCCATCAATTCATCGAATCGTTCTTTAGCTCTTTCATTGTCTTTTATAGTATCAGGAATTACAGGGTTAAAATCTTCTATATCTACGTATCTCTGGCTCTGCTGACTGTAGGAAGCTAAACGGTGCCTTACGAGTTGGTGGGTGAGGGTCCGAGAAACATCTTCGATAGCGAAAGTGAAAGAGGAATGTTCTATCACGCTGTGGTGTCCACTTTCCTTTATCTTATTCAATATCTCCTCTATCTTTTCATCACTCATCTCTTCTTTTTCAGGAACCTTGTCACTATAACAGGTCAATGCAGCGTGCGCAGCACTTCGATCAGGTTCCGGAGTATGATTTATCAATTCTACCTTCATGGTACACCTCAGAACAATCCTGATATCTTACCGTCTTCGTCTATATCGATGTCCTTAGCTGCGGGGTGTGAAGGAAGTCCAGGCATGGTTGTGATATCGCCGGCCATAGGTATCAAGAATCCCGCTCCAGAATTCACTCTAATCTTCCTGACTTTGACCTTGAAGTCTCTCGGTCTTCCTCTCAATTTTCTATCGTCCGATAAGGAATAGTGAGTCTTCGACATGCATATCGGTAATTCATCTAGACCGTTTTGTTTTATCCTTTTCAAGTCTTTTTTAGCCTGAGGCGTGAAAACTGCATCGGTTGCCCCGTATATTTTAGTAGCTATGTCCCTGATCTTCTCTTCAGGTTCTTCCTTGAGTGAGTAAAGAGGTCTGAAGTTACTTTTCTTTTCATCACAGAGTTTCTTCACCTCTTCTGCCAATCCGATCCCACCTTCCCCGCCTTCCTGATACACTTCCGTGACTGCGTAAGGCACCTCTATCTTTTCACATAGGTCTTTGAGGTAATCTATTTCTTTTTGGGTGTCAGATGGAAATCTGTTTATGGCCACAACTACGGGCACCCCGAACATCTGTATATTCTTCAAATGTTTATCTAAGTTCGGTAGTCCTTTCTTCATCGCCTCGAGATTCTCATCTTTTAGATTTTTCCTAGGAACCCCTCCCTGACGTTTTAATGCTCGAACTGTAGCAACCATCACCGCAACGTCGGGTTCGAGATCACCCTCGCGGCAGACGATATTGAAGAATTTTTCTGCACCGAGATCTGAACCAAAACCTGCCTCAGTGACAAAATAATCAGAAAAACTCAATCCTAACTTAGTAGATATCAAGCTGCTGGTACCGTGAGCTATGTTGGCAAAGGGACCGCCGTGGATGAATGCAGGTACGCCCTCTATGGTTTGGACCAGATTGGGTTTCATCGCATGTTTTAACAGAGCGGCCATAGCTCCAACTCCTCCGAACTCACCAGCGGTTATAGGCTCTCTATCGTAAGTATAGCCTATGATGATATCGGAAAGCCTCTCTTTAAGGTCCTGTATCCCATCAGCGAGACACAAAATAGCCATGACCTCAGAACTTGCGGTTATACCGAAAGAGGTTTCGTTCGGCATCCCGTCAGATGTTCCTCCCAGACCAACTACGATATTTCTCAGAGAGCGGTCGTTCATGTCTAGAACTCGAGGCCAAACTATCTTTCTAGTATCTAGATTCATCTCATTCCCGCGGTGCATATGATTATTGATCATCGCAGAAAGTAAGTTGTGCGCGATACCTATTGCGTGCATATCACCGGTGAAATGAAGGTTGATGTCTTCCATGGGGAGGACCTGCGAATTACCTCCTCCCGCTGCACCACCTTTGATACCCATAGTGGGACCTATCGAGGGTTCTCTGATACCAAGTGTGGCTTTCTCGCCCATCTTCCAGAATGCCTGAGTTAAGCCGATGCTAGTGGTTGTTTTACCCTCACCACCTCGTGTAGGTGTCATTGTAGTGACTAAGATCAGATTTCCATGGTCTTTATCCTTGTACTCTTTGATAGTATCTAAAGACAATTTGGCTTCATAATTACCTCTAGGTTCGAGGTCATCTTCACTCAATCCTATCTTTTCCGCAATATCTCCTATCGGCTCTAACTCAGCCTCCTGTGCTATCTCGACATCGGATTTCATATTAGTTGATAAAGGAAAGAGTAATTTAAAATGATTGTGCTGATTTCGACTATGTCTAAAAAAGGAAGGTTCATATACATCTATGTAGATTGATGATAGAGGGAGATCAAAATGAAAATCTCAGCGATGCTGATGACTATAATAATTGTAATAGCCGGTACATCCCTAAGTGGTTGTTTGTGGAAAGAAGAGAGTTATACGAGCGAGTACAATTTTGAGATTAATTTAGAGACTACTAAAGTTCAGGAAAACCTGATTTTGTACACACCACTGCCCAGGAAAAATGATACTCCAATAGTCAATGAATCGGAATTCCTGAAAGAAGCAAACATTCCTGAAAACTGGACATGTGAATATATGAACACGGAGCACGGAGTGATGCTGAAGATAGAGATAGAAAGATTGGAAGTGGATCAACAATATGAAGATATTTCATTGAGAATCGTCTCAGAAAGCCGTATAGATACGAGAAATGCTTTAGAAAATGAACCGATAATATCTCCAGTCTACAACCTGACAGAAGACGAATATGATGATGAACCTTACCCTGATAAATTTGATGAACGGATGGAATATTACAGATACGATTCCTATGTATATGTGGAAAATCTCACAGAGAACTCTGAATTGAATATATATCTCCATCATATGGGCACCAACGAATGGTGGGTTTTGGGTTGGACTGGTAATGAATACCGTAATCGATTATATACGCCATCTCTAATCAATGAAGGATGGCATGAAGTAGAGGCTGACCTGATACAAGGTTGGGGAAATTATTGAGCTATTCTATTAAAATCATAAAGTTATAGAAAAACTTATCAAACAGTGAAGGTTTTCGTTTGAGTTGGTGTTATAATTGCCACGGAAGGCACTATTGAGCGTATCTAATAAGACTGGTATCGTTGAGTTTGCCAAAGGACTGAAAAAAAACGACTTCGAGATAATATCATCAGGAGGAACAGCTTCTGTGTTGAGAGAAGCGGGATTAGAAGTGACTGAAGTTAGTGAAGTAACTGGTTTTCCGGAGATATTAGATGGGCGTGTGAAAACTCTTCACCCAAAGATCCACGGTGGATTATTATTTCAGGCTAACAAGCATCAGGAAGATATAGAAGAACATGCACTTCCCCATTTAGATATTCTAGCCGTGAACCTGTATCCATTTCAGAAAACTACCGAAGAAGAGCATGAAATCGAAGACGCGGTGGAGAACATCGATATCGGCGGTGTGGCTCTATTGAGAGCCGGAGCTAAGAACCATGAACGCGTAGCCGTTATATGCGATCCAGCAAGATATGATAAGATTTTAGAAGAATTAAAAGAAAATTCTGAAGTTGGTGATAGAACCAGGAAAGAACTGGCGGTAGAAGCGTTCAGTCATACAGCAGAATACGATACTGCCATATACAATTATTTTCAGAAAAAATACATGGGAAACGAGTTCCCGGAAAACTATCAACTCTCCGGAAAAAAAGTTCAAGAACTGAGATACGGAGAAAATCCCAATCAAAAAGCCGCTTTTTATCGAACTGAAAAAACTTCTGAGAGTTCTGTATTGAAAGCAGAAAAACTTCACGGAAAATCCCTCTCATACAACAATATATTGGATCTAGAAGCTGCTATGGATATAGTGAAGGAGTTCGATAAGCCTACGGTAGCTGCTATAAAACACACCAATCCGACAGGAGTAGCGAGCAAAGACGATCTAGCGGAAGCTTACCAATTGGCTTATGAATGTGACCCGATGTCTATCTACGGAGGAATAATCGGCTCTAACCGACCCATTACAGTTGATATGGCCAAGAAGATGGATGAAATCTTTATAGAAGCATGCATCGCCCCAGGTTATGAGGAAGGAGCTATAGACGTTCTGAAGAATAGTAAAAATATAAGGATAATGGAACTGCCTGATTGGAACCCCCAAAAAGAGGGTGTCATGTACATGAAAGTTGCTGAAGGCCTTCTAGTTCAAGAGAGAAATCAACAGAAGTTGAAAAGGGAAGAGTTAGAGGTTAAAAGTGAAAGGCAACCTACAGAAGAAGAACTAGATGCCATGGAATTCGCATGGAAAGTTGTAAAACACGTCAAATCTAACTCGATCATCTTCACTCGAAAAGATCACACGGTAGGTATCGGTGCGGGTCAAATGAGCCGGGTAGACGCGGTAAAGATAGCCCGGATGAAATCTAGGTCCGATACTAAAGGATGCACCATGGCTTCCGATGCTTTCTTTCCGTTCCGTGATGCGATCGATGAAGCAGCGGAAGCGGATATCGAATCGGTTATCCAGCCGGGAGGTTCTATAAGAGATGACGAGGTCGTCGAAGCTATCAATGAATACGAGATGAGCATGGTTTTCACAGGCCAAAGAGTCTTCAAACACTAAGTGGTCCCATGGGAAAGGATGAGGAGAAAAGGAAGGAATTTGAAGATCCAAGAGATAATTTTGAACAACCCGAAGATTATCTATATTCACTGGAAAGGATCGGGGTCAAACTCGGCTTGGACAAGATAGAAGCTTTTCTTTCGAGATTTGATAACCCACATAAAGATTTTCAGGCGATCGTGGTCGGAGGTACCAACGGGAAGGGATCGGTATGCAGAACGCTCGTTAACATTTTGAAAGAAGGGGGTTACTCTACGGGGCTTTATCTTTCCCCTCACCTTGTCGATTTTGAAGAGAGGATACAGATAGACGGAAAAAATATAGATAAAGAAGAACTTTGGAGTTTGATCGGAAAGGTACATCCAGTGGTTAAAGATATTGAAGAGAAGGACCCAGAAAAAAGACCTAGTTTTTTCGAAGTTCTGACCACGTTAGCATTCCTGTCTTTCTCAAAACATGATGTTGATTTTGCAGTTCTAGAAGTCGGTATGGGTGGAAGACTTGACGCTACTAACGTGGCTCCACATGATTTTTCCGTTGTCACTTACGTTGGCTATGATCATGCCGAACATCTTGGAGATTCCAAGATGAAAAGAGCCTACGAGAAAGGGGGTATAATAACAGAAGGCAACCACTTCGTAACTGGGGAGAAGGAGAAAGAAATAAGAGGCTATTTTGAAAAAGTTTGCGAAGAGAGGAACGCTGATTTCAATTATGCCTTCGATAGAGATCATCAGATATCCTACGATCCGTTGAAAATTAGAACAGAACCGTATGGAGAGATCGAGATACAGGGTTTGACTTCTTGGCAGGCAGAAAATGCCTTGATATCCCTTAAAGTAGCGGAGGGATTGAAAGAGCGGGGATACGATCTGAGTGAAAAGAACATCGTTGAAGGGATAGAGAATACTAGATTGCCCGGGAAGATGGAATTCATCAAAAAAAGACCTAGAGTGATGATAGATTCAGCACATAACAAAACAGGATTTGAGGCCCTAAAGCTCGGACTGGAAAATGTAGATTTCAACAGATTGTTGCTGATAGTCGGGATGCTGGAAGACAAAGATCATGGCAGCATGGGTAATATACTGGGACCTCTTGCCGATCTAGTTTACACGGCTGAACCAGTAAGCAAAAGAAAATTGGATAGTGAAGTTCTTTGCAGAGAATTCGAAAGTTACTGCCCTACCGAGACCTATGCGCATGGTATCGAAGCCCTAAAAAAAGCAGAAGAAGAGTGGACTGAAGGGGACCTGATAGTAATTACGGGCTCAATGTATCTGATAGGGGATATATTGAAGAAGTTGAGAGGATAAGATGGATTACGATGAGATGATAAAGCGGCTGAAAAAAGAATTCGATGTCGGAGCCTTTCCAGGTAAAGATCCTGAAGATAATGAGACTCCCGACAGATCACCATTTGAAGTGTTGATCTCAACGGTACTATCTCAGCGTACTAAAGACATCAATACTCACAAAGCATCACAAGCTTTATTTTCCAGCTATCCTAATCCTAAAGAGCTGGCAGAGGCACCTCTCGAACACGTGAAAGAGCTGATAAGACCTTCTGGATTCTACAATGTGAAAGCTGAAAGGGTAAAGCGGATAGCGAAACGTATTCACGAAGAATACGATGACGAAGTGCCCGAAGAACTAGATAAACTACTCGATTTGAAGGGTGTAGGGCGAAAAACAGCGAACTGTGTCCTTGTTTATGGTTTTGGAGAACCGGCGGTGCCTGTTGATACTCATGTACATAGGATAAGTAACAGATTAGGTATAGCGGATACAAATGAGCCAGAAGAGACTGAGAGAGTACTCGAGGAAGAGATACCAAAGAAATATTGGATCGAGATAAACAGATTGATGGTTGTCTTCGGTAAAAACATATGTAGACCTAGACAACCTAAATGTTCGAAGTGCCCGTTGACCGATATGTGTAGATATTATAAAGAGGTGTATATGGATGAAGATGGTTAGGTTAGAGGCAATACCTATAGGAATAGATAGAACCGAGATATTCAAGATCTCTACTGGTTCTTCTCTGACTGCAGAAAATGTCATCGTAAAGGTTCACTCCGAAGGCGTGGTGGGATGGGGTAATGCGAGCGCTAACAGCGTAACAGAGGAGACGATAGAATCCATATTGAAGGCTATGAAAAATTTTAAAGCTAGGACCGAAGGAGAAGAAGTTGACATAGAAAAAAATTGGGAAGACTGGAATAAAGAATTGCCTAACGATCCTTCCGCTCTAGCAGGCTTGGATATAGCCCTATACGATGTGAAAGAGAAATTAAAGAATAAGAACGTTCTAGAGTTTTTTGGAGGAGAGAATGAAGGAGTACTCACTGATAGAACTATAGGACATATGACCAAAAGAGAAACCGTCGAACATGCTAGAAAATTCGTAGACAAAGGTTTCAGAGCTTTGAAAATAAAGATAGGGCTCGGATTGATGGAAGACGTTAAAAGGGTCAGAGCGGTGAGAGAAGAAGTAGGCGATGATATCGAGATATGGGTGGACGCTAACCAAGCGTTCACTCCTGAAGAATCTATCACGCTCTGTCAAAAATTGAAAGAAAGTGATATAAAATTTGTCGAGCAGCCGGTCAGGGTAGACGATCTAGAAGGACTTAAAAAAGTTACCACAGAGACCGATATACCGATAATGGCAGACGAGACCGTAAAAGGACCTCACATGGCGAAAAAAATCTGTGAAGAAGGGATCGCCGATATGATTAACATAAAATTGGCTAAATGCGGAGGTTTAACAGGGGGGAGAAAGATTGTCGAGATAATGGAAGATCATGATATGCAAGGAATGGTGGGCTGCATGGGAGAAACTAGCGTCTCTATAGCCGCAGGGGCCCACCTTTTCAATTCCACTCCAAATCTTAAATATGCCGATCTTGACAGCCATTTCATGCTCTCAGACAATATAGCTAGCGGACTTGAATTTAGAGATGGAAAACTATGGACCTCCGATGAGCCCGGGCTAGGTATAAAAGTCGACGAAGACAAAATGGAAAAATATAGGATCGATCTGAAAGGTGAATCATGAAAATCAAGACCCCCTCTAGACTTCATTTCGGTATAATCGATTTGAGCAGAGAGTTCAAAAGACAATATGGCGCATTCGGTATCACTTTAAAAGAGGGATATGATATAGAGATCAAAGCTACTGAAGACGGTATCAAAGTGGATGGCAGTGAAAGAGAAAAAAAGATAGCAGAAAAGGTCTATCTAAAATTGAAAAATAAGTTCGATATCAAGTGTGGCTTCAAAATAGTGGTCGAAGATCGTATTCCTGACCATATCGGTTTGGGGTCAACCACCCAATTCACTCTCGGAACAGGGTATGGCATGCTGAAGGAAGTTGGTGAGGAAGTTTCGATCATAAAATTAGCTAAACTGCTTGAGCGAGGTCGTTTCTCAGCTATCGGTACTCATGGTTTTGAAAAAGGTGGTCTCATATTGGAAGGCGGAAAAGTGAAGAAAAAAGAGATCTCACCTCTGCTGAAGAGAAAAGAGGTCCCTTCCGACTGGCGATTTTTGATCATCTGTCCAAAACAGAAAAAGGGATACGATGAGAAGGAAGAGAGACCCATAATGGAGGAACTCACGGTAAACAGAAAATACCCCGAGAAGATATGTCACAATATCTTGATGGGCATTTTACCTTCGTTAGAGAGAAATAACATAGTGGACTTTGGTGAACACCTCACCAGGATACAGGAACTGGTCGGTGAATCTTTTTCCGATTATCAAGAAGGTATCTACCATCCCGTGATCAGTGATATCGTAGAATCCCTTATCGATAAAACATATGGAGGTGGACAGAGTTCATGGGGGCCAACAGCTTACGGAGTAGTCAAAGAAAAAGACTTAGATGATCTAAAAGCTAAAGTGATGGAAGGAAAAAAAGAAGAAGGTTACAATATCTGGATCGGAGAACCTAACAACGAAGGTGTTATTGTAAAAGAGTGATTCATTCTTGAAGGTCTTTCTGTATCTCTATCCTTTCTGCTATCTTCTCAGGATTTTCTAAAGCATCAGCTGACGGTATGTTGAACTTCTGTTCGTATTTCATAGTGTATTTTTTCTTTTGATCATCAGTAAGATTTTCTGGGTTTATAGTTACGGCGATTACATCGGCTCCAGAAAAGCTTCGTATGAGGTGGATTTCGTCTTTCACATCCGGCATCGGCCACTGTATGTTCTCCGACTGATAGTGGCGGTATTTTCTAGCCGGTGCGTGCTGTAAAACGACCGCATCTGGCTGACTCGCTGAAAGCACAGCACGAGAGCCGCATACGTAAGCAGGGTGGGAGATACTCCCCTGTCCTTCTATAAGTATATAATCCGGTTGTTTTTCCTTCCATACCTCCCATATCTGGTTTTCTAATTCTCCCACCATGTAATCTCCCTTGATAGAGTCTAGTGGTACGCCATAATCCGAACCCTGCAATAAGCCCGTTTGACCGGTTGCTACCCATTCCACCTCATCGCCTCTTTCTTTCATGACCTCATAGATCTCCAATAATGCGGTCCTCTTACCCACGGAACTGTCAGTACCAAGGAAAGGTATAGTCAAAGCACCGATATCTTCTTTCCTGTTTTTAAAATAGTGAAGTTCGTCCAAGGGAGGTGATTTTCTTATATCGGTCAAAGTCACACCGTATTTCTCCGCCATACCGATAAATTCATCGTCCTCGCTCAGAAAGTGATGGAGACCAGAGATTATATCCAGTCCGTTCTTTATCGCATCCCTTATGTGTTCTCTGAAATTCTCTGGTAAGTACCCACCTATAGTTGCGATTCCAACTATCAAAATTTCAGCTTCATTCCCTTTCAACGCACAGTCAAGGTTAGGGTAGACCTCTACTTTTTTACATCTAGGTATTATCTGATCAGTCGTCTTTCCGGCGAACTTCGAGTCTATTACACCCACTATGTCGTACTTTTCCGAGTGTCTAAGTAATCCATGAGATGTCTTAGCCGCGCCTCTATCGAGATGTTCCTCAGTCAGGATCAAAGCTTTCGTCATAGTCGATATAAAAAAATAATAATTCATAAGTTTTTGGATACATTGCAATGATTATTTAGCTCTACTAACAATAAGAATCGACTACGAACAAAGAATGTACAAGATATTGCTAAGATCACTTAAGTTAAGGTCATTAGATTTTTGACTCTATCCGGGAAGCTCACTTAGTATCTTTTTAGTCCTTTTTATGAGATCATCAGACGCCCCAATGTCTTCAAAAATATCTCTAGCGCTTCCCAAGTACTCTTGAGCCTTTTCATATTCATTTTTGTCTTTATATAACTGCCCAATATGTAATTTGGTCTCAGCTACATTGTAAGGCATATCTAGCTCTTTATTTAGATCCAAAGCTTTGTTATAGTACTGAACTGCTTTGTCAAAATTTCCCTTTTTGTGGTTGATCATGGCTCTATTTCTGTAGACTGCGGCCAACCCGACTCTATCGTTTTCCCGTTTCATTATCTCTTCTATACCATCAATATATTCAGAAGCTTCTTCTAAACGACCTAAATTTGTACAAACCTCCGCCGCATTGAATGAACCCCAACCTATGAACCGTTCATTGTTTATTTCCTCTGCGTAGTGTATACACCTATCAAAGTACTCCAAAGCCTTCTCCCACTTTTCATTTTTCATATAGGTATCGCCGATGTTGTTGTGAACCCTTGACAACTGGGTCTTATCGTTAACCTCTTCTAACAACGGTATGCTCTTTTCATAATAATTGATCGATTTACCGAAATGACCTTGTTGCGAGAAGATATTACCTAAACCTATATAATTCATCGCAAGCGTTTTGTTATCTCCTGACTTTTTCGCCGCCTCTATTCCCTTCCGATAATATTTTTTCCCTTCCTCAAGATCTCCTTTTCTCATACCTACCTTCCCCAGCCCTCTATAACATTCGCTGATACTTTCTAGGTCATTTACCCTCTCAGATATCTCCAAGGCATCCTTTAGATATTCTCCAGCCTTTCCGAATTTGCCTGTTTCAACATAAACCCACCCAAGTCGTCTCAAGCCTTTAGCTTCCAGTTCCTTATCGCCTTTCTCTCTAGCCCTTTCTATCATATTAAAATAAACATCCTCATACTGTTCTAACACGTTTGAGAGTTCCTCAGAGACTATTGAAAGATCTTTTGCAGAACCCAACAAATCTTCTGAAATAGATTTTTGCTCTTGAGATATATCCTTACACGACCGCGCTAGTTTGGCATTTTGATTACTTATCTCCGCTACGCCGGAAATCTTTGGAGCAAAATCACTCTTCAACACCTCTAAAAGATCAGTGGTAGTGATAGAAACCGATTTGATAGAATCTTTTACCGAACCCATCTTTTTATCTATTTTTATTATGGATTCTTTACTCTCCTCTGAAAAGTTCTCAACCGTCTCGGTCATATCCTTTAACTCCTCAATTTTTCCCGCTATATTCTTAGCGCAGTCCTGAGTCTCCTCGATAGCCTCCTTGACCTGTTCAGTTTCTTCCTGAGTATCTTCAGCCAATTCTCTTACAGAATCGGCTACAACAGCAAATCCTCTCCCTTCTTCACCCGCTCTTGCCGCTTCGATCGAAGCGTTCAACGCTAAAAGATTAGTCTGATCAGCTATGTCAGAGATGACATCGATCACATCTCCTATCTCCTCTGATTTTTTATCTAACTTTTCTCCTTCTAAGGCAGTCTTATCAAGTATATCTTTCAGTCTGTCTACGGTTTCGCTTGCTTTTTTTGCCTGATTCTTTCCTTTTTCTGTCTGGGTAGATGTTTCCTCGGCTGTATCTACTATATCCTTGATATCAGAAGATGTTGCCTCAATCTTACGAATTTCAGATTTTATCTGTTCTGAGATTTTATTATTCATTTCCGCTATCTCTTGTCCTCCGGCTGATATGTCTTCGATATTGTCATAAAGTTTTTCAGCCATTTCAGTCAAATATTTAGAAGTGTCCTTAGTATTCTTTGAAGATTCGCCTAATTCTGTAGATACCTTTTGGAGAGTTCTCAGGGTACTTTCTAAACCACTAGCCATTTTGTTTATGTTGCTTGCTAATCCTATCAAATAAGATTCTCCTTCCTCTTCCTTAAAATGGCTCGTATCTATCCTTGCACTTAGATCTCCTTCCGTTATCCCCTTAACCACGTCTTCGATGCTCTTTATATGCTCTTCTACTTCGCTTCTCTCCTCAAGGATCTCCTTTTCTAGAGCTTTCTTTTCTTCTTCATACTCGCTTAATTTCTTTTTAAGTTCGTCTATCTTTTCCTCTTTCTTCTTACATGTTTTTTCAAGGCCGTCTATTTTTTCTTTTTTTTCCCTAATATTTTTTTTGTGATCGTTTATCTTTTTCTCTTTTTCCTTACATGTATCTTCAAAAGTGTAAATTTTTTCTTCTTTTTCTTTTAGCATCTGCTTGAGAGATTCTATCCTTTCATCTTTCTCTCTGCATGTTTCTTTAAGAGACTCTATCTTTTCCTCTTTTTCCTTCCCAAACAGGTCCATCTTATCAGTTCCCGTAGATCTTTACTTTCTAAACTACTCGATCTTCATACAGTACTATTATTAATTATTATTTTCGGAAGAAAAAGAAGTTATATCAGGGGTTAAGCGATCAAAAGTCAGTTAAAGAACTTTGGCTTTTTGCGGCTTCATTTTCCTCTTCGGGAAGGATTCTCCCATATTGTCCACCTCCACCTGGTCGGATCTCCACATCTCCCTCTCTAAAGTCTTTGATCAGGTCTGCGATCTCTTCTCCAACTATACCTTCTATCTCTTCTATAGGTGAGTCACACAGGACTTCGACTTCGTCTCCGATGGAATCTATCAGTGTTTGCCAAAGCTCGGTAACTTTCTTTGTAGTTGGACTCGAATGACCTATAGCTTTAGCTATTATCTCCTGTAAAGGTATAAGATAGATATATGGTGGTGTACCTTTTGGACTTTTGTTCGTATCCGATAATTCCTGAACTCTATCTTTAACACCCTTCTTTATGGAACCTCCACATCCACACCGCCAATCCCTCGATACAGCTTCTTCAAAACTGTAATGTTTGTAACAGCTGTTACAGGCGCTCTCGTTATACTTTCCTTCTTCAGGAGGAAGACCTACGTTGCGGACCACCTCTCCTTTCTCACCTTGGAACAATTTATTTATGCCTTCAAAACTCAATTCATGAAGGTCCAAAGTGTTGAATTCTCTAGCCAAACGATAAGGGAAAGGAGAATGAGCGTCGGAATTAGAAAGATAAACGAGGTCGTGGAGTTCTGATATCTTATTCGCATAACTGCTGTCCGCACTCAATCCCAGCTCCAAGAAATCAATATCTTTTGAGTATTTTCCATATGCTGAGGACAGAGAATCATGATTCCCATATAACGCGGTATATGGTGTGAATGCATGAGCAGGACCGAACAAGCAGCCGGTCTCCTTAGCCATGAGAGATAGTTCCTCTCCGGAGAGATCCACTCTTGGTCTACCGTCGGAATCGATATTCGATGAAAAACGACCCAATCTTTCGTATAACTCTTCCACCTTCGAGAGTGAGGGAAATATGAGCAGGTGATGGACTCTATCTTTCGTTTCTACTTCTCCAGTCAGTATGAATTTCATCCCTTTTCTACTGAATATAGATTCCCTTTCTTTATCCAGATCTTCTATACTCTTTCTCCAGCGGGGATGGAGACAATCTCCGGTTCCTAAAAGATCTATGCCTTTTTTCTCACCTTCTATGCTCAAGGTTTTGAGATCCATCTTATCTGATACGCCGCTGGAATATTTGCTGTGGATATGCAGATCAGCGTTGATGATCATGTTCCGCTTTTTACAAACGACTCTAAAGTTATAACTATATCGGAAAGAATCCATCTAGTAGTCATATATCTTCATTTTCTGACTCGTTTATCGTAATTACGATCATCTATATGTCCTTGACTTGATAACATTTTTATGTAAAGTCAGAAGGTATAGGGAAACTGTTCTTAGAAAACCATAGCTAAAGCTTCTACAGCCGGTGAGATTATTTCAGAGATCACTATATGAGGTATTATCGAAAAAATAATAACGATTATCGAGAGAATAATCATACTTAAGAACATCATTAGAGGGATCTCTTTTTCTGATGTGCTTTCTGTTAAACCTAAAAAAACGCTTGAAAAAAGCTTAGCCATCATTAGGAAGATAAGAGCAGTCATGACTATCGTGAATAAACCCAAGAGGGGATGGAACGAATAGGTAGACCTGTAGATCAAAAACTTGGAATAAAATCCAGAGAAGGGAGGAAACCCAGAGATAGAGAGTGCACCTATCAGAAAAAAGATAGATGTATACGGCATTTTATAGAAGATGCCACTCAATTCATTTAGGTCCCTAGTGCCAGCAGCATGTCCTACAGTGATGACCGAAAGGAAAAGTAGAGTTTTATAAACGGCATCGTTGATCACGTGGAAAAGACCACCAGTGAATGCAAGAGACCCGAATTCTTCATAACGACCTGTATTTAAAGTCGTGAGTCCTACCCCCATAGCAAGGAGTATGTAGCCAATCTGGGAGATCGAAAGGTAAACCACGATCAGCTTTATATCATCATTATAAAATCCCATTATTATACCCACCACCATAGACAGGATCCCTAGAATCATTAAAATTGAACCTAAAATTTCGACTGATAAGCCTGCGGAGAATACACCGATAGATAATCTGAAAAGAGCAAGGAGATATCCCATAACCATGATCGCTATAAAGGGAGAAACAGGTCCGGGAGACTCGCCATGGACTTCCGGTGTCCAGTGATGAAAGGGAGCGCTGCTGGATTTCATAGCGAATACGATCATTATCAAACCAACAGCGAGTTTATCATTGAAACTGCCATTGATCTGTTCAGAAAGAAGCTCAAGATTCAAGACCCCGTACTGGCCGTACAGAAGAGCTATCGAGAAGAGGAAAAACAGACCTCCTGCAACGCTCAACACAAGGTATCTTAAAGCGGCTTCTATGCTTTTTCTGTTGTAATTTTGGAAGGCCACTAGACCGGACGATGCGATGGTAGTAACTTCAAACCAGACGAACATATTGAAAAGGTCATTAGTCAAGACCATCCCGTTTATACCGGCCCAAGTGAGTAGGAAAAGGGTGTAATATTTGTTTAAATGCGACTCTCCTTTCAAGTATGCGTAAGAATAAATTCCTGTCACCGAAGCGATTATAGCGATAGTTATAGTGGCTAGAACGGAAAATCCATCAGCAACGAATATGATCCGAAAAAAAGAACTGACTTGTTGGGGTCGTGGTTGTTCGCCCCCAAAAACGTAAGACCAGCCCTCTACTGTCAAAACTTCGAATGCCATCACACCTACAAAGAAAGAGGTTATTATCAAGCTGGAGAGAAACAGTCCTTGAACGGATTTTTCAAATAATCTTCCCATGAGTGTGATAACGAATGCGAACAAAAGAGGTATAGCCAATATCAAAGCTGGACTGGCAGTTACGACCATCCTCCAAAACATTATCCACTCCCCCTGATAGTATCTTTATGAAGAAGCCTTTTTTTTACCAAAAGGAAGATGAAGACCTCATAAGAAATCCCTTTGATCAAATCACCCCCATACAATCATGATAACTTCTAGCGAAGAAGATTAATGATATATCTTTTATCAATCCATTCCTCTTCCACATGATCTACCTCTAATGAATCCATGTTAATATAATCTTTAGATGGTATTTATATAACTATGGGGTGTACGAAATAATTTTAATCAGGTTTGAAAGAAAGATTGTCTAAAGAGTGTGATTTTTAAAAGAATAGCAAGCTCAATATAGCCCCCACAAATCCTATTAGTAGCCAAAGGAGGTAGTTGAATAGATCAGTGGTGTGTAGTATTGCTTCAACGGTTTTAGGCCCCCTTTCTATCCAAGGAATAACCCGTTCATGGAAAAAGTGGTCTATCACTTCGCTTTCGAGTCTATGAGAAACAAGTACAAGGTAATACCGTAAACCACCAGAAAAGATGGTGTAAGCGCCGAGATAAGCCGTCAAGAACATCATACCCTCGATCGACAGTACAGAAATCCTCGGGAGAGCGGCAGGATCGATAATACTACCCGGGGCGAAGAAAAGAACTACCCCCGTGACTCCAATGACGGCCATACTTGATGTGGAAAAATTCCACCCGACTTTAGGTGATTCCATATCACTTTTGAACATGCCGAACAGCATTCTTTTCATAGTGATTAATGAATAACTAGCGGTCACTCCTCCAGCGAAGATTATAGCTAGCGAAACCAGTATAAATACGATAGGACCGTACTCTAAAGCTATCGTGGTCACGCCACTAAATATCAGAGTCTTTCCCCAAAAACCTATGGTGAATGGGGCACCGATAAGTGTAGAAAAACCAAGAATTATGAGACTAGACAAGACCGGATTGAGTGTTATTAATTCTCCCATCTTAGAGATATCTCTCAATCCCTCATACCTATACATTATAACTCCTGATCCCATGAAGAGTAGAGAAGAAGACAAAGATTGTGTAACGAAAAGAACGGCTCCACCTATCATAGTTTTTTCCGTCATCAAAGCTATCCCAAAGGTTATCCAACCCATCTGAGAGATGCTAGAGTAAGCTAACAGTTTTTTCAAATCATCCTGAGCTAAGGCGTTAAGCCCTCCGTAAAGCATCGTGATGAAAGCTAAGACGATAAAGATAGGGGATATTATCCTGAACTGCGCGGGGAACATCTCAACGACGACTCTGATCATCACGTAACCAGACAGCCCTATCAAATTACCCGAGAGTAGGGCGGAAACCGGTGCAGGAGCTTGAGAGTGAGATCTAGGTAGCCATATATGGATACCAAAGAGCGCCATCTTTATAGACATACCAAAGAAAATCAAAAATGGTATCAAAAGAGGGAGTCCTTTGCCTAATCCAAGGTTGAGTTCAAGTGTTAAGAGGTCCAATATGTCGTAGGTGCCGACTTCCGCTCCGAGGCCTATAACACCCAAGAAAAAGGTAGAACCGCCTATTAATGACCATATCAAGTATATATTAGCTACTCGAGTCCTTTTACCATAGCCGTAGAAGAGTATCAAAACATACGAGGAAATCAGAGATAAATTCAAAAAGATATACTGCAGAAAAAGATTGGTCGTCAACACAAAACCGAACATCCCCGCCGCGAACAGATTATAAAAGAGAAAAAAAACACCGAGGGAGGGAGGATTCTCACCCTCTTCTCGCATGCTAGTAATCCTATGCGTCATTATGTCATAAGAATACAACCCAACAAGCGGGGTTACTACGCCTACTCCGAGAAAAAACAGGGAATTCAAACTATCCAAATACATCGCAAAGGAACCGATCATAGAATGAGAAAATAAATGGGGTTCGACGATGCCTGGTCGCAGTCCAAAAGTTAATATGATTATTAGAGCGGTAAGTCCCGGTATCGTTAGAAGAACAAAGCTGATAAAAGATAATATTCTATTTTTTATTTTTAATTCTAACAAAGGAAAAAGAAATGCCCCTGAAATAGAGATTATGATCGAAATGAATAGAAATGGAAATCCTAGTTTCACCATGTTTTATATTTACATCTCTCATCCATAAATATTTTACCTTTGATGAACAAATAAAATGAAGTTCATTACAAAAATAATAAATGAATGCACATATATTATCTAGATAGGATGTTCGACAAAATAGTGATCGCAACGGATGATTCACCTATAATGAATAACGCGATGAGATATACCCTGAATTTATTCCCTGATTCCGAATATTTCTTAATAAGCGTAGTAGACACCACCGATAGAAGTATACCTCACAATATTACAATGCGCAAAGAAAAACGAAAAGTGTCGAAAAAGGCTTTAAAAGATGGTAAAGAAGTCCTGAATGAGGTAAATATATCTCCGATCGAAATGAGAAACCCCGAAGGTGTGCCGTCTCAGGAGATAAAAAAGTATGCGGATGATGTTGATGCTGATCTTCTTGTTATGGCATCTCATTCTAAGGTCGGTGCACAGAGGGTCCACATAGGAGAGACGACTTTGAATTATCTGAAAGTCACAAGTCATCCTTCGCTTATATTCCCTCGGTCCTGCCCCATCGAGGCTCCTGAGAAAATCTTCAATCCAACCACATTCAGCACTTATTCTGTCGAAGCCACTATGATCGCTCTTGATCTTGCGGATCATCTAGATGCGAGTGTGACTACGTTCCATTTCGGTGAAAACGAACCAGGCCCAGCTTCGAGGAGGATCAAAAAAAGAGCGGATAGACTAGGAGTGGATTTTACTCTTAATATAAAAAAAGATGCTTCGGACAAGGAGATAATTGAAAGGATGAACGATTTTGATTTCTTGATAGGGAGTAGGGGGAGAAAAGGTATACTGTACAAGTTACATCACATCTTTCCAAAGCTCTCACTGAGCAGTTTAGAAAGAGAAGTGATCGCCGAGGGAGAAATACCCATCTTACTGACAGGAGATTGATTTCATTAGTTCTTCTTCCACAAAAATAAAATATCTTCTAATGATTAGATAACGTTGAAATACTTGACTATGTGGGAGATTAAAAACATGGATGAAAATAGTTCTGGATTAGATATCTACAAGATGGAAGAACCACCTCATCTCCATATCGGATTTGAAAAGACTGAACTCATGTTGAAAACGTTCTTACTGATGGGTATAATCGCTGTAGCCTCCGTAATAGTCATGGGCTTGGATGCATTCATCCATATAATGATAGCCATAGGAACTGTGTTGGTCGTACACAGCATAATAAACTCCTATCAGATATGGAAAGGAAAAAAACAGACCTATGAATCTCCCGCCTCGCCATTGGTAGTCGGTATGATAGTGGGACTTTCTATCGCTATCGCTAGTCCCTTCTGGGTGACCGCAGCTGTGGCCCTCTTAGCCATCCTCGTTTTCAAATACGGACAGGGAAAGTATTTTGAGAGAAAGTATCTGAATCCAGCAGCCGCTTCAAAAGTGCTGCTGCTTTTGCTGTTATCATTGAGGAGCTTAGATTTTGGTTTACTATTCCATACACATCACCTCGATCTTAATATTACCACAGCTGAAGGACTGCAGAACTCGATGTGGATCTTTAGCAACGAAACTCTTCCGATATTGGGTGAACTATCTCCCGCACAGAGCCTCTTCTTGTGGCAGACCCACGGATGGGTAGGAGGAGGTTCGAGCCTTGTTGTTCTGATCGTCGGAGCCATCGCAACTTACTGGCTGAGGTACAAATGGCGTATCATACTCTCAACACTCGGAACAATGACCATTTTAGCTGCCGGTTTCGGGCTCTACCTTGGAGGCGACCCTATCCTCAGGATAGCTTTCCACGTGTTCACTGGAAGCGTGATATTCCTCGTTTTCTTCATGGCTACCGAACCTCAATCCACTCCGATGCTGGAAAGGTCACAGTACATCTTTGGCTTTTCGCTGGCAGTCTTGACCTTCATATTTCAGCTTTTTAACGTCCTCGGCGGTTCAGTGATAGCTTTGGTTATAATGAACTTTGCAACTCCATACCTTGATAAAATAGGTATCAAAACGCCCTACGGTCACAGAGAAACGGGAGGAGGTGATTGACCTTGCCTTCAGATGATGAAGAACTACGTAATTTCAGGGAGAACGGCGGATTCGAGATGGACATAAGCATGAAAGCCGAATGTCTTGACAAATCTTTCACCGTAATTCCTCCTGCAGATAAGATGCGCGTGTTCCTTAGGCACCATATAGGGAAAGAGACGAAACCACTGGTCGAAGAAGGCGATTACGTGAGCTACGGACAGAAAATAGGGGATGATGAGGAAGGAGGTCCTATGGTCGTGCCCGTTCACAGCCCGGTGAACGGGACAGTGAAAGAGATAACTAAATTAGAACATCCGATATCCCAGGAGAAAGAAAAGGCGGTCATAATCGAAACCGAGGACGAAGAGAAAGAAGCGTTCTATGATCCTATCGATGTAACAAAAGCTTCCAGAGAAGAGATGATCGAGAGAGTTCGAGAGGCGGGCGTGGTCGGGCTCGGTGGAGCTTCGTTTCCCACTCACCTTAAATTGTCCGAGGAAAGAGATATCTCTCACCTGATAATCAATGCCAAAGAAAGCGATCCGAACATAGCGTGTGATGTCAGACTGATCATGGAGAAAGGAAAGAAGATGATCAAAGGTATAAAATTGATGGCAAAGATGTTGCAAGTAGATCATGTAATTTTCGCCACGAGAACTAGAAAGGGTAAATTGCCTGGGTTCGAGAGGCTGCTGAAGGAAAACAACATCGAGATCGCAAGGATAGAACCTAATTACTCGGTAGGTAGCGAAAGACTTCTAGTCAAAGAGATTCTAGACAGAGAAGTTCCGTCCGGTGATTTTCCGCCGGCTGTTGGAGCGGTCGTTCATAACGTCGCTACTGCACATGCTGTTGCTAGAGCTGTTTTAGATGGAGAGTCGCTAGTCTCTAGAGGCATGACATTCTATTCGAATGAATACGGCGGTGAGAACCTCTGGGCAAGGATGGGAACGCCTGTCAGGCACATCCTCAGGCATCTCGGTGTTTCACCTGGAAACTTCGAGAGGATAGCGATGGGATCCATCATGATGGGACCGACAATACCGGATCCATCAACTCCTCTACTGAAAGCTACTTCCGGTTTAACCGCATTCACTCATTCTGAACCCAGTCCCTACGAAAGGGAGAAACCATGCATCAGGTGTGGTTACTGCAATACCGTTTGTCCAGTAGATATCTATCCGCAGATGATAATGGAAGCCGAGAAGAAAAACGATCTGAAAAGATTGGAGAAACTGCACGCAGAGGACTGCATAGATTGTGGTTTATGCTCCTATGTTTGTCCGTCTAACATCAAATTGACACCATATCTGAGAGGTGCTATATCCGATATAAGAAAAAACGATTAAATTACATTTCGACGAAAATTATTTATTGTTAAACTTCGATTTATTAATATGTCCGAGGGGATGAGTCAGAAAGGATATTATGCTTTAGCTGGTATTATCGGTCTATATATTATCGTACTTGTCCTTTTTCTGACGACTTCAAGTCCAGACTACTTCAACTTTTTCATCAGGTTCTTCGCGTTAACAGGTTTTTACATGTTAGCTATCGCAGCGTTATTGACCCCATTTATGAAGCAGATCTATCAGGAATTTGGAAGATCATTCCAGGACATCCATCATATATTCGCCTCTATAGGTCTTGTCAGCGCGACTCTACATCCCGTGATTTATGCTATCCGGGTCAGTGATATCTCGGTATTCCTCCCGGACCTCTCCTCTTGGTACGCTTTTTGGTTGCTCGGCGGTCGACAAGCACTGATATTGATCTACATCGCTACAGCCGCAGCCTTTGTTAGAAGAAAGATACCTAAATATTGGAAAAGTATACATTCACTGATGTATCTCGTGCTCCTGTTCGTGCTGGTACATGGTTTTCTTATCGGAGCGGACTTTAGGAATGTCGGAATCCTGATAATATTCACACTTCTGTTCCTAGGTTCCTTAAGTGCGATGGTCTACAACAGGATCTAGTGAAGTTGGATGAGATCATCTTTTAAATCCTATTATGTGATCCCGGTTAAATTTAAATACCCTATGGTCTGATTTTAAACTTGGAGTGTATATTAGAATGATCTATGATGTTCTGATAATAGGGGCGGGCCCCGCCGGACTCTTCGCTAGTTACGAATTGAGTGAAAAGGATCTAGATATTTTAGTGGTGGATAAAGGAAAAGACATAGACGAAAGGACCGAAGATGATATAATGTCCGGTATCGGTGGCGCGGGGACCTATTCAGATGGTACGGTGAACCTTCGACCGGATATAGGTGGAAACCTACGAGATTATACCAAGAACGATAGAGATGCGTGGAAACTGATCGAATATATAGAAAAAATACTTTCAAACCACGGTATGCCAGAACCGAAAAAGGAAGATAGTGATCAGGAAGATAAGCTCAGGAGAAGAGCCGCCTCTTTAGGAGCGAGATTCTTCCCGATCAGACAGGCTCATATCGGCTCAGATAAAGCGCCGGCGGTCATCAGTTCACTCAAGAAAGAGTTGGAAGAACAAGGTGTCTCTTTCAAAACTGAGACTGAAGTGAAAGATATACTTCTTGAGAATAACGAATGTAAAGGTGTCATAACTGTTGAAAGTGAAGAGATGCGTGCTGAAAATGTGATACTCGCTCCCGGTAGAGTGGGGATAGATTGGGTTCAAGAATTGACAAATAAGCTCCCATTAGAGGCCGATTTTGCCCCTATCGATATAGGTGTTAGAGTGGAAGTCCCAAGTATAATCATGGATCCTGTCATCGACGTCAATAGAGATCCAAAATTTCACATATATACAGAAAGTTACGACGACTTCGTGAGAACTTTCTGTACGAACCACAAAGGTTTCGTGGTCAAAGAGAAATACGACGATTTCATAGGAGTGAATGGCCATTCAATGAAGAATAAAGAATCGGACAAAACTAACTTCGCCTTCTTGGTCCGAACTCATCTCACTGAGCCCTTAGAAGATACTACAAAGTACGGGATAGCGATAGCTCAGTTAGCTACGACGATAGGTGGTAGGAAACCTATAGTTCAGAGAATGGGCGATTTAAGAGACGGAAGGAGATCGACGCACAGCAGGATCGATAGGAATCCCGTCCAGCCTACTTTAAACGATTACACACCTGGAGATATATCAATGGCTCTACCAGAGAGAGCGGTGATCGACATAAAAGAGGGATTAGAGATGCTGAACGAGATAATACCCGGAGTGGATTCAGGCGCTACGTTGTTGTACGCTCCGGAGATCAAATTCTATGCGAACCATCTAAAAGTGGACGATGATATGCAAACTTCGATACCTAATCTTTACGCGGCGGGAGACGGAGCCGGTCTTTCACATGACATAGTTAATGCAGCGGCTACAGGTATTCTAGCAGGAAGAAGTATAAGAAAAAAATTTTGTTGAAGATCATTTCTTGAGTAACATCTTTCTTCCCACAAGATCAGAAATATTCAAAGCCTGTAGGCCACTGTTCTCATAGATCAAGAATTCACCTTTCAATCCAACAGTTTCTCCTTCATGCCTTCCCGGGACCGGTCTCAATCTAGGCTTAGCTCTCAACGGTAATGATATAGGATAACTATCTAAAAATGATAACTCGTCTACAGGAACACGGTTCTTCACACCCCTATACTTTCTCTCAACTATGTTTTTGTCAAGTTTCCTAGCCATCCGCTTCAGCTTCTTTTTAGAGCTGATCCTTTGAGAAATGTCTAGCTTTTGACTCAATCTCTTCTCTTCTTCTCTAGCTTTCTTCCTATCTTCTACAGTTGATAAAAGAGCGTATGCATCCGCTCCCTGCTCAATTAACCTTTCTCTTAAACGATCTTTCCTGGTCATCCCTATCTTAAGTAGAGTTCCATAGAAAGCTAGATAGACCGCGTGAGTTTCATCACAAAAGCCGCCTTCACACTCTTCGCAATCTTGAGGCTCGAATATACATTCCTGATTTGGGATCTCTTCGGAAACGCATTTTCCACACTGTCTGAATCTCTCAACAGACCTCTTCTCTGGACAAGGCTCGTATTCATCTTCAAAGCTTCCAACGCAGATCCTTTGCTGGGATACATCGAAATCGATCTTCTCCGTATCTAAAACTTCGATAGAACCACCATCATATATTTGGAGTTCGTGTTCGAAGTCGTTCCACTTTGAGGAGATCACATGTACCTCTTGAAGTTCTTTTTCTTCATCCCTATCAGTCAGTAATTCAGCGGCTTTTCTGTACACAGTTATAAACACGATTTTCCCACAATATATCGATTTCGGGGGAATCTACTTAAGTTTCCTCGGTTTTTTAGAAGTGATGACTTACAAGACTATTCAGGATA
>JBMCXO010000006.1:0-31458 GCA_048621055.1 Candidatus Natronoplasma sp. | reverse complement strand
GACCCAAGCTGGGGCTTTGCTGACGTCAGCGAAGATAAAAGACCGTATCTCTGGTACGGGCTGATATCGCTGGTCCTGGGTGTGGTGGTGGTTTTAGTAGCTCTGACCAAAATGGTTTGATGACTTTATACAAAATCAACATGAACAACCTATTCGTATGCTTAGCGGGCATTCAGTGCAGTCCTACTGCGTAAAACCAGTTTAAGAAGTTGAGCGATCAAGATATAGGATCGAATTCCCTCTAAATTTATTAAAAATAAGAAAAAAATAAGAAAAGATTTTTGATCACTGCTTTTTCTTTTTCAGAGTGTAGTAAGCAACTGGTATAGCTATTGCTACTAGTATCATCGAAATACCCATAAAAGGTATGCTATCCTCTGCAGATATCTCTATGGTCTCTGTGCTGAAACTCTCTATCTGAAAAACGTACATCGCTCCTCCACCTGCGCTTTCATTCGAGTTATCTAACGAGTCTGAAGGACATAAGAGTCTTTTAAAAAGATTGATCAAAAATCTTGAAGGTTTGGATTTGGAAGATATTAAACAAAATTCCCGCGCAAGAGAAAATGTAAAATTCAAAAGACATTCTCAAGACGAGGAGATCCTGTACGAAGTGTACGAGAACGATAAATTGGCCCTCGACCTCTACGAAAAGATACATTCAAAGACATCTGAAGAGTTCATCGAAGAGGTATGGGAAGGAGATGATCCCGATGAATTCTTCGAAATACTTTCTCAGCTAATAGAAGAAGAAAAGGAACATATCGATGAACTCAAGAAATACGCTAGAAAGCTCGATCGTATAATATGAAAGCGGATAGTTCCTAGATATCTATATATTGACCTTGTCTCCTTCCAGCTAAAGCTCCTTCTTAATCTATTGTTAGATTATCTTTCTCTGAAACATTTTTCACACCCACGCTCCGACTTCTATCTGTATCAAAGAACTATCCATATCCCTCCCAAAGAAAGGCGGCTCCTTGACAACTTTCGGGGATAATTTTTTTACTCATCATCACGTTTTTGAAAAGGTAAGGTGAATATATGGCTCTGCAGGATATATCCGATCCTTCGGCCAAAAAGGCATTCATGTTGGGAAACGAAGCTGTAGCTAGAGCTGTTCTAGAGAGCGATGTAAAAGTCACCGCATTCTTTCCGGGATCGCCGACCAATGAGATCTTGGATACCATGTACAAACTTTCTAAAAAATTCGATGACCTGAAGATGGAGGTCTCCGCCAACGAAAAGGTCGCTCTTGAAACCGCTGCGGGAGCTTCAATGGCAGGCGTAAGAGGATTCACATCTATGAAAAGCGTTGGATTGAACGTGTCCAGCGATACCTTTTTCAGCTTGGGTTATACAGGGGTTAATGCAGGCATGGTATTACTCATCGCGGACGATCCCCACGCACATTCGTCTCAGAGCGAACAGGACGGTCGTTACTATGCGGAAGCGGCCCATATACCGATGTTGGAACCTTCGACCGCTCAAGAGGCCTACGAAGCGGTCAAACAAGCCTTCGAACTCTCCGAGAAGTACGAAGTGCTCACCTTGATCAGGACCACTACGAGAGTGAATCATCAGAGCGCTAACGTTGAGATCGATGAGTTAGATAGAACCCCTATAGAGGAAAAAGAATGGTCCGATGTTGAGAAAAAATTTTACACTCTCGGTGCAAAGGCTAGAGAGTTGAAAAAAGATGCATTGGAGAAGCTGAAAAACATACGTGAAGATTTCGAAGATCATCCCCTGAATAAAAAGATTGAAGGCAGCGCTTCGACCGGGATAATAACATCTGGTGTCTCGTATCTCCATACTCTAGAAGTTTTAGATGAACTGGACCTAGACTCGCCTATTCTTAAACTGGGAACCACTTATCCTCTACCATATAAAACATTGAAAGAATTCATCAAAGGACTAGAAAAAGTCATAGTTGTGGAGGAACTTTTACCGTATTTGGAAGACAGTATAAGAGAGATAGCGAAAGAGGCGAATCCAGACTTAGAGATAAGAGGGAAAGTGTCGGGTGATTTCTCTAAGGTGGGTGAATACAACGTGCCCAAAGTGGTCAGAGGCATATCTTCTGCAGTAGGTGAAGAGAACCCCGAAAAATACGAGAGGTATAAAGAAAGAGGAGATGAGTTGAAAGAGATACTTTCCGAGAGATCACCTATCTTTTGTCCCGGTTGTCCTCACCGTTCCACTCTCTGGTCGCTGCAGCAGGTTCTAGAGGAGAACGATTACGTGTTCAACAACGATATAGGCTGTTACTCCATGTTTTTATTACGACCTTACGAAATAACCGATTCTGTTCTATGCATGGGTTCTTCGATGGGTTTATCCAGCGGCATGCAGCACGTTTTGGAAGACGAAGTCATAGCCATGATAGGAGATTCCACCCTGTTCCATGCTGGTCTACCTGGACTCGTTAATGCTGTACACAATAAGCACGATCTTACATTGATAGTGCTAGATAACAGCGTGACAGCCATGACAGGACAGCAGCCCAATCCTGGTTCCGATTTTGGACCAGACCCGGTGAGTGAAGTGGACATAGAGAAGGTCGTCAAGGGGATCGGTGTCGAAGAAATCAGAAAGATAAAGGCTTTCTCACCTAAAGAAAGCGTAGACGATATCAGAGAAGCAGTTGAGCATGAAGGCGTTTCCGTTGTAATCTCCGAAGGTCCCTGCGCTCTGTATCACGATAGATTGAAGAGGAAACGTGGAGAGTCTATCGTGCCCAATGAGATAGACGAAGAGACCTGTAGATCTATCTACGCATGTATAGAAGACTTTTACTGTCCAGCTATAGATATAGATGAAGAAACGGGAAAAAGTCAGATCCATTATGATCTATGTGACGGCTGTTGGGTGTGTGGTAAGCTGTGTCCCGTAGATGCTATGGAATCGACTGGAGGTGAAGAAGATGAGTGAAGATAAGGACAGTTATAATATCATGCTCTCGGGAGTAGGGGGCCAAGGACTGATGCTTCTTTCCCAGACGATAGGTAGAGCCTGTGGTAAGACAGACAAAAAGGTGATAACTGGAGAACAGCACGGCCTTTCGCAGAGAAGCGGTTCTATATATGTGCATCTGCGTCTTGGAGAAGATGCTCATTCTCCTCTGATACCTTACGGAGAAGCGGATCTGATGGTCTCTCTGGAGGGGATGGAAGCTCTCAGGAATATCGAGTATTTAAAAGATGACGGCAGGATAATAACGAGCAAGAGATTGATGCATCATCCTCTCGAGACAAGCAGATTGGTGCAGGAAGAAGAAGAGAGCTACGTGACTTTAGAGGACGTCGAAGAGAGATTGGAAAAGGTCACCAGCAATATACATGTGATCGATTCTCTTGGACTAGCTGAAGAAGCGGGGAATACGAGAACGGAAAACGTCGTACTATTAGGCGCTATAAGTACTCTGCCAGACTTCCCTATCGATGGAGAAGTGCTCAAAGAAGTAGTGAAGGAAACGGTCCCTGAGAAGACCATCGAGACGAACCTGAAAGCTTTCGAACTCGGCGAGAAAGAAGCTTCTAAAGATTTCTAAAAGTTCGATAGTAGGTCGAAAGATTGATGAGTCACTGATCGAAAGTAGAGGAAACTAACCAATCATATTAGCATCTGGGCGAGCCCTAAAAACACGAAAAATCCCAGTACGTCAGTGGCGGTGGTGATGAATATAGTTGCAGAAGTCGCTGGATCGAGATTCGCTTTTTTGAGAGTCAATGGTATAGAAGCGCCAAAAAAACCAGCTATTCCAAGGTTTATGATCATCGAGGTCGCAAGAACAACACCTAGGACTGGACTCTTGTTGATAAAAATAGCGACTAGCGATATCAACAAGCCGTTTATCGCTCCGTTGATAAGACTACCGGAGACCTCATTTAAGACCATCATCTTTCCCGAGGCAAAATCTATCTCTCCTAGGGTCAATCCTCTGATAGTGACAGCCATCGTTTGGGTTCCAGCGTTTCCCCCCATCCCAGCGACTATAGGCATGTAAACCGCGAGTAGAACAAAAGCTTCAATAGTAGCCTGAAAAAGACTAACCACCGAAGCCGCGAGGAATGCAGTACCTAGATTCAATATGAGCCATTTATACCTATTTTTTACTTTCTCCAGAGGAGAATCCCATACGCTCTCTTCTTCAGAAACCGAGGCGAAATCGTACAATGTTTCAGTGGATCTTTCCTCGAGAACTCTCAAAACATCCTCTGAGCGTATCACACCGAGTATCGAACCATCCTCACCCTGAACTACCATCTTATCTCTGGGGTTATTTCTGAACTGCTGGATCACTTCGTCTTCTTCACTATCGTATTTTATTTGAGTCAATGGCTTGACATGTTCATCTATTTTTTTCTGCGGATTATCCTGTATAGAGATCGCATGACCTGGAAGTTCTCCCACAAGACCTTCTTCACTGACAACTAAAACCGCCGGGAACTTTTTTCGTTTTTTCTCAAATCTTTTTATCCGATCAGATACCTCGCCAAACGTAGAGTTTCTATTGACAGTTATGTATGCCAAGTCCATGAGTCCGGCTGCCGTTTCAGGATCAAATCCCAGAAGATAGTTCAGTCTTTCTCTACGGCCGCTCTCCATCTTTTCTAAAATATTTTCACGTTTATCCTCATCTAAATAACCCAAGATGTCCGCTCCCTCGTCCGGGTCAAATTTTCTTAAAAGACCTGTGATCTCCTCGTCTTCCATTTCAGCTACTACACTCTCAATTACCGACTGAGAAGATCTCAATAGAACGACCTTCTTATCTAAGATCGATAAACCTTTAAAAATTTCTATCCTTTCTTCCGGTCCGGCTGTATTTATCTCCTTCAGTACGTCTTTATCAGACATAGCTATCATCTCTTTTCATAGAGAATTAAGATATCGAAACTAACGTCAAGAATTAATATAATTAAACTTAATAAATCTTTTTACCCCCTTTTTAGTTTACCTTTCCTATACAAGACTTTACTAACCAATAATTGATTTAGAAGGACAGATATTTACCTGGAGAAGTACTCACTTATCTCCAAACAAAGGCTTTTCTGAAATAGACTAACGATCAACTTATCACAGATCGTATTAAACAAGCTTGAGACCTATTAAATAGAAGACCGAAAGAGTGATTATCCCTCTTAATGCGCCGGCGATGATATTGATCATAGTGAACCCTTCTATTTCCATACCTTCCCCCTTCTCCTCAGGATTGAGCAGAGTGAAAAGATACAGAGATATCGAGTCGATCATCAGAGGCGTACTCAAGATTATCAAAAGACCGTAATATCCATATTTTTTCACGAACCATTCAGAGTATACTAAAAGCTTTTTTATGACTCTGTTCTTTGGGGAAGAATATTTCTTTAATTTCTTTCTAGCGGACGTGCCGATCTCAAAGACTATGAATGCTCCGATACCCTTTCCCAAAGCCAATATTCCGATCAGGATAGCGGGATGGATATGATAATTGAAAAGCCCCACTTCCACAGGGATCGGAAGTATGATCGCGGCTAAAATAACATAGATTAGAAAAACGATGGAATAGGCAAACGGGTTAGTAGCAAGATTTGTCAATATCTCGATCAGATCCATCCATAAGAGGAAGTGACGATGAATTAAAAAGATTTTCGTTTTCCTTCCTGTTTGTTCGAAAATAGTGAATTCATAGGCAAATAAGAAAAAGTAATACCTTTGATAAGATGAAACCAAACAGATTTTTCAGGGTATTACTCATAGCTGTTATCTCGATATATCTTATTGATCGCGGGGATGAGCATAGCCGTGAGATGGAATGAAAATACACTCTTATGATCTAACTCGAATGTATGGAGATAAGACTGACTATGATGAAAAACACATATCACATCTATTGCTAGAATATGATCCTCCTGATGATGTGGTTAAAAGAATCCTAGATGTTTGGAAAGATTTTTCACTATAAATAAAGTATGATTTTTATCATCAGATTCTCGCCTTAGCAAAAAGCAGATCGTATTTTTGAACCTGCAGAAGATGGCAAAGAACCGATAGTTAACCCCTTTTCAAAAGTATATAATCACGATTAGCCTATTTACGATTATACTATTTTTGATAAATCAATAAATTATAGACTTACAGCTCAAAAACCTATCAAAATGAGGTTTAAAAGGATGATGAACAAAAGGAAATCCGAAAAATAAGAATTTGATTAGTACACATTTTTTGCAGCTTCTTTTTGCCTTGCATGAAACGATCAAATAGAAAAAATCTAAATGCGAGCTTACGTATCAAACAATAGAGGTGTGAAATATGGTCAAAAGAAAAGCAAATTCTGAATGGAAGGGAAAACTGAAAGATGGTGAGGGGAACATGAAATTCGGGAGCGGTGCCTTCGAAGGTCAATACAGTTTCCTTTCAAGATTCAAAGAAGGAAAGGGAACTAACCCAGAAGAACTGATCGCAGCGGCACATTCCGGCTGCTTCTCCATGGCGCTGGCCGCTTCTTTAGGAGAAGAGGGCTATGACCCGGAAAGTGTTCAAACTGAAGCTGTTGTCGATCTCCAAAAAGTAGATGGAGACTTCAAGATCACTACTATACACTTGAAGAATCGCTCTAAAGTTCCGGAAATAGATGAAGAAGTTTTCCAAGAAATAGCACAAGAAGCGAAAAAGAACTGTCCGGTCTCCAAAGCTTTGGCTTCGATCGATATCGAGCTAGCTGCGGAACTGAAGTCTTGAACAAGAAAAACAGGATATAGTTTTCTCGCGACATCCAAATACTACCATGGATCAGATCTTGTAAACAGCCCCTTAAACTAATCATTTTCACCATAAATTGAGTTATTAGTGTAAATAGAGCATTGAAGTGAACCTTTGTAAGGGTGGTTTCTACAAATTCTAAAAAAAAAACAAAACTTTAAATAATTACACGGACAAGTATATGATTGGTATTATGCAATTTGAACTACTAAGTGGGTTAATAGGAGTCATTGGTGTGATGGTGGTATTTGCTGTCATATGGTATGTGGTGTATAGAAAGAGTTTGATATTCAAGATAGTGGCTTCAATCTTTGTAATTGCAGGATCGTACTACTATATAGGTATTGTTTTAGGCGATCATAGCCAAATAGTAAGGGTAGCCATCATGGTCCCAGTAAATGTACTTGTCGCATTAGCCGTCACCTACTACGTGAAAAGGTACTTGTTAGGTCCGCTTAACGAGCTGAAAGAAGACTCAAAAAAAGTAGCGGAAGGCAATTTCAAAGAAAAGATCACTGTTGAGGAGACGAATGATGAAGTCGGTGATCTTGTATCCGCTTTCAAAAAAATGAAGTCCGACTTCTCAAAAAATATCAACAACATACAAGAAACACTATATTATCTCTCAAAGGGCGATATTGATACAAGAATGCCAACACATGGCCTTGAAGGCGATTATTTCTCCATGGCAAAAACCATCAACAAAAGTATGGATGGAGTTGAAAACTCTCTCAATGAGATGAAGACCGTCATGAAAGACCTTGAACACGGAAACCTGAGTTCCCGTATGAATACAGAAGTCCTGGAGGGCGAGTATAAAGAGATGGGCCGATCGGTAAACAGCAGTATCGAAAATATGGAGACATCCCTCAAAAGCATAAGTTCAGCGATGGATGAAATCAGGAAAGGTAATCTTGGAACGAATATCAACGTCAACGAACTTGATGGCGACTATAAAAAGATGGGAATCTCGATCAACGATAGCATAGATGAGATCAAGGACTCGATAGAAAAAATCAAAGATACGATGAATTCCCTAGCGGAAGGAGACTTGACAAAGAAAATAGACGAAACCCAGATGAGCGGCGAGTACAAAGAAATGGCAGAAACTACCAATAAAAGTGTAATGAGAGTGAAAAACTCAGTAGAGCAAATCAATCAAGTGATGTACCAGCTCACAGAGGGACGGCTAAATATCTCAATCAACACCGATGACCTTTCCGGAGATTACAAAGAGATGGGTGAATACGTCAACCAAACATTGGACGCAGTCAATAATTCTATCAATCGAATCAAAGGCGTGATGAATTCCCTGGCAGAAGGGGACCTGAATGATGAAATAGACATCACAGGTCTTGAAGGTGAATATTTGGACATAGGGAAGTCTGTAAATCGGAGCATCCAAAACACGAGAGAAAATATCAGAGAAATGCAAAAAGTTATAGACGAATTGAAAAATGCTTCTGAAACTATGGCGGCTTCGTCCGAAGAACTCACATCCACCGCTGAGAATGTATCTGGATCCATACAGAACATCTCAGAAGGGACCTCAGAGCAATCGAAGATGGCTGAAGAACTATCTGAGAGTATAGAGGATAGCGCGGCAGGGATGGAAGAGACTTCAGCATCGGTTGAAGATATAGCAGCAACCGCTGAAGAGGTGGCCGCACAGACCGATGAAGGAGAAAGATACGCTGAACAAGCATCAGAAGAGGTCACCGACTTGAAAGAAATCCTTGACATTACAGCTGAACAAGCTTCTAAACTTGACGAACAATCAGATCAGATAGGAAACGTTGTCGAAACAATTTCCGATATAGCTGACCAGACTAACTTACTTGCGCTCAACGCCTCGATAGAAGCCGCTAGAGCAGGCAAACACGGTGAGGGGTTCGCTGTTGTGGCGGATTCAGTAAGAGAACTGGCGGAACAAACACAGAAAGAAACAACAAATATCAAAGAGATAATCGAAAAGACACAACAAAACGCTGTAAGCGTAGTCGAACAAGTTAAAGATTTGAGTAAAAAAGCAAAGAACGTAGATGAGGTCACTGAAGAAAACTTGAGCGCACTCGAACAGATAAGAGAAGCTACTGATTCCGTATCACAATCGATACAAACTATATCTCAGACAGTGAACGAAACCGCGGATCAACTCCAAGGATCAGCATCAAAGGTCAAGGCTGTCACGGAGATCGCCGATGAAAATTCAAGGAACGCCGAATCTGTAGCTGCTTCTGCCGAGGAACAAAGCGCTTCTGTCGAGGAACTTTCAAAATCTGCCCAAGGACTATCAGAACTGGCTGAAAATCTTACCTTCCTGGTCAACGAATACAGATCGTAAAAACACTTTTCAACAAGTCCCTTTTTTCTTTTTTGAAATGGAGAAAATTATTCTTTTCATGTTTGGGTTTTTGACCAAAATAGAGTTTTTAATGAAAAATCATATTGAGTTAGGAGAGAATGTTAAAACATGTCGATAAAGGCACATGATAGCAGGATATGTATTCCAAGAAATTGAGAGAAAGATACGGAGTGCATTTCCGTCAGAAGGACCGTCTTGTTCTTTTACCCATTCCCCGATGATCTGCTAGAAGAACTAACAGAAGAATGGGGCGATGTAGGCCTTGCTGTAAAAGAGTTAAAAGATAAAGCTTTGGAAGAAACGAAAGACTAAGATCTTTCTAGTTTTTCTATAAGTTAAATCACGACGGATAAATCAGGAGACCAAAATCTTTTATCTTCAAGAGATATATTCGAATCGATAAGATGAAGGAAGTAGACTTAGAAGAGATCGCGGAGAAGATTGTAAACAAATGCATGAGGGTGGAAGAGGACGAAGTTATAATGGTAGGCGGTGGCACACATAACTTTGAGTTGGTGGAAAATATCGCTGTCAATATAAAAAAGAACGGCGCATTTCCTGTGATAAGAGCTAGTACTGAAAGGCTTGCAAAAAAGATGACCCAGGAAGTCGATAAAGAAATACTAGAAAAAACTCCAGAGTATATGATAAGATGGTTGGATGACGTAGACGGGAGGATAGGCTTAGATCATCAGAAGGATCCTAGGATTTTACAGCAATTACCTGAAGAAAAGATCGGAGCTCAGAGAAAAGCAAGAAAGCCCCTACAGGATAAGATGACTGAGGAAAAGATCAGATGGACCGGTATGGGCTATCCTACTGAAGAGAAGGCCGAGATGTACGGAATCGATTTTGAGGAATTTTGGAACATGTTCTGGAAGGCTATGGATGTGGATTATGAAGGTCTGATGGAAAGAGGTCAGAAGATCGCTGAGCAGCTGGAAGAAGGAGATAAGGTGCATATAACTTCTGATAAGGGGACCGATCTAAAATTCTCTATAGGAGATAGACACATAATCGTCGATGACGGCATCATCTCAGAAGAAGACATAGAAGATGGATTCGTTGGCAACAATCTACCCTGCGGTGAGGTGTTCTGCGCTCCCATCGAAGATTCCGCTAACGGAAAAGCATACTTCGACGTAGCCTTCTACCGAGGCAACGAGATCAGAGGTATCGAAGCAACATTTGAAGACGGAAAGCTGGTGGAGGCAAATGCGGAAAAGAACGAAGAATTATTCCATGAAGTTATAGAGAACGCTCAGGGGGATAAAAAGCGAATAGATGAATTCGGTATCGGTATCAATCCAGAAGTTCATCAAGCCATTGGATATACTATAACTGATGAGAAGATTATGGGGAGTATCCGTATCGCCTTAGGTGAGAACAAGATGTTCGGCGGAGAGAATGATTCTTCACTACATTGGGACCTTGTCATGTTGGATCCCTCCTTCGAAGTGAACGGGAATAAAGTCATGGATGATGGAGAACATCTAGTCTGAACTCTTTTCCTTTTCTCTTTTCGGTTCAAAGTAAAATTTCAACACGAAAAGTTTTTTACCGCTGTTTTGACTTATTCAATCATGGATCGAGAATTTTTGAAAGACCACATACGAGAAAAAGTAGATTTTTCACGGACCGACCAGAAAAAAGGAGTTGCGATGCCGCCGGTTCAAAAAGAAGTTCCGGAAGGTGCGGAACTGATAGATCTGCCGGACCCGAAAAACCTGAACATCGATACTACTCTTATCGAAGCTATATCTGATAGAAAATCGAGACGCTCCTTTACAGACGAATCTCTGACATTTGAGGAACTGTCTTTTCTTCTATGGTCTACACAAGGAATCCGAGAAAAACTGCCTTCTGGACACGCCTATCGAGTTGTACCTTCTGCTGGATGTCGTCATGCTTTTGAGACTTACATAGCTGCATTCGATGTAGAAGGATTGAACCAAGCTGTCTACAGATATCTTCCTCTAGAACACAAGCTAGTGAAAGTTACTGAATACGAGGATATGGAGGAAAAAGTGACACGAGCGGCTAGAGGCCAATCGTTCGTAGGAAACTGCGCCGCGACTTTCATCTGGACTACCATTCCTTACAGGATGGAATGGCGCTATGGAGAAGCCTCTCACAAAGTCATCGCTATAGACGCGGGTCACGTCTGCCAGAATCTGTACCTTGCGTGTGAAGCTATCGAATCCGGAACTTGTGCCATAGCTGCCTACGATCAGGATCTGATGGATTCTTTACTCGAAGTCGATGGCGAGGACGAATTCACTATCTATATGGCACCGGTGGGTAAGATCGGCTGAATCATCAACCGATGAACGTGATGGAACAAGATTCTCTGAACTTTGGTTCTCCGGTGATGATCCCAATCAACTCGTACTCTCCAGGGGATAGATCATCAGGATCCAACTTCGTGGTATAAGACCGTTCTTTCCCAGGAGCTAAACTGACTGTCCCAGTGGCCATTATGAACACTTTTCCTTTTGACCAGCGCCAGATATCCTCAGTTCCTTTTTTGATCACGAAGTCGTATCGCTGGCCATTGTTGAAAAAAATTTTCTCCTCTACATCTCCTTGGTTAACTAAACTCAAGGTTGCTTCAATATTCTCTCCTATTTCGTACTCGTCTTTGTCAGTCTTGAGTTCTATTTGAATATCCATTTTGATTCACTATGAACGAACAAGGAATAAAGCTTTTTCACTAATAGATTCCAACTTCAAGGTAAATAAAAATCCTTTCTATCCTCATCTTCTATTCATCATATGTCCAGATGAAGAGCAGAGAAAGACCGAAAGCCGCTAACATCAAGAAACCACTTATCAGAAAAGCTAGATCATACAATCCAGTTGCATCATAGATGTATCCTGCTATGTATGGACCGACAGCTCCTCCAATACCCGCGACAGTACCTAAAGCGCCTAAGATAGCGCCTGAGTGTTTAGTTCCGAATAGACGGCTTGTGATCACCGGGTAAATCATCACCCATCCACCGTATGAAAGTCCGAACAACAGAGCAACGGAATAGATAGCTAACAAACCGCTGAACATCGGGAGAGAAAATATCGCAATGGATTGGAAGACAAAGAATATCGAAACGCCTTTGATAACACCCAATTTATCAGAAGTCCAGCCTCCGAGGACTCTTCCAAAAACATTGGCTAGACCGACAGCGGTCAGTGTTGCGGCTGCGTAAAAACTGGGAAGCCCTATGTCAGTCGAGTAAGGAACTATATGAACGGTGATCGTCAAGGCAGAAAATTGGGCCATGAGGAACATGAAGTATATGATCCAAAAATAATGCGTTTTCAAAGCTTCTTTCAAAGTATAACTCTTCTCATCATTTCTTACTTCTTTTTCACCACTATCTGGTGATCGTTTCATCAATGCAGTGGAAAATGAGAGCGCCGTTAAGATTAAAAAGCTGATAAAAATAAACGTTGATCTCCAGCCAAAAGCGTATATGGTTCTTTCCAGCAGAGGAGGAAAACCAGCCATCCCAATAGCGATCGCTGCTACAGAGATCCCTATAGCTAGACCTCGCTTTTCATCGAACCATCTCGTTACTGTAGTAGTCGCGGGAATATATATCGCGCTACCTCCTATACCGATCAAAAAGAAGCTGAAATATAGATGATTTATATGTTGTATCTGACTACTCAATAGGAATCCAACTGAGAGAAGAATCGTTCCAATGCCCATCAGTTTTCTTACACCGTATTTATCACTCAACCTTCCAGATACGATGCCGAATAAAGATGAAACGATGAGGGATATAGAAAAGACCAAAGTCAGTGGAGCTCTATCCCAACCGAAATCTTCGGTCAACGGATCTATAAAAACTCCGAAACTATAATTCCGTATGCTCAGGACCAGTAAAGCTATAAAAGCCGCTAGAACGATGAACCAGCCGTAGTAGATATCCCTTATTTTGTTATCTTCATCCATATTAAATATTGTTAAAGCCTATTTAGTGTGGCTTTAAAACATTTACTAAGGTAAACGATCACTACGGGTGGCGAAACTAGATGATAATGCCCCCTATCTATAAATATTTGAACGGAACTACGATTAATATATATGTCATCTCAAAAAGATATAACCATCGAGAGTATCGATGAGCTTGAATCTTTGTTAGCTAGGGCTTACTGGATAGAGTCTGAATTTGAAGAAGTAACGCAGTGGGAAGCCTATGCCTCTATTGATGACAAATACAAAGATCTTCTTTTCGAGTTATCGCATGATTCTGAAGGGCACAAAAGGGAGCTAAAAAATCTGATTTCAAATCTCGATGGTCTAGACGTTGAGACAACCAAGAAAGATACCCGCGCCCGGAATGATGTAGAGTTCAAAAAACAAACTCAAGACTTAGAAATCTTATACGAGGTGTATAAAAACGATAAATTAGCTTTAGATCTCTACCAAAAGATACATTCAAAGACATCGGAGGAATTCATCGAAAAGGTGTGGGAAGGAGAGGATCCCGATGATTTCTTTGAAACATTTTCCGAACTTATACAAGAAGAGAAAAGACACACCGCCAAACTTAAAAAATACGCTCAGAAGGTAGATCCGTACATATAAGCTAAAAGTCTAGATCTAATATTGTTCACCACATCATTTCCCTTTTTATCATCGACTTAGAATCGATCAACAAAAAAGTACAGAACTCTTACTCACCAGGGAAAAGGTATTCCGTAAAAGGGATGAAACAATCTATAGAGGCTACAAGAGGCCACGATATCACGATTGAAGGATCTTTCGTTTTCGGCTCTGAACACGATAGCAAGGAAGTTTTTCAGAACACTCTAGAATTCTGTAAGAAAACGGAGATCGAATTCCCAGCCTTTTTCTGTTAACACCATATCCTAGACAGAATTGCGAAAACAATTATCTAGACAGGACAGTATTTTTACGGACGAGTATTACTCCATAATAAAAGGTCTTAAACACCTGGCCAAAAGACAGTTATTTTATGGTGGAGCGACCTTTTACCTTAAATATCTATTTTACCGGATCAAACGTGAAAATAAAGGATATTTGAGAAGGTTGAAGGAATTATCTCAAGGGAAATAAAATCGAGATTAGATTTCTACAAAACTTTCGACTTCTCAACGTTAAAAAAGAGTAAAAAGAGTTCGAGGTCGTCATGATCTCAGATCGGTCTAACCTACTTTTATAGCATCTACCGGACAAGCTTCCTCGGCATCCGTGGTGCAGCCTATATCACTAGAGATGTCTCCTTTGAATACTTCTTCCCCTTGGAATCTTTCCACCAATTCCGCTGTACCTGTCCCATCGTCTTGGAAAACATCGGGACATATTGCATAGCACTGTCCGCATGCGATACAGGTGTCTTGGTTTATGATCACCGTTACCATTTTAGTTCACCTCTTGAAGTATACCACGGCGTTTTATATCTATCAATCCATTTATTTAATTTTCCTAAACGTTGTCTTTCTCTCTCATATCCCATCTTTTGAGTAGTGCTCTAGTCCAAGCGAAGTAAAGCAGCAGAACAGCGCCAACACCGTACAACGAGTAGAAATAATAACCTATCGCGGTCCCAATGACCCATACGTAGAAGACTTTCCTATCCAACGGCTTATTTTTAACATCATAGTTGACCGCGATCAGAGCTAGGAACAAAATGATCAATTCGATAATCAATTGGATATCCATGGATTCAACCTTTTTATAAGATCTATATCCCTATTTGCAATTAAACTTTTGGAGATAATTTTCGATCAACGATTATATCTTCAGCGGATTCTATCACTGGTATATCTATATCTAAGTTTTTAGTGTATGTATTTATATATTTCAGACCGGTCCCAGTATTATATAAAAGAACTTTTTCATCAGGCTCTATGAAACCTTCCTCATACAGTTTCTTAGCTCCAGCTAAAGTTGCAGCCCCCTCAGGACAGGCGAAAACACCTTCTTTTCTACCGAGCTCTTTAGAAATCTTTAATATGCTCTCATCAGTGACGGAAACTGCTGTTCCTCCGCTTTCATCGACCGCTTTTAGGATCAACTTATCCGCGAAAGCTTTTGGGACCTGGATCCCGTCGGCTATTGTTTCCGGGTTCTGCCACGTTTCAGATTTTTCTCTTCCATGCTCAACAGCTTTCACGATAGGGGCGCAGCCTTCAGCTTGAACTGGTATCATCTTTGGAAATTCGTTTCTATCGACCCAGCCCATCTCTTCTAACTCGTTGAATGCCTTCCACATGCCGATCAGCCCGGTTCCTCCGCCTGTAGGATATAATATAGTATCGGGCAGTTTCCAGGAAAATTGTTCCGCCAGTTCCAATCCCATGGTTTTCTTGCCTTCGACTCTATACGGTTCCTTAGTAGTTGATATAGAAAACCAGTCGTACTTCTTTTTACCTTCTTCAACGATCTTTCCACAATCTGGAAGAAGTCCATCGACTAGATAGACATTAGCTCCTAACATATAACTCTCGATTATACAGGCTTTAGGAGCTATCTTCGGCATTACAACATAGATATCGATACCTGCTTTCGCTCCGTATGCTGCTAAAGCTCCGGCGGCATTACCTGCCGAAGGTATGGCGATTTTTGAAATGCCTAGTTCTCTCGCCTTGGAGACTCCCATCGCCAAACCCCTACTCTTGAACGTACCGGTTGGAATGACCCCCTCGTCTTTCATGTATAATCTGCTTAGTCCAATCTCTTTGCCTAGATTACCGAGTTGATGTATAGGTGTGAAACCCTCTCCTAAAGAAACTATGTTTTCATCTTTCTTTACAGGTAAAAATTCCCTGTATCTCCACATCGATGGATATCTAGATCTCAGGTCCTTTTTATCCAAAGAATCATTGATCCTTTCCAGATCATATCGTGCGAAAAGAGGGGCCTCACATTCTTCACAAATAGTTTGTACTTTTTCTGCGGAAAATTTTTTTCCACATTCCGTACATTCAAGATGTGTTAGGAAGCTCATGTAAGTAGATGACGATTTCCTCTTAAATAATTTACCAACCGTTCTTGATCTTCTTCAGCACAGGCATTTCCTCTAACTCATCTTCATTTAAAAGTTCCCATTCGATTCCAGAAGGTTTTTCTAAAGATGTGTGCGTTTCCACGATTTTCTCAGTAGTCAATATCCAATCCAATGGTACATCATGCTTCTCGTGCGGTAACTCATGGACCACTTGAAGGGGATGTACTTCAGGTTTACCTAAATCCAATCTCCTCAGTATGGCGTATTCAAGGTCGCTGTAGCCTTCACCTTTTCCGACTCTCCTTCCATCTTCTGAAACTGCTACGGAACCTGCAACGACTAGATCTATATCTTCCATATGTTTTGGGTCTACATGATCTCCATACACGTTAGAATGTTTGATAGTCGTTGCTTTCTTCTCCTTTCCATCAGGTACATCTTTAGGTTCAATCTTGAGAAAACCATCTCTCAACCGTGGAGTAGGCATGAAAAGCGTTTTACCCTTTTTTATGACTTCAGCTCTTACCGCATTCTGAGGCGAGTCAGGATTAACCTTTATCCTCTCAGCGCTCCTAAAAGCTGGAACTTCGTTCAACTTTTCAGCGGCTCTCTCAGCTCCGACAAAATTTGGTATCCTTCCCTCAATAGGGGTAGGAAATCTCGCTACATCTTTTTCTTCCATCTTCTTCCAGATCTCTTTCCTAACTTCAGATTTAGTCTTCAAACTTATCTTTCCTCCTATGCTGAAAGCCTCTCCAATTTTTCTTCACACTTTTTACAGAACTTCGCCTTTTTTCTATCTGTGTGTTCTATTCTATTGGAAAAGGCCATCACGCAATTTACATCTTTGCAATGTTCCAACCCAAAGGTATGACCTAATTCATGTATCGCTTCCTTGACTGACCTAGTCAGGAAGATTTCTCTATCTTCCCTCTCTCCCCAAAACTCAGGTCTCAACCTGTGGAGAGAGATCAAAGCGAACTTTCCAGGCTTTTGTGCCTGGCCAAAGATGAAATTTAGTCCTTGACTGAAAAGATCTTCAGAAGTTATCGACAAGATTTTTCCTTCTTTCGATGCAAATTTAGAAGATAAATTCTGTAGGATGACCTCGGCTCTGTACTGCTCTCTGCGCGGATCATAGGCGTTTGAAGATAGTTCAAACTTTGATCCCATCTCTACTTCCTCTACAACTGGAGAATAGACTTCTTTGAGCCCTTCAGATATAATCCTGAGCACACTTGTAGATATATCTTCAATAGGTATGATATTTATCTTCAATGTTTCGATTAAAACAGTGTTTAGAATGTTAATTTCTTTTTCGATTTTACTCAAAAGGGAGGAACTTGAGATTTGATATACCATGTGTGAATCACAAAAAGTATATACTCACTTCTTTATGAATCCTAGAGTTGGAAATATGTTGAAAGTATTCAGATGTTGGATCTGTGGTGAAACTTATCTTGGTGAAGAGGAACCGACCGATTGTCCATACTGCGGTGCAGATAAAGAATTTTTGAAGCCGGGAGAAGAGTATGAGTTACCTGATGTTGAATTGACTGAAAAATCAAGGGAGAACTTCGAAGAAGCTTTGGAACTAGAAGTTGATAACGCTACTTTCTATTACTGCGCTTATAACAAAGCAGAAGGTCCTAAAACAGAGGGTATGTTCAAAAGATTGGCAAAAGTTGAATCCGAACATGCTGAAGCTATCTGTTTATTTCTAGATGTAGATGAACCAGAGATTGACAAGGAGATAGAGAAGTGCTCAGAAGACCTTCCCGACAATATAAAAGACGCACATTCAAGAGAATCAAGAGCGATAGATCACTACAGAAAATTTGCTGAAGAAGCTGAAGAACCTAGAGTAAAAGAATTCTTCGAAGCGCTAGTAGAAATAGAAACGGATCATCTTGAGCTTCATGAAAGTGAACTTGAAGGATTGAAGTAAAAAGCAAAAACCTTTTATCTACTTTTTTGATACCCCTTATCGGTGACTGATGCCTACGATATATTCCATCGGACATTCTAATCTAAAGATAGGAGATTTCATAGCTCTCTTAAAGGAAAATGATATCGAGTTGGTGGTAGACATCAGAAGATATCCTAGCTCCTTTGTTTACTCAACTTTTGAGGAGGAAAACATTAAGGAGGAACTGGATAAGGAGGGAATCGATTACATTTGGAAAGGTGAGATATTTGGGGGGTTTAGAGATGAAACCCTTGGAGATGAGTCACCCAATAAAGGATGGGACGCAACGGGCTTTCGTACCTACGCGGACCACGCTCTTTCCGATGAGTTTCAGGAAGAATTAGACGAACTAATAGATATGTCAGAATCGAAAAATATCGCGATAATGTGTGCAGAAAGTATCTATTGGAAATGTTATCGAAGGATACTATGTGATTGGCTCGTAGCGAAAGGGAAAACCGTTATTCACTTGAGAAAAGGCGAGATAAAAAAACATGAGATCAGTTCTCGCGCAGTAGTAGAAGATGGAAAGGTTACTTATCCTGAGAATAAAGATTGAGCCGAGAGATGTATCTTATACAGACTTTCTTTTTTCATCTATCCTCTTAGCTAAATCTTCAGATAGATTTTCTAGGATGAGCTCACCCGCTTCTTTAGAAGCTTTCCTCGCGTCTCCTAATACGCCGTTCTCGGTAAAATATCTCAGACCTTGTGTAAATAAAGATGAGTTGTCCACTTCTCCTTCATAACCCTTCTCTAATCTGTCTTTATCAACGAGTTCTTCATCGATAGCCAGCATCACAGAGGTCTCAATGGCTCCCGAGTGGATAGCTTTCTCCTCATAATCTATGCCTGCTTCTTTGAATGATTCCATCATTATCTTTGTGTTCCTTTCTAGATCAGCTACAAGTATGATTTTTGCGTTTTTCATCTCTTCAGCTATCTTCGGTGCCGTAGTCTTAGCGGGTGCAAAGTTCCCGCCGTGGAAGGGAACAAGAACGACAAAATCGAAGCCATGTTCATCGAAGGCCTTACAGTGCTCCTCTAAAACTTCCCTGAATAGATCACTGGACAAGGAAACTGTTCCAGGAAAATCCATATGATGGCTAGAAACTCCCACCGAAATGGTTGGACCTATGAGAGCGTAATCTAATCTGCTAGCGATCCTCACTCCAAGCTCATCTGAGATGTACGTGTCCGTTCTCATAGGCATGTGAGGTCCGTGCTGCTCGAAGGATCCCATCATCAAAACGACTGTATCTTTTCCATCTTCCTTGGCCTCTTGGATCTCCTTCCAGCTCATATCTTCCATCTTCAACTTTTTATCTCTGATCATTCCTGATCAATATGGTGTAAAAGTTTCTAGAAAATATACTTTGTCTGTCTTCACTAATCTTTACCCAATTCAATAATACTGAGCGGTACATACATCTCTTTCTCCGAAACCCCCCCGTGATTCCCTATCTCGAAATGCTCATTTTCACCTGGAATTGTATCGTGAAATACGTAGTTCTCCTTCATGATCAAAGTGTAATCGCCAACTCTATGGTATAACCGCGGATCGGGCTCAAAAAGACCGAAATAGTTCTCTTCTATCATTTTTTCGCTCCTACACAGATGAGAGACATCACTCAGGTTTTCTTCCCAGTACCCCTTGAACTCATCCTTCTTTGATGGGCGCACATAGCAGAAGACGCTCCTGTGATCACCGCACAGCGGAAGTGTTAAGCATTCCTGTAATATAGGATGGTCTTCCAACCTGACTGATTTTTCTCTATCAGAATCTATGAAACCGTGATCCGAGGTTATTATAAGGGTCGTATCGCTGTCCTTCACATTCTCGATAAGATCTCTCAACTGAAGACTGATATCCACGAATTCTTTTGAGGCTGGAATGCTATTTACACCCTCTTCATGAGCTATCTTATCAAAGCCATTCCAGTAAGCCTTGATGTATTTCCTTTTACCACCTGATTTTACCAGATGCTCTAGAAGAGAAAAAAGCTCTCCCAAAGAAGAAAATCCCATCTTTTCAGAACTGCCTGCATAAAAAGAATTGAAAGTAGAATCCTTCAATTTTTCCAGTGTTACGTCAATAGTTTCTCTTTCAATACCGTCCATTATAGATCGGGAGGACAAAATAGAAGAGATATCCACTCCTGACTCTTCCAGAGAGAGCTCTCCAAATCTCGGCTTAAAAGGTAGTATTGTGGCAACAACTCCAAGCTCCTTCAAAAATGTATACCATCCTGTAACTGAGTGCTGCTGAGGTGCTAATCCGGTAAAAAAGGTAGGGATCGCTGAAGCCGTAGAGGAAGGAAAAACAGACGTTATTTTCCCCTCCAAATTGTCATAAATCACGGTATCTTTTCCTTTCTTTTTCAGGTATTCGTAACCAATCCCGTCCAGGATCAAAAGAATAACGTTCTCCGACTCACCAAACTTTTCCTCCTCCATCATATTCAAGCCATTATAAGGGCTTTCAGACCCGAGTCCTTCTGCTAGGGAACTCATGAGATTTACTATGCTCCCCTCTTCGTAGTCGGGCAAGACTATGGAATGTTCATCAAAAATAGACATGCGATCACATGTACCGTTCCAATTTATCCATCATCACTTTGACTCCTATCCCCAGTTCATCCAAAGTCCATAGTATACCATTTTCAAAAGTCAAACCTTTGTTTAGACAATCAGGAAGTAAAAGATGGCCGTCAAGATCCGCATATCTGATATCATCATTACCCTCTCCTCTACCACCATATAATTTGAAAACTCTTTGCACTTGGGTCTTTCCATAATCAGTAGCAATCTTGAATTCTTCCACATCTTCTATTTCAACAGGATAAAGTTCGATATTTTCTACTTTCATCTCAACCACCTTTCTCCAAAAAGTTTTAGACCTTTATTATACTCTCTTCGAGGCTCCTGGGATAATAAGTCAGTATCTCAACACCGTTTTTCTTCACCACAACTGTATCGGAATGTCGAAAACCCGCATAGTCCTTGATGTATATACCAGGCTCTACACTCAAAACCATATTCTCCTTCAATTCCCAATCTTCGCCCACATCTATGAACGGAGGTTCGTGTATCCTGGTTCCTAAACCATGTCCCGTATGGTGTCTCCAAGTATCCTGGATATCCTCTTCTTCGTAAAATCTGTATACTTCTCTATCCACTTCAGAGAGTTTCTTTCCAGCTTCTATTGCATCGAAGGCGATATCTTGAGCGTTGACCGCCATTTCGAAGTATTCCTTCTGCTCCTGCGTCGGTTCTCCCACTATCCAAGTCCTTTCCAATTCACTGCTGTAACCGCCTATCTCCACGCCTGCTCCGTTCACTAGGACGTCGCCCTCTTTTATCGTCTCATTGCTCGCTATCGCATGGGGCAAAGAAGAACCTTCGCCTACCTGTCCCCTGTAACCCACAGTTATAGGAAAACCGCCGCCGGTCTGTTCATATTCGGGTCCAAATGCTCTGATTATCGCCTGCGAAGCTTTCATAGAAGCCTTCATCGAGGCCTCTATCTCAGATAATCCTACTTCAGTTTCTTCCTGAAGGTATTTCAAACCAAGGTTGTCCCACTTTGCGCTCTCTTTCATCAATTCTATCTCTTCCTCTTCTTTCACACTGAAAAATTTTTCTAGATACAACCGGATATCTTCCACTTCGATATCTATCAACTCGCTCAAACTTGGACCAAAGTAACCATAGCTGCTTCCGTAACCGTCTTGATCGACAGCTATGTTATCATAGTCTTTACCCTCGATCATCTTCTCGACAAATTTCATCGGATGTTTTTCTCCAGGATAATCAGGATAGGTTATGATCTCATCGAATCCCAAGTCTCTACTCTCGAGATGTTCCTTTTCCAGTCTAGGAACGACCATCTTTTCGCTCTTTTCATCTAAAACGTAAGCGATCGGTCTTTCAGTCGGCAAGAATGCAAAACCTGTTAGATTGAAAATGAACGTTGGTGAGAATAAGCATAGACCATTCATCTCTTTTTCCTCTAAATCATCTAACAGTTTTTCTTTTTTCCTTTCATACACCTTTCTACCCAACATGAAGTTCATTTTCACACCTTGGAAGTTATAGGGGCGAATCAGTTATAAATTTTTGTTCGAAAACAAAAGATGTAATGAATATATCAATCTGTAACTCGATGCTGAATCATACTCCATCGAACTATACAAGGCCAAGAATTTTGAACAAACTTTAAATATTCATAAATGTTCAGAGAGGGTGACATAACGGAGAAAAACAAGTTATGAACGGAGCGATAAAGAGAAAGGTAAACCTTCTAGGCGAGAGCGGAGTGGGCAAGACTTCTTTGATCCTCCAGTTCGTCAAGAACGTTTTTGGAGAAGAGTACTTGAAGACCGTCGGTACGAATGTATACACAAAGAAAGTTCCGGTAACAGGTTCAGAAGTGAAGCTGGTCATGTATGACATAATGGGTGAAGCTGATTTTGAAAGTGTTCGGGAGATGGCTTTTGAAAATTCTACAGGGGCTATAGCAGTAGCGGATATCACAAGAGAAGAAACATTGTACAAACTAATCGATAATTGGCTGCCCAAGTACAGAAGATCTGCAGTAGATAATGCACCGATCATCCTAACAGTCAACAAGATAGATCTTGAAGATCAGGAGATAACTAGAGAGGACGTCGTGGATAATGTACTATCGTATTTTGACGCCGTCTTTTTCACCTCTGCTAAAACCGGTGAAAACGTTGAGGATCTGTTCCATGAACTCGGATTCAGAACCATGTATCGCCGGACCTCACCTGTTAGGCATGCAGAAGATATCGTGACGATCTACAAGATGATAGATACACCTAAAAAACTGATCTCGGGTCTTCTTACCTACGCATCAGATCTCGGGAGCATGCTCTACTCGACCATGGACGATCTCATCGATCAAACTGGGATAAACAAGTTTTCGATGGCTGAAGAGATCACGGAGGATAAGGCTTTGAAGTTCGGTGAAAGGCTGATGAGATGGTATGAAGATAACGATGACCTCAAATCCGCCTCTACCGTCAGGAGACTGATAGAAAAGTACAGGGAAGACTCTGAGCCTAGACCTAAAAAACTTTAAATATATTATGCTCCCCTTAACAAGAAAAAGGATGGCTTACCGGAGAGGGAAGAATTCATGACTGGAAATATAAAGAGGAAAGTAAACCTTATAGGGGAATGTGCCGTGGGCAAGACTTCCTTGATCCTCCAGTTCGTCAAGAACGTTTTTGGAGAAGAGTACTTGAAGACCGTCGGTACGAATGTATACACAAAGAAAGTTCCGGTAACAGGTTCAGAAGTGAAGCTGGTCATGTATGATATAATGGGCGAATCCGATTTTGAAAGTGTTCAGGACATGGCTTTTGAAAGATCGACGGGAGCAATAGCAGTTGCGGATATCACGAAGGAAGAGACATTGTACAAACTCATCGATGATTGGCTGCCTAAATATAGAAGATCGGCAGTACATAATGCACCGATCATCCTGGCAGTCAACAAGATAGATCTTGAAGATCAGGAGATCACCAAAGAGGAAGTCGTTGATAATGCGATTCAATATTTCGATACCATCTTTTTCACCTCTGCCAAGACGGGTGAAAACGTTGAAGATCTGTTCAAGGAACTCGGATTCAGAACCATGTATCGTCACCCTTTACCTATCAGGGATGCAGAGGATATCGTCTCGAAGGACGAGCTTATAGACGAACCAAAAAAACTGCTCTCTGGTCTTCTCGCCTACGCATCACAGCTTGGGAATATGTCCAACTCAACTGTGGAAGATCTCTTTGAGCAGAGCGGGATAGATAAATTTTCCATGGATGAAGATATCAAGGAGGACAATGTCTTGGAATTTGGGGATAGGCTGATAAAATGGTACGAAGATAACGATGACGTTGAATCCGCTTCTACCATCGGAAGACTTATCGAAAAGTACAGGAAAGAATCATAAGATAGTCTAGGAAAAAAGCTCTTCAATTATGTTATCTATACCTTGTATTTCTTTTCTATCACCATCCCACTCCTCTAGTTGTACCCCAAACTCTTCCTCGATCTTTGTTATAACATCTCTTATCTCCTGTACTTTCTTCTCACTGAGCTCACCTTTATAGACTACAGCCATATACACATGCTCCCCTCTTTCGACCACCACCTTGTTATCACCGAATTCCATCTTGTTCAGTGTCCAATCCTCCGCATCTTGGAAAGAATCCTCTATAAACTTCTGCACGCTTTCGAACATGCCAGCGATGATATCGCTATCCCTGTCCGGCTTGAGTCGGCGAGTATTGTGCAATATCAGCATCGAGTTCCTCTCACTTATCAAAAATATCTCTTCGATGACTGGTTCTTCTTTCGCTGATTTATTTTTGTACAGTAGTCCCCCTGCAATTATGACAAGGGCTGCTAAACCGAGGATCAAGTAGGACCACCAATCATCAAAGGACTGTCCATCTGGTAAAGCGGCCCCTTCTACAGACACATCGTCACCCGGATGATGGTCAGAGTCACTCGCAATTTTGAAGGAGTACTCTCCGGCATCTTCAGGCATCCATGAGAAATTTCCTTTCTCATAGATTTCATCTCCATTGAGTTCAAGAGATTTCATCACGTCGGAATACACTTCGTCGCTAGCGTTATCGTAAACGGTAAAATGTATATCCTGCGTACCTCTCACGTCTCCAATATTTTCTACCGTATAGTTGACTACCAGTTCCTCGCCTTCGACAACCTGACGGTCATAGTCAACTATCTCTATTTCAAAGAAAGCTTCTCTCCGGGTTGTGAATTCCCTCAAGTCGCCAAATTCTTCCATATGATCCTGTTCCATAACGGCTTTGAATTCGTACTTCATCTCATCATCTAGACCATCTATTACTTCATCGGATTCTTCAGCAGCGCTTATCGTCTGCACATCTGTCTCATTCCATTCAATATCCCCCTCTTGCCGCCATCTAAAGTATACCTCGACTTGGTCGTAAACACCTAGAGATGTAACATTTCCTCTCAACCTAGCTGAGTCTGTGGTCACGTTTTTAGCTTCTAAAGTTTCTACAGCTACACCATCGGGGTTCGTCGTAAATGACCATGTATCGCTCTTGACACTTCCTATTCCGTCCTCTTCAGCTACTGTGTACCAATTGTATTCTTCGCCCGCTTCTAGACCGTCCCATATCACATCCTCAGTTCTACTGCCATCTCCCACATCATCTACCGATCCGATTTCAGTGTTATCAGAGGCATCGTAGAAAGTGACGGAGTCCACGTTATTCCCTTCGATATGTGATATACTCACACTCAACTCTGGATACGTACTAACTCCATCCGCTCCGTCCTCGGGATTCGGATCCGTCGGTGGTTGGGGGCCAGGTTCCTGGACTGGATCTGTCTCCGCGGGGTCTTCGCTCTGATTTGCGGCTTCAACTTTATACCACCAGATCGTATCATCTGCTCGGCCTTTTCCTTCATCCATATACTGGTAGGTTTCGGATCCATCAGCGCTCTCGTTAGAAATTATTTCATACCCGCTGCCTCTCCGCTCTGACCTGTAAACATTGTAATGGGTCACATTTTCGGGATCGTCCGGGCTGGTATCCCAAGTCAGGAGATTGTGATCGTTTCCATCGGAACTGTCTGAAACCATGCTTATGTCGTCGACCCAAATATCCCCTGAGTCCGGGTGTGGGTTGACGCTTCCTTCGACTTCAAGTAGCATGTAAACTCTTACTGAGGTCACCTTTCCGTTGGGCTCGTATTCATTTGGGCCGAAATCGATCCATTCAGGATCCTGCCCCGAATTATCGGTATCCTCATAGATAGTTTGCCAACCATCTTCAGTATCGGCGACTTGGATCTCTACCATGGAATGATTTAAATTACCGCCCGGTTGAAGCGTTATGTTCTTATTAAAGGCTCCGCTAAAGGTGATAGCACCTTCGGTAGCGGGGATATCCTGCTGCCAGTATGCTTCTTCAGTAGTAGTCCCCTGGCCCTCTTGGGTCGCCTGAATATGGATCGAACCGCTTCCATCAGCAGAATTGGATTTGTCGTCCCATCCAGCCTTTCCACCGCTCTGCTCCTCAGTGAGGTCCCACGGTTCGTAATCCTCCGAAAAGTTACCGTTTTCCACGAGCTCTCCTATCGGATCGGAATGTTCGACTTCTAGATTCTCAGGAGCTTTCAACGAGTAGAGCCTTTCGGAATGTGTTTCTTCGCTTTTTACGTTCTCAGAAAAGGATGCTGACACAGGCGCTAAAGAAAGTATGATTATAATAGAGATTAAAACAGAGTATTCGAAATATCTGGAGATGATCCCACGGAGAGACTCTTCCGTCACGTTCAAAACTTCCACTGATACGTATCATCTTAGGCTGCATATATAAAGACAACGGTATGTTTATTTACGATAAAATATACGAAACTGAGGGCTTCGGATAGTGTTGAATGAAAAACATTCTCAAAAATCGTAGGACACGATAAATACTATGGTCATGCCGACGGTTAATAAGATAAACACCCATGCATTCAGTAACCAGGTGAGTGCAACTATCCCGTAGAGCATGCTCCTCCTACCCAGCGTATATTCTCGATTTCCACGGATAAACAGATTAGCCAGGTAAACCTCCGCTCTCTCGCCGCTTATATCTTTCAGTTTTTCCGGCGCACTTCTCACCAGGAACGTTATACGGGTGAATTGGCGTAGACACAGTAAAAAGTGGAAGAACGAGTATATCAGTGTAAAGATCACCAACCACAGCGCATAATTTTCGTTTTCTAAAGGTTCAGGAAGTGTGGAAGGACTGAGACCAAAAAGTAGACCTAAAAGTAGAACAGCAGCAGTAGCTAAAAAAGTGACGGCCATTATCACATTCCTCAACTGATGGATCACTAACAGGTAATCTTTTTCTTCGATAGAGGTCTCGAACCAGCTGAGGATCGCCTCGTTTATCCTGTTACGCTGGGTGATCATGTCTTTCCTCTCGGTCAAAAAGAAATACAGGTAGTGATACCCCCATAGACAGACCGCGTAAACGGAGATTAGACCGACTGTAAGTAAATCCATCTCTCTTCACACTCGTATGAACAATTATACATTAATAATTAACCCAAGTTCGAGTACTATCTGAGTTGTATCATTATTGAAAATGTCTTTTAAAATAATCTCATCCCCTCACATGTACGATACATCCATATCAGTGATTTTGATGAATTCCACATCTATGGTCACCTTATCTTCAGTGTGAAGCTTCTATATATCTGATAACGTGCTTCCTTCCAATAGATTATAATTTGAATCTTTAAAGATTTTCGCCTCTACAAAATTCAAAAACGAGCAAAAATCTTTTTATATCCGAAATATTCAACCACATGCGTTTGATTTACGAACAGGTTGAGGTAAAAAGAATATGAGTGAGGACGATGAGAGAAAAGCGGTCCTTGAATTCAATGTGAGGTATCTGATAAAGAGATTTTATAAAGAATATCTGAAACCTAATCTCAAGGTCTACCTGCCGATCCAGATAGGGCACGTGATAACCGCCATATTGGCACTCATACCACCTTTGATCCTCCAAAGGATAATAGATGATTCCGTTCCCGCTAGAGATCTAACTGCAATCCTCAACTATTCTTTACTTGCTTTGGGCATCTTCGGAGCCATAGCTGTAGGAAGAGGATTGAGAAGTTATTACGGCCACAAGACAGCCCAGAAGATAGTATACGACATGAGGAATGACCTTTATGCCCACTTTCAGGATCTTCCCATGAAGTTCCACGACGAAAAGAAAACAGGGGAACTGATCGCCCGTCTTATAGATGATCTTAACAGGCTTCAAGAGTTTGTGCATCATGGACCGGAAGGATTTTTCACCTCAACCACTAGGATTTTAGGTACTCTAGTCATACTATTAATTTTGAATATACCGCTGACCCTTGTGGTTTTAGCCTTCGCTCCGCTTCTGGTAATATATGGATGGTATCTGATGAGGAAGATGCATCAAGCCTTCAGAGAGGTCAGGAGCAAAAAGGCGGAGATGACCGATAGATTAGAAGATAATCTTTCCGGCGTTAAGATAATAAAGGCGTTTTCCAACGAATTGTTTGAGAGGGGCAGGTTCGCTGAAGAGAACATCGAGCACTTCGAGGCTAGGAGGGTAGCTGTCAGATATATAAGTATTTTGGGCCCAGGAGCTTACTTTTTGAACAGTTTAGGTCTAGTACTTACCTTGAGTTACGGTGGGTACCTTGTCATCGAAACCCCACTCACAGTAGGTACACTAGCGGCGTTCTACACCTACTTAGTCGGTTTTCGAGGACCAATGTTAAGGCTTATCCGTATAAATGAGGGTTTGAGTCGCTTTCTAGCATCTGTAGAGAGATTCTTCGATCACAAAGATATAGAGCCGGATATCTATACGAGTTCTGAAGCTGTCACATCGGATGAAGTGGTTCCAGAAGAAGAACAAAGGGAAAAGAAACGCAAAGAAGAAAAATCGGGAGGAAGAAGATCTATCCTAGAAGGTGAGGAAAGACTAGAATTGATACAAAACCTAGAAGACGTGGACCAAGAAAAGATCGAGAAGGAAAAGGCCACTGATAAAGCCAAAATTCCCGGTAGAGTCACTTTTGAACACGTTTATTTCTCCTATGATGAGGAAGAAACGGTTCTAAAAGATGTTCATTTCGACGTACCTCCAAAGAAATCCGTAGCTCTTGTAGGCCCGAGTGGTTCCGGAAAGACGACAATAGTCAGGTTGATACCTCGACTTTACGACGTTGATAAAGGCTCTGTTAAAATCGACGGCGTTGATGTAAAAGACTGGGATTTGAAGGAATTGAGGAATTCCATTGCGATGGTATTGCAGGATGATTATCTTTTTTCAGGAACTATAAAAGAGAATATAAGCTACGGAAGACCTGAAGCTTCAGAAGAAGAGGTATTGGAGATGGCTGAAAAAGCTAATGTACATCAGTTCGCTGAGGATATGCCGAACGGCTATGGAACTGAAGTCGGCCAGCGCGGCATAAAACTTTCTGGTGGACAGAGACAGCGTATCTCCATAGCTAGAGCACTTTTGAAAGATCCGGAGATACTGATTTTAGATGAGGCTACTTCTTCAGTCGATTCTCACACAGAAAAATTGATCCAGGAAGCTATTGACCGCGTCTCTGAAGGAAGGACCACCTTTACCATAGCTCATCGCTTGTCCACTATAGTGGACGCAGATGAGATATTGTTCATCGAAAACGGCAGAATAAAAGAAAGAGGCACCTTTGATGAATTGATGGAAAGAGGAGAAAAATTCAGTCACTTCTATGACTTACAGTTTGGTGAAACAGTTCGGTGAACAGACGAGTAAATAGTTCTAAATACGAAAATTCCCACCAGCAAAGATTTTAATACAACTACCTTATCGGGATATTTACTGATAAAATGGGCTCGAAAAATGCTGAGAGGAGATATTGTGAGAAGATTTTGATAGCGAATTTTTTGACTAGAGGGGAGATATATGAGTGAAAGCGAAGAGATAATAGAGTTGACTCAAAAGTATGGTGCGAAGAATTATGATCCTCTGCAGGTCGTCATCTCCGATGCTGAAGGCGTATGGGTAAAAGATGTAGATGGTAAAAAGTACATAGATATGCTGAGTGCCTACTCCGCGGTAAGTCACGGTCACTGTCATCCGGAAGTTATCAAAGTTCTTAAGGAACAGGCGGATAAAGTAACATTGACCTCTCGAGCCTTTATGAACGATCGATTGGGTTCTTTCTACGAGAAAGTATCCGAAGTAACTGGCAAAGAGAAAGTTTTACCGATGAATTCTGGAACGGAAGCTGTCGAAACAGCGATAAAAGCAGCTAGACGATGGGGTTATTTCAAAAAAGGTGTTCCTGAGGACGAGGCTAAAATCATAGCTTTAGAGAACAATTTCCACGGACGTTCGACCACGGTGATTTCATTCAGTACGAGAGAGAAGTACAAAGACGGATATGGACCTTTTACACCCGGTTTCGAGATAGTACCTTTTGGAGATATCGAGGCGTTAGAAGATGCGATAGATGAAAATACAGTAGCCTTCTTGATGGAGCCCATGCAGGGCGAGGGAGGTATTGTAGTCCCTCCCACAGGTTATTTGACAGAAGCAAAAGAGATCTGTGAGGAGAAAGATGTGTTATTCATCGCTGACGAAATACAGACCGGCTTGGGCAGAACTGGAAAGATGTTCGCCTGCGACTGGGAAGGGGTCGAGCCAGACATCTACATACTCGGAAAAGCTTTGAGCGCCGGTGTTTATCCTGTTTCCGCCATAGCTGCAGATAAAGAGATAATGGACGTTTTCGATCCCGGTTCACACGGCTCTACCTTCGGTGGAAACCCTCTAGGTGTAGCTGCAGCGACAAGAGCTTTAGAGGTTATCGAAGAGGAAAATTTTGTGGAGAATTCCCAAGAGATGGGTAGGTACATGCGGAAGCAATTGAAGAATATCGACAGTCCTCTGATCAAAGACGTTAGAGGTAGGGGACTGTTCATAGGGGTAGAGTTAAAAGAGAAAGCTAGACCCTATTCAGAAGAGCTCAAGGAAGAAGGTGTGTTAGTCAAAGATACTAAAGGTACGGTTCTTAGATTCGCGCCGCCTTTGATAATCACTAAAGATCAAATAGACTGGGCCCTAGAGAGGATTAGAAACGTCTTGGAATAGGATATTGAACCAATCGATCCTTAGCTCTCTCAAGAAATCTTCCATTAGAATTTTTCGGTTGTCTGCTCAGATAACATCTCTATCCCATATTTAGATCCTATTAGGCTTCCTACTCCGATAACTCCCCAGAACCATATCAACCGGTCTAGGAATACAGCTGTCGCCGCGACGCCAGGAGAAACTCCGACAAAGACCAAAACTGACACCATGCCTCCCTCATAAATACCTAGATTTCCAGGGGTTGCTGGAATGATCAAAAGTATTGTACCTAGACCTATAGCAATGATTATATTAGCCAATCCTATATTAAATCCAAAGGCAGCTAGTAAAACATAATACTTTGCTATCGTGAGCCCCTTTCTACCGAGGGATAAACCAATACCCTGGGCAAATCTTTTTCTATCGTTGAGACTTTCCTTAAAATTCTGTCGAAAGCTTTCGTATCTATCGAAGATATCCTCTTCGTATTTATTCAGCCTTTTGATCTTTCTGCAGAAAAAGGAGAGCAGATTATGTATTATCTTCATGCCGAAGTATATCTCTACTATCAAAAAAATGATGAGAGAGCACACTAGAGCGAAAGCTACCAATATCATATATATCCAGATCGGAGGAGAGGTCAATATCATTAGGAGGAATACAGCCGTAGATACGACCATGATATCGATTATTAAT
>JBMCXO010000005.1:0-31815 GCA_048621055.1 Candidatus Natronoplasma sp. | reverse complement strand
AGATCCCCAGACCCCGGATGATGTCGCAATAGGTAGGAAAGGTGTTTGCTAAGAGCTCTATATCTCTCCGACAGCTCTGACATTTTATCTAAAGGTATCAGCTTTTACCTTTTCCATCTGTATATATGACCGTTTTCATCTTTGGTTATCTCGACCATGTCCGTCTTTTCCTCGATAAGATCCAAAGCGGATTTACCCATCTCCCACATGTCTTTTTCAGTGAGATCTTCATTTTCTTTCAAGATCTCTCTGATCGTGGTCTCGCTAGGATCGTCCAAAAATTTCAGGTATACGGACATCTTCATGTCTCTTCGAGGAACTTCCCTTTTATCTCGAAGATACCTCAAACACAGTGAAGCTATTTTTTTTACATTCTCATCCCCGTAGATCTCCTGTTCCCCCTCTAGATTTTTCAAGACATCAGATACTGACTGATTTGAAACGGGCCTGCCAGTAGATGTGTTTTCTCCCTCGGCCTTAAGGCCTTTACTATCATCTATACATTTCATCTCTTGCCCTCGTAGAGGGATAAGTTTCTCCCTCTATATATGCCTATTCAATAAGATATTAATAACTCTTTTGGTTTCCAAGTGCATTATTGTTTCCGAAAACCATCTAAGAAAAAATAAGATGCCTCCATAAAAATCCTTTATCTACATATTTCTTTTTTGAGTATATATCGAAAGCCGATAACGATAGCGATTTTCTCGATGTATATAATAGGGTCACTGACATTTTACACAATGTACCAAGCAAGGTAGAGGAAAAAAAGTGAACAAAGACAAAGTAATCGGGACAGCCAAAGCTGGCCTGTGGTTAATCACCACATTATGGTTCGGATATATGTCTGCGATCATTCTTTGGCATATTGACAAAAGTACATGGATGATAACATTGGATTTCAACTACTATGGAGAGGCCGTCATAGAGATGCCGATATTTTTCATCTCTACGACATGGTTAATAATCAATGGTTCAAAACGGGCCTCGAACTTCCTAGAGGATCACACGAAACTACTTAGTAAAATATTTGCATTTCTTCCTTGATTCCCTTTCAAAACAATTTTTCATTAATCACTTCTGCTCCACTTTCTTTCACAAAGGATTTTATTCTTCCATTTTTGATTGGATATGATCGATAACGTCCTGTATCTCTGATGGTTGTATCACCAATAGATCACCTTCTCCTGCCATGTCAAATCCTGCGTCTATCGATTCGAATTCGTCGATTATCACCTTTACACGGTCTAGGGGTAAATCGGTCTTTAAAACCCCCTCTTTGACCAATTCAGCGGTCTCACCCGATTTACGATATCTGGGATCGGCGTCATTGATTATCACCTTGTCATATGTTTCCCCTATACTTTTACCAAAGTCTATTATGTCTTCGGCCTTCCGGTTTCCAGTCCCCTGGCAGATCACTATCTTTTCTCTATCGGTAAGGCTATCAAGTACCTTTGAAAGTGCTTCAACAGCTGGTCTGTTGTGCCCGTAGTCTATCATCACTTTGATATTTCCTACCTCCATTATATTGGTCCTACCGGGATTCTGACTAGTCGACGATTGAAAGGTCAAAAGTCCATTTTTTATTGACTCAAGGTCTATATCGAGGGCAAAACTGGAAGCGACCGCGGCTAAAGAGTTCTGAACGTTGAACGTCGCTTTACCCTCGAATGTTATAGGTATATCAGAGACCTCGACCACTTTCCAAACATTGTCTTCTTTCTTTATAACTATGAAGTCGTTCTCAACGGTGACTACCGTACCTCCTTCACTGAGATGTTCTTTCACAGGTTCTACATCTGGATCTACAGAAAAGAGTATCGTTTCTGATCGGATTATCTCTTTGTACTCCAACACCTCCGGGTCTTCTGCATTTAAGACCGCTTTACCAGAGGGTTTAACAGATTCGACTACAACGCCCTTTAGACGTGCTAAATCTTCTATCGTGTTTATGTGACCTTCGCCTAGGTGGTCACGGGTGACGTTCAAAAAAACACCAACATCGCTCTCATAAAATCCTAAACCTCTTCGAAGTATGCCTCCTCGAGCTACTTCTAGCACTGCGTGATCGATGTTCTTTTCTCTAAGAACGAACTTCGCCCCCTGAGGTCCGCTGAAATCCCCCTCCTTCAAAAGATCGTTACCACGGAACAATCCGTCCGTACATGCAATACCCACACCTTTACCGTCCATCTTCAAAATGTGCGATATCAATCTGACAGTTGTAGTTTTACCGTTGGTTCCCGTTACCGCTACTATCGGTATCGTTCCCTCGGAACCCGGTGGGAACAGCATATCTATCACTGGTTTTGCCACATTCCTTTTTTCCCCTTTATATGGGTCGAGGTGCATACGGAATCCAGGGGCTGCGTTAACTTCTATTATACCTCCGTCGCTTTGATGTATAGGTTCCTTCAAGTCTGGAACTATCAGGTCTATACCCATCACATCTAAACCGATTATATCTGCGATCCTTTCTGTTATCATCTTATTTTTAGGGTGCACCGAGTCAGTAACGTCTGTAGCGGTACCCCCTGAGCTCAGATTTGCAGTGGATTTGAGCTTCAATTTTTCTCCCTCAGCAAGAACGCTTTCAAGAGTATAATCATTCAGTTTTAGTATCCTTTTGGTCATGTGATCGATTTCAACCTCTGTTAAAGTCTTCTCATGACCAACCCCTCTCCTGGGATCTCTATTCAGTTCGTCGATCAGTTCTTTTATGGTGGATCCACCATCGCCTGTTATTAAAGGAGGGTCTCTTCTAGCTGCGGCGACGAGTTCTCCGTTTATCACCAGTAATCTGTGGTCTGCCCCCATCAAATACTTTTCGATAAGAACTTTAGGATGTATCCTCTTTGCTTCTTTGAAGGCGAGTTTCAACTCCTCACTATCCTCAACCCTGGAAGAGATCCCTCGTCCATGATTTCCTATGTTCGGCTTGACAGCGACTGGATATCCTAAACTCTTTGCCAGCTCTAAAGCCTCTTCCTGATTCCTAACTGTCTCACCGTTCGGTACGGAAACACCAGCCTCTTCTAGTATCTCTTTCGTCCGTTCTTTCTCATCAGCGATCTCCATGGCGATGGCAGAGGTATTATCTGTCATGCTCGCTTGTATCCTCCTCTGGTTCTTTCCATGCCCCAGTTGGATATAGCTGTGCTCGTTCAGCCTTATGTACGGTATATCTCTATCGGCTGCTTCACTTACTATAGAATCTGTAGTAGGACCGAGTATATTGCTGTCGCGGATATTCTTCAATTTTTTGATTATCTCTTCTATGTCAGGTTTTTCCCCTCTAGTCAATGCCTCGACCACCCTGACGGCTTCTTTACCGGCTTCTATGCCCGCATCCTCGTCTCTATAACGAAAGGCTATTTCATATAGTCCGTCCTCTTCAGTGTTTAGGGTCTTACCGTATCCTACTTCCATATTCGCCAGAGATTGTAGTTCTAGTGCTACATGTTCGACTATATGTCCCATCCATGTTCCTTTTTCCACTCGTTCCAAGAAACCTCCTTCGTATCCTCTACTGCATCTGTGTTCTTTTATCGATGGCAAAAGAGATTCAAGACGATCCACAAAGCCTGGTATCTCGTTAGAGGGTCTATTTTCGAACTCCCCTATATCGAGAAGCATGTATATGGTCTGATAACGACTGAAGTGATTTGGACCCCTAAGGGCTCTAATTTCCTGTATTTCCATATCTATCATCAACCATTTTTTAATACATTAATTTTGTGAAATATCTCCATGAAGTATTATTGTTGAATAGACACATCTTTTGCATAGTTGATATCCTTTTTATCAAAAACTTTATTTCCTTCGATCTTTACATATGATCTCATGGTCGGAACAGAAAGATCAAGGCTCAGCTTGATATTCGAAGTCATCGGGATCACTATTTTAGCTTTTCTCGCGTCTCTGTTTTTAGGCTTTATATTTTACTTATCTTTAGGAGTTTTAGGATATGACGTCGAAACTACCTTTGCACGTGTTGGAGCTACCATATTGGGACAGATCGCCTTCTTAGGTTTGGCATATATCTATATCCGTCTTCGAGATGTGACCGTTCCATTTGATATGCCATCTCGGACTGATCTAAAATACGTCTTTGGAGGAACACTATTAGCACTAACAACTGCTATAGTTTTCTCACAGATTTTACTTTACTTTGATCTCATGCCGGAATCAGTTATCGAGGAGATAGCTGAAATCGATCCTATGTTTTTGATAGTTCTCGCCATACTATCTGTTGTACTCATAGCTCCCGCTGAGGAACTATTATTTCGTGGAGCTGTACAAGGAAGACTCCGTTCGCGCTACGGTCCATTTCCCGCCATCACGGTCGCTAGTCTTTTGTTTGGATCCTTTCATCTTTTCAATTACACGGGAGATGTCCTTTCTATCGTTATGACTACATCACTCATCGTAGTCCTTGGTGGGATCCTAGGTGGTTTGTACGAGCGTACGCAGAACTTAGCGGTTCCGATCCTGATTCACGCGATATACAATTTTATCTTACTAGCCCCGAGCTATTTTGCTACGGTTTGATAATAGGGCCGAAATCTAGTTATCCATCAACTTTTCGATAACTACATAGATTTATCCACTTCTATATCAAAGAAAATTCAGGTAGATGGATACAGAAAATATAGAGATAGATAGGATATACAAAAGTAAATCAGAAAAGTCGTGTTCTAACTCTACCAAACTTGTCCTTTCTCCTATATCGTTGAAGTCCCGAGCTTCCAAAGCCCCGGTCAATTCATAACCGTAACGGATTACCGAGGCTAAGAAAGGTATCAGCATAGGCACCCGGGCCTTTATTTTCTTTATCGGGCTTCTCCCAATATTCAGACCACGGGCTAATTGAGCCTCTTCTATCTTTTTGTACCTCCTTTTTACATCAGGTACTAAACGAAGGGTGAGCGAAAATATAAAAGCCAATTTCCAGGGAATTCTTAGCCAGCCCAGCGTTAACTCGAATTCTTCCGGACCTGTGGTAACGGCGAATAAAGATGCCGCACTAGCTATAACGAAAAATCGGAGTAGGATCATAATAGAGGTTTCAATACCACCGTAAGTCAATAAGAGAGTAAAAATCTGCAGATCAAAGCTCCAGATCACGTTTCCTTGGGCGTAAAAAAACAGGTTCAATATCAATAGTAGGGGTATCAGCAATTTTAAAGGTGACATATATGCAAGTAATTCTCTTAATGTTCTTCCTGCGAAAGCAGTGATGAGTATGATCACTAAAAGAAACAACAGGTAAATAGGTATAGGGATCAAGAGAGATAATACTACAAAAATAAAAGTGAAGAATAACTTTGCCCTTGGATCAAACTTCTTGAGATATGAATCTTCCTTCAGTCTACCTCACCTCTTTCTTTAGTTATTTTAAGAGCTTCATCCAAATCTTTAGGGATCTTTTGCAGTGATTTTCCCATAGCCCATCTTATTATTCCTGGTATCCGGATGCCGGCTTTTTCAAGGAGATCTCTGTCCTTCAATATGTTTTTGGGTTTTCCCTCAGCTAAAACCCTGCCTTCATGCATTACAACAAGTTCGTCTGCATAATACAAAGCGAATTCCGACGAATGTGTTGAGAATATTATTGTTTTATTTATCCTCTTTAAAATTTCACCGATCTTTTCCTCCCCCTTTTTGTGAAGACTGTGTGTGGGTTCATCTAAGATGATCACATCAGGATCTCCAGAAAGTACAGATGCTAGAGAGACCAAACGCTGCTGTCCTGAAGACAGGATATATGGAAGCTTTCCTTTAAGATGTGAGATATCCAAATTTTTAAGAACCATACTGGTCATCTTTTCTTGGTCTAGACCTCTATTTTTGGGATAAAATCCGATCTCGCTCTCTACATCTTTTTCGAAGAACCCCAGTTCTGGATCCTCAGGAGAAAAACCGATCTCTTGATCACCAAATTCTATCTTACCCTCAGTGGGTTCAAGAAGTCCCGCCAATAATCTGAGTAGAGTCGTCTTTCCGGATCCATTCTCACCCATAACTCCAGTGATTTTTCTATCCTCAAAATTCAGATATATAGATTCAAGGGCATATTCTTGTGATCGGGGATATTTGAAATATAGGTTTTTGGTCCTCATATTTTCTCTTCCTCTAGATGAGCTTTCAACTCTCTCTCGAAAGGGATCTTGATTCCGTGCTTGACCAGTTCAACATACATATCTTCAGGTCTGCCCGATTGTTTTATTTTACCGTCTTTCAGTAGTATCACCTTGTCGGCCTCAGCGAACATATCTCTTATATCATGCTCCGCGATGATCACCGTGATGCCCTGTTCTTTTAGATTATAGATGCTCTCGAGAACGAGTTTTTGGTTTCTACTATCAAGAGACGAGAGAGGTTCGTCTAGAAGGATGATGTCGGGTTCTGAAACTATGGTGGATAATAGAGCAACCTTGGTTATCTCCCCGTGTGAAAGTTCATCTATATTCCTGTCTAGAAGATGGTCAGCCTTCAATATGGATGAATATCTATCTATCCTCTCTCTCATTTTCTGAACAGAGAGACCTGCATTCTCTAGCTCGAAAGCAACGTCCAATCTGACTTTTCTTCTAACCACCTGTTTTTCCGCTTCTTGAAATACCATGCCCATCTTTCCCTCACTCTCTATATCACCTTCCAAACTCAAACCATCGCCGAGAAGACCTTTAATAGCCTTCAGAAGTATAGTTTTTCCAGATCCGGGCTCTCCACATACCAGCGTAGTTTCTCCTCTATTTATCTCTAAATCGATATCTTTGAGAAGGAGCTTTCCTTCATAGTCTTTTACCGATAAATCATTTATTTTGATCATATCTCAACTGAGGAATATAAGACTGTAGTAGATGAGAGATCGGTATCGCTATAGCCGCACCAACTCCTGCTTGGAGAAGATCGATAGGTAGCTCCTGAAACACCGCTGCTGGAAATCCAAATAAAAACCAGGTTGCTAGAAAATAACCGACTATCATAAATGGTGCACCCAAAGCAATAGCCCATATCTTGCTACTTATCCTTTTCCCACTGACTTTCCCCACAACAAAACCCTCTAGACCTTTCACGACCAAAGTTATCGGAGCCCATATCGCATATCCTAAAATCAAGTCTGCTGCGGCAGCTCCAATACCTCCAGCTAACCCCCCGACAATCCCTCCAAATAGGAAAGCAGCCGTATAAATCACTATTTCTCCAAAATTCAATACTCCCAAACCGACTGGTACAGTGATGATCATAGTGGCTATAGCCACGGCCGCGGCAAAAACGGAACTGAAGGCTACGACTTTCGCATCCAATATATTTTCTTTTTCTATCATATCTTGATTATCCGCCATGACCCAGTGAGATTTAACTCTTTTGAAGTAGAAAACACTATTAAAGTAACAGGTATTATCTTCTATCGATAAGATGAAAACCATAGGTCTCATAGGAGGTATGAGCTGGGAATCGACTCTTGAATATTATAGGCTCGTAAACGAAGGCATGAAGAAAAGATTGGGAGGTGACCATTCCGCCGAAGTTGTGATCTATTCTTTCGATTTCTACGACATAGTCAATTTACAGGAAAAGGGCGAGTGGAAAAAATTGGAAGATATGATGGTGAAAGCTGGAAAAGGTTTAAAAGGAGTGGGCGCCGACTTTCTGCTGATATGCGCTAACACCATGAATAAGATGGCCGATCAGGTTCAGAAAAGAGTAGGCCTACCGGTGATCCACATAGGAGATGCCGCCGCGGAAGCCATAAAGGAGAGGAGGATGGATACCGTGGGACTTATCGGCACCAATTACGTGATGGAAGGCGATTTTTACAGGAGAAGGATGAAAGAAAAGCACGGTATCGAGGTTCTGATACCAGAGAAGGAGAAGAGAGACCGAGTCCACGATATAATATATAACGAGCTGTGTAAAGGAGAAGTCAAAGATAGATCGAAGGATGATCTTCTGAAAATGCTACAAGACCTAGTAGATCGTGGAGCGGAAGGCATAATCCTTGGATGTACCGAGATCCCGTTATATGTCACTAGAGATGATGTGGATATCCCTCTTTTCAATACCACTGCGATACACGCTGAATCCGCGGTCGAGCAAGTACTAAACTCTGATTGAAAAAATTCTAAATTTTTGGATCGGGAGAAGTATCCTACTTGGACCCTTTGGCTATAAGGAATTCATCCTTACCATTCTCAGGAGATCTGACCAAGTCGATTCCAAACTTTGCTATCCTTCCCCCTGTACTTCCCATCACTAACAGCAGAATGAGTGGGAAAAAGTGGGTCTGCATAACCGTCACCAAATTGTCTATGCCTCCACCACTAGTTTCTAATATAGAAAAGCGCGAAAGCCAATACGCAGTATCCCCAACTATGAATATTATGGCCAGAGAAAACGTTATTAACAGCAGGATAAGCCCCATCACCAAAACAACATATCCAAATATTTGATTGTTATTTCTCATATTTATCCCTATTTTAAATCATACTATTTTTCTACCCTATGTTTCTTACCTATTCGCATAAACTATATTCTACTTTCATATTTACATCTTGTGGATATAGGGTCGATATAATATAAATAATTTTTCTTACTCGGGCAGTTCCGGAATTGGAAAGGTCGATTGTATTGGCTATTAGGTGTATCATCTTGACAAGCTATGAGCTACAATACATGCTATGTAGTTCATCGGAGATTCAGTCGAGATATGCAAAAATAAAAGTATTAGTTCATAATAAGTAGTGTAGTGATGAATAATGGTGAAAGAAAAATTGACATATGAAAATGATGTTTGTTTCAAAATAAATATAGGGGAAGATGAAGTCCCAAAATATGATGTATTGGTGGCTGGTTTTCCTGGTACCGGCCTCATCGGAGGTATCGCTTCGGAGCAGCTGATAAACACTTTAGACCTAAAACAGGTGGCTTCGATAGACTGCAATGAGTTTCCACCTACAGCTGTGATCTTTGAAGGTATACCTAGAAGACCTGTCAGATTTTTTGCAGGAGAAAAGTTTCTCCTGGTCAAGTCAGATATGGTTATCCCTCCAAATCTATCTTCGAGTCTCGCAAAAACGATCATTGATTTCGCTTTAGACCAGGGTGTGAAAGAAGTTATCATATTTGATGGAATACCTAAAAGGAACGAAGACGATGAAGAGAAGGTCTGGGGTGTTCTGAGTTCACACGCCGCAAAGACCGAGGCGGAAAAACTGGATTTGGAGATAATTTCAAGAGGAGCGATATCTGGCATCTCCAGCTCTCTACTTTTGAACGCGCATGAGAAAGAGATAAAAGCTGTTGGTATGTTGGCCGAAGGGAAACCGAGCATGCCCGACCCGAGAGCCTCTGCTACTCTTCTTCAGAGATTCGCAGATTATAGAGGTATAGAAATAGAAACGGATTCACTCCTAGAGAGTGCAGAGAAATTAGAAGAACAGTACGCTCAGATGGTCGATCAGGCCAATAAGGCCCAACAGGATATGGACAGAAAGAGCGCACATCCACCACTCTACGGATAAAATGCTAGAAGAAGTTTCAGCTGGAGTTTTGGTTTATAGAGAAGAGAGGCCCGTAAAATACCTCTTACTGCATTATCCCGCCGGCCATTGGGATTTTCCCAAAGGCCATATTGAGGAGAACGAATCTATGAAAGAAACTGCCCTTAGAGAACTGAGGGAGGAAACTGGTATATGCAAAGACGAGGTGGAACTCAGAAGCGGTTTTAGAGAAACCATCGACTACCTCTACAAGAAACGCGGAGAGCTTTCCCATAAAAAAGTTATCTTCTTTCTGGGCAGGACGGAAAAGGAAGAAGTCGAAATATCTAGGGAACATCAGGGATATATCTGGCTTCCCTTTGAGAAGGCAAAACAAAAGGTCACGTTCAGAAACGCAAGAAAATTACTGGAAAAATCCCAAAATTTTCTTGAAGAGGAAAACACAAAAGTGACATAAAGATTAAATACAAATTCTCAATGGTTTCCACGTGTTCCTCGGTGTAATATATATGAAAAAACTTATCAGGAAAGGAAAGGTCAAGGAGGTATACGAGATAGGTTCGAATGAGTTGGAATTTCATTTCACAGATAACATCTCAGTTTTTGATAAGGTTGTCCCTGATGAGATACCAAGGAAAGGGGAAACACTGTGCAAAACTTCGACCTACTGGTTCGAAAAGAGCGAGGAGCTGGGTTTCAACACCCATTTCATCGAAATGACTGAAGAGGACAAAATGAAAGTTAAGAAGGTGGACGTGATCGAGGATTACGATAAGATAGATGAGGAGACTACCAACTACCTCATACCTATGGAATTCATAGCACGATATTTTGTGGCGGGTTCTTTATACGATAGAATAGAGAGGGAAGAAATCGACTATGAAAGGCTTGGTTTTTATGAGAAACCCGATTACGGAGACAGTTTACCGGAACCCCATTTCGAAGTCAAGACCAAGCTAGAAGAGTATAACAGAAAGTTGGACAAAAAAGAAGCTCTTTCCATAGCGGGCCTCAACGAGAAGGAATTCGAGCAGATAAAAAAGATGGTATTCGATATCGATGAGGTCATCGAAGAAAACGTTGAAAAAAACGGTCTGCTCCATGTCGACGGTAAAAAAGAATTCGCCATGACCGAGGATAGGGAATTGATGGTGGTAGACACGTTCGCTACCGCTGACAAGGATAGATTTTGGGAAAGAGACGAATATGAAAGAGGTAACTTCGTCGAGAAAAGCAAAGAATTCGTGCGTCAATATTATAAGGAAACAGGATATCATGAAAAATTGATGAAGGCTAGGCAAAAAGGCAGAAAGGAACCGCCCATACCTCCTCTTCCAGAAGATATGGTAGAGAAGACCTCTGAACTTTACCTTAAACTCATGTTTAGACTAACAGACGGAACTTATGGTGATTAAAAATGACGAAAGATTTGATATCTATATTGGATGTGAAGGATGAGTTAAAAGAGATACTCCGAAGAGCCGGAGAGATGAAGAAAAAATACAAAAATGGAGAGTACCCAGCACCGCTGGAGAACAAAAGTCTGGGTATGATCTTCGAAAAACCGAGCACGAGAACCAGGATCTCTTTTGAAGTGGGGACCACTCAATTGGGAGGACACGCCTTGTATCTCAGCCCGAAGGATCTACAGTTAGGAAGGGGTGAGACCATCGCGGATACTGCAAAAGTTCTCAGCAGGTATGTGGACGGTATCATGTACAGAGCATTCGATCACGAGATGATGCTTGAATTGGCCCAAAATTCTTCTGTGCCTGTTATAAGCGGGCTAGACGATAAGGAACATCCCTGTCAGATACTCGCCGATCTTTTGACCATCAAAGAAAAAAAGGGAGACTTCGACCAGAAATTGACATACGTAGGCGACGGTAACAACGTGTGTAATTCGTTATTGTTGGGCTCCGCTATAGTAGGGATGGATATGGTCGCCTGTACTCCGGAGGACTACAGACCGGATCAGGACATATTTGAAAAGGCAGTAGAGTTGGGAAAGGAGAACGGAGCGAAAATAGAACATCACGATACACCTATAGAAGCGGTAGAAGATGCCGATATCATATATACAGATGTTTGGATATCGATGGGAGATGAAGACGAAGAAGAGAAGCGAAAGAAGGATTTCAAAGATTATCAGGTGAACAAAGAACTTTTGAAGCCTGCAGACGATGAGGTTATAGTGATGCACTGTTTGCCGGCTCACAGAGGTGTTGAGATAACCAGTGAAGTCATGGACGGACCTCATTCTGTGGTATTCGACCAGGCTGAAAATCGCCTCCATGCCCAGAAAGGACTTATGCTTGAACTCATGGGTTAGTTGATATATATGGATTCATTTGTCAAGAGGATGTTAGATGTTTCTTTCTCAGAGACCATGAAGATATCGAAGTTGGCTAGTAATATGGAAGATGAAGGTAAAGACATAATATCTCTCGCGGTAGGAGAGCCCGACTTCGATACTCCTGATTTCATCATCGAGGCCGCTTATGAGGCCATGAAAGAGGGTTTCACACATTATACACAATCTCAAGGTATACCTGAATTGAGAGAAGCCATAGCCAAAAAGATCAGAACGGAAAACGATCTCGACTTTTCATCAGAGAACATCTTGGTGACTCCTACAAAACAGGCTATCTTCATGTCTGTATTGGCTCACCTGGATGACGGATCTGAAGTCATCCTCTCTGATCCTGCCTGGGTCTCTTATGAACCTATAGTCAAATTTGCCGATGGTATAGTGAGGAGAGCGCCATTCGATGAGAAGGATTTCTCTATTGATCCCGATGTGCTCCAGGATAACCTGACATCTCGGACCAAGATGATCCTTTTGAATTCTCCAAATAATCCGACCGGAAAAACCTTGGACAAAGAAGATATGAAGGCGATAAGAGACATCGCCATAGATAACGATCTTTTGGTATTGACGGACGAAGTGTACGAAAAACTTGTTTTCGAAGGCGAGCATATATCTATCGGTTCTTTGGATGGTATGAGAGAAAGGACTATAACAGTAAGTGGATTTTCTAAGGCTTATGCAATGACTGGATGGAGACTCGGTTGGGCGGCCTGCGTCGAGGACCTTCTAGAGAATATAGCCAAGATCCAGACCCACTCTATAACCTGTGCTACCTCTTTCGCACAGAAAGCAGGACTGAGAGCTTTGACGAACGAAGAAAAAGCTGAAGAATCTATCGATTTCATGATGAGCAAATACAGGAAGAGGAGGGAACTCATAGTTGACAGATTGAACGAGATAGAGGGATTCAGATGCAGCAAACCGAATTCTACATTTTATACGTTCCCTGAGTACGAGTTCGATATTGAGAGTATGGATCTCTCGATGCATCTTCTCAAAGAGGCGAAAGTGGCGACGACACCGGGTTTGGCTTTTGGAGATCAAGGTGAAGGACACCTAAGGCTTTCATTCGCAAATTCATTGGAAAATATCAAAGAAGCTATGGATAGGATAGAAAGAGCTGTTGAAAAGCTGTAAAGTTTCCTCTGTCTGGTTTGATGATGAAAACGATCGGATGAGCCCGCTGGGCGATGATTATCCCTATGAGTTCTGAAAACCATCATCTTTTAATTTTTTGACATTTAGATTTTTGATCTTAAAAAAAATAGTAAAGGGTTTTGGATGGCGGGGTAGGTTTCGTTGTCTGTTTTGGAGTTTTCGGGTTCTCAATCGTAACTAGACCGTTTGCCCTTCGGCGGTGGCGCTTCTTCAGCGTATATCGCGGTCTCCATTCCAACTACTTCCCATCTGCTTCCTTTTCCTTCTTCTTTTATTCTTATTACCATGTATATTCCTCCTTTTCGATATCCAATTTACTTATCGTTTAGATATCATCTAATAGAGGTAAGATAATGGGTAATATTTAAATATTTCGGGTTTGTTTGTACGTTTAGATGTTATCGAAGGTGTTAAGATGCCTGAAGACCTCAAACCGACTATAGATCAGATAAAAGTTCTATCAAACGCTTCTAGGCTTCAGATCATGGCTCTTCTACTCGATAAGGAGATGACAATCACTGAGTTGAGCGAAAAGATCGGTATCACTCCTCAGACCGCTCATCATCACGTCCACAAGTTGCTCGACTCCGGTCTGATCCACGTTTCTCGAGAAGAAACAGAAGGCAATATAGTGAAAAGATTTTATGATGTTGAGGAGGAATGGCTCGACTCAAGTGCAGTATGGGATGATCTGACTATCGAAGAAAAAAAGAGTTATAAGATCGCGGCTTTGGGGACGGTCAAAGGTATAGTGAACAGGGGGATCAAGTATATCCAAGAGAGCGATTCTATCGATCATGAGGTCGGTTGGGTATCTTTCAAAAAAGTTCCTTTCACGGAGGAGAAGATGGATCAAGTCGATAAAATCTTTGAAGATATGGTCGAAAAGTTGGACGAATTGAAGGAAGAAGACGCTGAAGAAGAGATCACTGTTTTAGTTTCAACTTTACCTGGGTGAAATAAATGCCTGCAACTCTGTACTTCGTTGGAACCGCCGGCTCCGGAAAGACCACCCTCACCAACGCGTTCAAACAGTGGATGGAGCGCCAGGGATATCAAGCGGTGACTGTAAATTTGGATCCGGGCGCTGATAAAATTCCTTATACCGTAGATATAGATGTCAGAGATTGGGTCTCTCTCCAAGAGGTGATGGATCAACACGAATTGGGGCCCAACGGGGCGCAGATAGTCTCGGCTGACATGGTGGCGATGAACGCTACTGAGATCAAGGAAGTGATGGATGAATTCAATACAGATTATTATCTCATAGATACGCCGGGTCAGATGGAACTGTTCACTTTTAGAGAAGCTAGCAGGGAGATGGTGAAAACACTCGGAGAAAGATCTATCATCACTTTTCTGTTCGATCCAGTACTTGCTAAGCAGCCCTCCGGTCTCGTCTCTCTGATGACTCTAGCGTCGACCACCCAATTCAGATTTGACACACCGTACTTTCCGGTTCTATCTAAATCTGATATCCTATCTCAAGAAGAAGTGAAGATGATAAAGACCTGGTCTGAAGATTTCTGGAAGTTGGATTCCTCTCTTAGAGAACGAACCGGCACTGAGACTCAGGCCAGCCTAGAATTGATCAAAAGCATACAGAATATGGGTCTCCACAGAGGCATAACTCCAGTATCGGGTCTCGATCAGCAGGGACTTGAGGATATCTACACCGCAGTGCAGGACGCATTCTATGGGGGCCAAGACCTAGAACCTGCCTGAGTTATTCATTCGATATCTTTCTCTATATCGATATTCTGAAATTTATCCTTATGCCTGGCTAGGTGTTCCATATACTCTTCTGGATCTTGGCAGTTTTCCTTTCCAGCACAGTGAAAATAGCCGTATTTTTTGCAGTATACGCCGGTTTTAGTGTTAGGACATCTATCATCGTCCTGGGCTGATTTGTTAGAAGCCGGTACTCTTTTTTCATCACTATAGCTTTCAATAGATGACTCGCAGTCATCTTCCTCCAAAAACCGGCATTTATCCTCTCCCACACATTCAAGTGCCATGTTGTTAGGATAAGAACATTTTCCGTCTCCAAACTCATATCTACACATCTGGGCATCCCATCCATTTTTTTCGTCTGTCATCCTTCGTTTTTTAAGGGGTAGATGGTTATTGAGAACAGTAGATTTAAGCTTTATGCATACTTGGGAGAGAGGTATAGATCAACGATCTTCATCTTCTAAGTCTATTCTTGTTCGTTCCGATTCTTTTTTATCTCTTCAAGTCTATCTCCTATCTTCTGTACCTTTATATCTACATCTCCATTTAGAAGTTCGCCCCCTCGACGATTCTTCTTTTTTTCCTTCCAATAGAGATAGGTCATGATACCCGAATAGATCAATAATACGAGTATCAGGAGATATGCTATCATCTGATCATACACCTTTATATTCTTCTTTTAAAATTATCTTCTTCTGACTCACTTCTTTGATATGTTTTGTCGGTATCCTCACTCTTCTTTTCAGTGGTGACAGCCCAGTAGGATTTATCAATAATTTCCATACCTTCCATGGGTGGGAAGTTATGTACAGCTCGTAATCATATACTCTCCCGACCTCCCGTCCGTCAAAGGTTTCCACTTTTCTTCCGTCCAAACGGCAGAGAGAAAATTCATTCTCGTCTGAAGGGGTTTTCCGTCCGGCCTTTATCGGCTTATCCACTTTCATGTTGGCCTCTTTGTCAATATTTTTAAGTTGTCTAGTCGAGAAGAATTTTCCTTCACTGCCTATGATACCGGTTTCTATCTTGACCTCATCGGCCTCCCAGTAACCTCTAGATTGTGTAGCCATTATATCGACCAACTTGGCCTTACCCTTTTTGCTTGGGGTGTCGATCTTTTTTCTGATTATTTCTGAGTAAAGTATTGTCTCCATTCGATTAACCTCCTATCTAGTGATCTCAAGATGTCCGCAGTAGGGGCATTCTTTCTGATAGTCTTTATACATGCTGCAGTTTCCGCAGAAAGCGGAACCATAACGAAATTTCTTCTCCTCGTCGTCCTTTTTGAACAGCCTCGTTTCTATCTTCTCAAGTTTCTTTTTTTCTCTTCTTTTTTTGATCTGGGACTTTATCTCTTTCTTCAAAACCTCAGTACTGACATCGCCGATCCCTTTTTTCCGTAGGTACTTCTGGAGAAGTTCTAAATTTTCTGCTGGATCATCCTGAGCAAGGATGTAACTATTTATCGCACGCCTAAGACGTTGAAGTCGTTCCTTGCCGATGGCTGTTTTCACTCAATTAACCCCCTACAATCCTTCTTCTATCTTATTGAGTCTCCTGCTCAAAGACTCAAGCTCGGCCTTTATATCCTTCTGGAAGTCCTCGATATCATTCACTTCCATCAGGCAATTCTCGTATTTGCTCTCATATATCTCGAGATGAAGTTCTCTAACCAGGCCGAATTCTTCGATATATTCGTCGAAATGTTGGTCCAAGTATTTTTCCAGGCTGCGGTCGAACAGCCTTCTATCATAGCCCGTTCCTTCTATCTCGATCTCTCCAGGGAAAAGGGTCTCCTCTATACGGTCGAGTACATCTGAAGTCTTTTTCGCACTTTTATTCGCAAATTCATTCATTATTATCTTTCCTCCTCTCCAAACAATTCTTCTTCCGCTCTATTTACTTTCTTCATGGTCTTCATCAACTTTGCGTTGTCAGCTCCTCTCTCCAATCTCTGCATGCGTTCTTCGATCTCGTTCATCATAGCCAATGATCTTCGGGATAGTACGGCTTTATCTCTTTCTATCTTGTCTATCTTCTCCTTCTCATCATCCTTTAAAACCATCGAAGCCTCCTTCAATTTGTCGATGTGTTTCTGCTTTCGTTGGATGTCCAATTTTTTATGCTGCAGTCTCAACTCTGCAAGTTCTTGTCTTTCTTTCGCCTTTTCTCTCGTATAGAGTACTTTCGCTATGATTATCAGAATTGCTATAACGACTAGGGAGTAGAAGATCGGTAAGAAATTATTGGATATAGTTTCTGCAAGAGCCATGTTTTCACCTCATCTCCTCTTGGGTCTCCAACTTATCTATCCTGTTTTCTATTATCTCGAATTCCTGGTCGATCTGGTTTCTCTTTGATTTTAAAGATTCTATCCTGCCAGAAAGATCGTCCAATCGTGTATCCATCTCCTTTGCCCATCTTTGGGCTTCATCTTCTTTGACAAGATCCCAGCTCTGGATGATATCCTCGAAGTACTCTTCAAAGTAGAGTTCAGTGTGGCTCGGTAGATGACCGTATTTTCGTTCTAGGGCTTTTTTCTTTGTTCTGTATCTGAAGTAAAAGTAAATGCCGAGCATAACGACTACGACCAATATGATCAAAAGGACGGTATAGGCTGCCATCATTTTTCCTCCTCTATCCCTATTTTTTTCTCCAGCCTCTCTATCCGGTGAAGGTCTTTATGGACTCTTTCCTGTGTCTTTTCTTTCCATTCATTCAACTCTGAGACTTCCTCCACGAACATTTCTATCTTTTTATCCACTCCGTTAAGATCGGAACGAGTCGCCAACTTGTATTCATCTATATATCCCGGTAGATTTTGAGTTATGAACCTATCCGCCTTATCGGACGGTGTTATGGCTTTGCTTCGAAAAAAACTCTTCGTCCTCTCCAAGATTCCTACGTCGGATTCTTCTCCCATATTTTCACCTATATTCCTTGTCGTTGAAAAATAAATGTATTCACAAAACATAAACTTTTCCTTCTTATCTTGAGAATTTAAGCTTCGTTTTTTTGATTTTGAGATCTTCGGTTTTGAGGAAAAACTTTTATTTAAAAAGTCTCTGGCAAGAGTCTAGTTTACCGTTTGGGAAGTGCTTATTTTCCATCGGGGTATGGATATTTCCGGACAATCTTTAAATAGCCTAGAAAAGGTTTGTTGTTTCAGATTGGAGATACTATGACTCTTTATAGATGGTTTAAGTTTAAGGATGAGGAAGCTGTTTCAGAAGTCGTCGGAACTATTTTGACTCTGGGGATAACGGTGGTTTTATTTTCGAGCGTATATGCTACCGTTACAACTTTAGAGGCACCAGAAAGGAGAGATCATGTGGAGATGGTGGCGGTTTATGAGCGTGAAGGGGATATTGATTATATAAATATCACTCATCAGAGTGGAAGGAGTTTAGATATAGGCTCTCTATCATTCAATCTATTGGCTGATCCTGCGACAGAGAATCGGTTAGGTATCGATGATGAGGAAGTTAATTTTGATGATGATACCTGGTCGGTGGGAGAGGAAGTGAGGATAGAAGGAGAGATATTTGAACATGATGATACCGAGCTCGAACTGCTCATACGGAACGAGGATACACACAGGATAGTCCACCAGACCGTTTTAGCTGAAGAAGTACCTGATCAATTGGATATAGGGAACACGTATATCAGTTACATCTACGATTGGAGGAATTACGCTGAGCAGGACGAAGAAATCACGATAGTTGCGGTATTGAGCGATATCGGTGATATAGATGCTGAAGATATTAATGTGACTGCCTCCGTTACGGGAGGTCATAACCCATTCAAAGATGTCGAGACCGTAACATTGACGAGCGATTCTAGAAGAGATAGATATAACGAAACCGTAGAGATAGCTTCGCAAGCGAGAGAAAAATCCTACAGCGTAAGGATCAGAGCGGAATTTGAGGAAAATAGCACTGAAGAATACGTCAGATTGAACGTTGGTGAAAGGCCCGCAGAAAGGTATCCTAGAGAATTGGAGATAGGACGGATAAACTACTTCCCATCATCGCCGTCCCACGGTGATGGACTGGAGGTCACTGTTGAGGTTTACAATCAGGGACCGGAAAACTTTACCACCGACTGGAATATGACAGATCATTACAAGGAACAAGATCCTGAAGGTGCAGAGGGAACGACTACATTCTTACACGGTCCAGCCCCAACTGAAATATCTGGTGAATGGGATATCAAAGGAAGCGGTCGGCACGAGATCGAGATAGAGATAGAGGGCGATGAAGAATGGGAAGGAGCAAAAAGGAGCTTTGAGATCTATGTTGATCCCCATGTACTTATAGTTGAGGATAGAAGCGCGGCCGAGCTGCCAGAGATGGAACTCATGGGCAATGCCTTGGACGGATTGAACTTGGATCATGAGACACGCTCTTTAGGAGAGTATGATGATGAAGAGGATATCGAGATCGATTATGAAAGACACAGTGTGGTGATCTGGCTGACAGGTAACAAAACTGGAGGGGAGAAAACTTCTCTTCTTGGAGAGGTTGCCGATGATTTGGCCGATTATATAGAAGAAGATAATGGCACTGTTTGGTTGAAAGGCTCGAATCTGGATGAGATCGATCCAGGTGAAGAACTTTCCGAAAAGCTGGGCGGTCCTGATTTTTCAGATTCCGACGAAGGCGAAAGAAAATTGGAGGGTCATGAGGACGGAACCTTCGGTGATTTTAAATTCGGGATCACTGCTGAAGAAGAACATCCTAGAATTTCTAACCCGGGGTCTTTTGAAGAGGAAAATAGACTGACAGAAGTTGGTGGAGATGAAGAAGTCTTTGGAGTGGGTTATGAAGACGAGGAGGATGAATACAGGACGGCAACCACATCATTCCTTTTCCGCTCCATCGAGGATCCAGGGATGAGAACAGCTCTGGTGGGAGAAGTTATCGGATGGACGACGAATATAACCGTGAGGAGTGGTGTCGACGTGGCTGTCACTTCTCAAATCATAAGGCCTTCCGCGCCGATGTATGAGGATGACATCAATATAACCGCAAGGTTTAGGAACAACGGCCCTGAAGATCTAACTTTGAACAACACGGTGAGATTGGTAAGAAATGATGGAGAAGAAGTGATAAGTCCACCAGAAGACGCTAATTTGTTCTTGCCCGCTAATGGCGGTACCGCGAACGTTACTTTTACTTGGATGGCAGATGAACTAGGCGTGCAGCAGTTCCTGGTTAAAGCTGACTACTTCGGCGAGATAGACCAGGTGAATCCGCGGACAAACGATATAAGGTACAAGAATCTTGAAATAACTGACGACCAGATATATGTGAACGTTCATTATTCGACGCTAGTCGTCGATGCAGACCTTTCTGAAGAATATGATCATTTCAATACAACTGGAGAGTTGATCGATTCTTTCGAAAGATTGGGTCACGTGGAGGGAAGGGATTTCGATATTTTCGAGGTTGAGACCGATGGAGACAGTCTAGAAGATGGGCCTGACGATGACATGATGGGTAACTACAATGCGGTTTTATGGGTCACCGGTGAGAGGAACTATGAAGGGGAAGACAATCCCGCTATATTTACCGATAGAGGTGCCGATGATGATGACCTCTCTAATATAATCGATTATCTTGAACAGGACGGCGGAGCCAACATGATGTTCATGGGAGAGTATATACTGGACTTTTTGGAAGATTCTAACCACGGAGACAGCGATGATATAATAGAATACTTTGGCATCGATGGGTTAAACGGAAGAAAAGAGACCGGAATGCTGAAGGGCCAGGAGAATAATCTTGTCGGTCATGGATCGAGGTACACGCTGGAAGAGGAAGCCGGACCCAATTATACAACCTTCGAGATCAACGAAACCGACGATGCTGCAGAGGTTCTTTTCAAAGGTGATGGAGGAGAAAATTTCGCCTCTACATATGATGATGGTTCCGCTAAGACAGTTTATATGGGCGTGAACCTTGAGCGTATCAGCGGTCCTCTGTTGAAAGAGGGGGCCTTCGATGATTGGCTAGGCGGTGATGTGGATACCTCTGCAGAGAGTGCTAAGACGGAATTCGTATACACCTCTCTCTGGAGTTTCGGGAAGTCGACCGAGGGGATAGAGATGGATGGAGAGGTACAACTCGAAGGTAGACCAGAGTTGAGAGTCACGGATTATGATATAAGACTCACCACCGATCGTCCTCATACCGGCCGTTCTTACGAGATAAGAGCGGAGATAGAGAATCTCGGTGATAGAGGAGCCTCTACACTGGTTAGGCTCCACGACGGAGAAGACTACATCGGGGCGGAAAACCTATATGTTGAAGCTTCCGAGAGGAGTTCCGAGCCTGGAAGTTCCTACTTCGAAGTCGAATCTGGGACCGCTACCGCGGAAGTTTCCTGGAAGGTTTCAGAACCAGGTATTAGGGATCTGATCGTTAGAGTCGATCCCGAGCGTGAAGTGAATGAGCTCGAGTACGAGGGTAATAAGATAATGGAATTCAACAACAGAGCAGAGATAGAACAGCCGGTCTATTTCTTCTACGATGATATGGAAGAGGGAGAGCAAAAATGGAGACACGACGAGACTATGGTCAATATAGATGGCAGCGGACCTTTGGACTTCGCCGATCGAAGGGACATGGAGACCAACGTTGAAGGCGATTGGGATCATGGTCAGTCAGGTATGACTGATAAAGATGGAAATTCTGTATCTGGTGAAGGTTATTATGAAACGGATGACGAGGATGTTGAAGACTTCACCGATAAAGCTCACTACTCTTCGCCGAGATCCTACTGGATGCCGGAGACACCAGCGGGGATGGAGGAGAGACAACCTGTGGATGTTGTTATGGTGATAGATAACAGCGGCAGTATGGACGGAACACCACTAGCAGAGGCACAACGAGCCGCTAAAGACTTTGTAGACAATCTAACAAAGATAGATAGGGTGGCCCTTTTCGCATTCGATCCAGATTCAACGGGTGATGAAGAACCGTGGTTGGTATCTGAAAATTATACTGGGCATGAGGGTGATAAATTCTGGTATATGGACGAGGAGAACGATGGAAACCGGTCAGATATGAAGGATGCGATCGATTCTTTGAGTGCAGAGTGTAATACACCTATTTGGGATACTATGGGCGGGGCTATCCGGACGGCCGTGAATAGTGGGAGAAGCGATGCTTACACTATGACTATGTCGCTAACAGATGGAGATGATTATGGCACGGATGGTACTGAAACAGGTAGTGAAACTTACGCACCCGGTGCACTTTCTAATACTGATTATGATGATAGAACATGGGGACATCTTGACGGCAATGTTTGGGGAGATCAAAGAAGCTATAACAATCAGGGTGGTACTTATTATGATGTTTTAAGGTCTTGGGATGGTAACGATCCTGAATGGGAATGGATAGATGATGCAACAAGAAAAGGACTACTTGAAGCTCCAGTACCATCTTATACAATAGGGTTAGGCATATCACCACATGAAGATGATCCTGAAAATCCATCGATAGGAGATAACTATCCCTTTACAACTGAATATGACCTTTGGCGGATCGCTGAAACTTCGGATGCGGGTTACTATTTTGCTCCAGAGCCTGGAGATTTATCTGAGATTTTCCAAGACATCTATGATGAAATACCAGGTCGGAGGGGAGGTATAAGAAGCGTTTCTCCAGATGATGGTAGTACTCTCTCGTCAAACCAACAAATAGCTTCTATAGAAGAAGAGTATGAGGAAACGATCCAGATAGAGGAACCAACTTATTTCAGATATACTACAACACCCTCTATAGAAATTGTTGATACCACTGCAGAAAAACTCCGCTTCCGAAACAAATTCTGGATGACTGAAGGTACAAACGGAGGTATTATGTATCTATGGGGAAGCGACGACGGCAATTGGGACTGGGAAAAGGATACTAGGCGGTATATAAGACCTGAGCAGTCCTATACTGGAAACTTGGATTTTGAAGAGACGGATAACCACACCGATGAAGGAGGCTTGATGATAAATGACGACCATCCAGAAGGTACAGGATTAATTGATAGAGAAGGTGAAAAGCCATATTGGGCCTTCAACGGAAAGAGCGCCGGAGGTACATTCGGTTGGCGCCATACTAGCGTTGATCTCGAGGGATATGAAGATTTCATGGAAAACCACACTGAAATCAGAGTGGTTTTTGTTACCGCTCAGATGGGTGGTATCTCCGAGGAAGCAGGTTGGGAACCAGAGATGGGCTGGTATATCGATAACGTGAACATGAGAGTTACAAGGGAATTCGACGAAGAAGAAGTAGTTCCTGAGGATGGCCACGGATACTGGATGAGAGTAAATAAAACCGAGGTTATGAACAAATTTGATGTCGCTGAAGATCATGACCATATCGTCGATGAATACTATGACGACCATACTCCCGGCGAAAACGGCGATGGCCACTTTTGGATGTTTGCTACCAAGAGTAATGATGAAGATAATTATGGCGAACCAGCACTGCCTGAAGGCGTCGACTCGAGCCTCTATACTTCAAGGATAGACCTCTCTAACGCGGATAGGCCGGAATTATCTGCCTACATGAAGTTCAACCTTGACAATCACGCTGGTACTCCACCTGACGGTTTACGGATCGAGATATCAGAAGACGATGGAAGGACATGGGATTCTCTTACCTACGGTATACGGAGCGGCTGGGGTGTCAGTGGAGAAGTTCCAAACAATCTAGAGGATGAAGATGCTGAAGAAGAATGGGAGAATTACTCTGGTGGCAGTGACGGTTACGATTGGATCGACACGGATTCATTGAGTAGGGTAAGCGCAGACCTATCTGGATGGCGTGGAGAACAGGTCATATTAAGATTTAGAGTCTTCACCAATACAACCGATACCTACGAGGACGAGCTTGATGACTTTGAATATGATGATGACTATCCTAAAGCGGTAATGATAGACGACGTCATCGTGAAAGAAGCCGATATGGACGAGGATATCGATCAGGACTCTACCCTGGAAACTGAAGATGTATCGGACGGAGAACTCTCTTCTGTTTCAGAAGATGATAGTGAAGACCAGGATATCCGATCCATGATATCTAAAGAAGCACAAGAGGTCTATCGCGACTCACAAATCATGACCTCTAGGCTTGAAAGACGGACGTTAATGATCACAAGAGAGTTGGAAGATGTGATGAAGGAAAGGGAGTTCAACTACTGGTGAGAACATGGCTATGAAAAGGCTTTTTATGGATGAAGAAGCCGTTTCCGAGGTCCTAGGTGCCATACTCACCTTGCTTGTCACCGTCGCTCTATTCACGAGTGTTTTCGCGACTGTGCAACAGTTAGAAGGTCCAGATGGAGAGTTACATGTTGAGTTTGAATCGGAATTCGAAAATTCTGGTGGAACTAACTACATCAATGTAACTCATCTAGGCGGAAAACGATTAGATGCTGACTCTCTGAACTTCTTCTTGATGTTGGGCGATGATGAAATCCCAGACGATGATCTGGAGATCGTCCTTCCAAACGAGGATGATACTCTTTGGAGTGTGGAAGAAAAGGTTTCCATCAGATATGAAGGAGGTATAGATGATACTATAGATGATACACTGGAACTGATGATCCGTGAGGACGATACATACCAAATAGTATATCAGACCATGTTACTGGATGACAGAAATATCCTAGATATCAGGAACGCGAGGATCGACTACGAATTAGATTGGAGAAATTATGCGGAACCGGGAGAAGAGATAGAGATAAAGGCATTGATGGCGGCACCGGTCTGGCAGAGATTCGATGACTTCGATCCAGAAAATATCGATATGACTGCTAGCATCTTTGAAAGCGGTGTTCTAGAATCCGAAGACCCTAACGGTGAGATAGAGATTGAGTATACCAGAGAAAACAGGTTTGAACGCAAACTCAACGTAAGTGAAGGAGCTAGAGATGATAGGTACAGGATCAAGATCACGGCGGAATATGATGATGAAGATATAGATATCGATCCCGAATATCTTTACCTCAATATCGGAAAAGAACCTATCAGTTATTATGAAGAAAAACTAGGCATTGGTAGTGTTAGATTTGACCCTCGGTCTCCCTCGCATGGAGACAGCTTTACTCTTTTCGTCGAAGTGTTCAACGAGGGTGTAAAAGACTGCCCCGCAACGTGGAATGTCACAGACGATAGACATGATGGTATGGAACTGAGCGACGAAAAGAACATCGCTCACGGACCTGCTCCCACGCTAATCACTGTGAATTATCCCGAAGAAGGTATACAAGGTCATGGACCACATGAGATAAGTTTCGAAATCGAACCCGATCTGGAAGATTGGGAAGGAGACAGCTGGAAAGAGACCGTTTATGTTGATCCTAATGTGATGCTCGTACGAGATCATCTTCACCAGGATATTCATGAGGGTGAATTCATGGAGAATGCACTTGGAGCTTTGAATCTCGATCATGATATCTATTCTGTGGAACCAGGAGAGAAGATCGAGGATTTAGATGAGGAAATATCTCAATACAGTGTCGCCATCTGGATGGTCGGAAACAAGACTGAAGAGGAACCCTACATCATGGATGAGGATGTTTTGGAAACATTAAACGACTACGTTGAAGGTGGACTAGACGAAAGTCCCTTGAACGGAGCTCTGTGGTTGATGGGTTCGAACCTGGCACATTTCGACGAAGGTGACTTTGGAGACCTCAACGATAAGATCGGTGTCGAGGGCTTTGAAGGTGATCCTGCACCCTTTGATGAGGAAAGGATATTGTTTGATCCTACAGGGGACGAAAACGGTACATACGGTGATTTCGAATACGGCGTTAGCGACGGTGAGTTTACCGGAATTAGTGGGATAAAGAACGAAGAAGAAAACAATACTCTAGTTTATAAGGATAAGGAAGATGATGATGCTGATTATTTAGGAGTTGGATATGAGGCGGAAGAAAAGCAGAGGACTGCAGTTAATCCTTTCATGTTCGGATCGATAACGGATCCGGGTCAGCGGGCGATCATGGCAGGAGAGGTCATAAGGTGGCTCTCGAATATTACAACCAGGGCTGGATTAGATGTATCAGTGGTTTCCCAGAGCATTGATCCGGTGGCACCTATGTTCATGGACGAGATCACGATAAACGCGACTTTGAGGAACAATGGCCCTGAAGACCTTCACGTAAGTGTAAGAGCTGTGAGGAACCAAGGCGAGGAGATACTAACTCCCGACGGTGAAGACAGCGTATTCCTTCCAAAGAACGGAGGCGTCAATGAAACTTCCTTCACCTGGGAGGCTAACGAACTCGGTAGGCACGAATTTCTGGTTGTGGCGGATTACTTCAACGAGGTCGATGAAGCAAACGTGAGAAATAACGACATAACCTATAAAAACCTGGATATCACTGACGATGATACTGAAGTCAACGTTCACTTTTCGACTCTGCTCGTCGATGCCGACGGTTCAGACTATGAGAATGGTGATTACAGAAATGTGACCGCAGAAGTGAAGGATTCTTTCGAGAGGTTGGGGCACGAAAAAGATGTTGATTACACGTACCATCGTATCGGAGAAGATGAGGATGGAGATTTAGAGGACGGACCCGGTGAGGATGAGATGAAAAATTACAATGCTATCGTTTGGGTCACCGGTGAGAGGGAAGATGAACTTTTCAACACCACACACGTCGATAACATCAACAGTTATCTCGGTCAGGAAAGCGGAGCGAATATGATGTTCATCGGCGAACATATATTGGAAGACGTAGACAACTCTACTTTAAAGAATTACTTGGGTGTCGAGGACTCTAACGGGAAGGTAAACTCTGACTTGCTCTTAGGCCAAAGAGACAGTGATCTGGGACATGGATTGAGATATAAAATCGAGGAAGAGAGTTATTCTAGTTTTGATGAACCCAACGAACATGGGGAAGTACTGTTCAAAGACAGAGAGGGTAACAACTTAGCCTCGACCTACGATGATGGTAAAACTAGGACAGTTTATATGGGAGTCAATCTGAATCGGATCGAAGGACCTTTAGTCGATGAAGGGGAATTCGAAGATTGGCCCGTCGGAGAGGTAAATACTTCGAGTGAGAACGCTCGTGAAGAGTTCATCTATACTTCATTTTGGAATTTTGGAAAGGGAGATGACAGGACCGAATTGAGAGTTACCGATTACGATATAAAACTCTCTTCTGATAATCCTCAGACAGGTCGTTCATATCAGATAAACGCTAGGATAGAGAACCTCGGTTACTCTGGTGCTTCTGCGCTGGTCCGTGTTAGAGAGGGAAACGACCACGTGGCTAGTCAATCGCCCTTCGTTGAAGGTTCGGAAAGATCCTCTGAGGCTGCAAATTCTTACTTCGATGTTTCACCGGGCTCCACCACGATAGAAGTCTCTTGGGATCCGATGGATGGTGGGATGAGACCTATAAGGGTGAGAGTCGACCCATTGAGAAGCGTCGACGAGATAGAATCCGATGGAGAAGAAGGTTTGAATGAAAAGATAATGGAGTTCAACAACCAAGCTAGAATCGAACATCCGGTTTACTACTTCTACGATGATATGGAGCGCGGTGATGACAAGTGGAGCCACGATTCTACTATGATAAACATCGACGGGTCTTCACCTTTGGACTTCATGAGTGCTGCAGACACAGATCATACTGATGTAAAATCAGACTGGGACTGGAATTACAGTGGGAGCACGACATCTGGAGCTGACGGAGATATAAAGACATATTCGGGCGAAGGTGAAGGTGTCTATAACACTAGAGATCCAGATGTTAATGAATTCACTGATAATGCTTCTTACTCTCCGCCGCGGTCTTACTGGATGGCTGAAGGTGTCGGTGATCCTGAAGCAGGGGATAGAAAGCCGTTAGACCTTGTGTTGCTGTTTGATGAAGGCAAGAGTATGCAATCTGATTGGGATGACGTAGTTGCTGCCGCAGAAGCTGCAATCGATTTCTTATCGCCCGGAGATAGAGCAGCGATATATTCAAGTACTGGAGCAGCAGTTCACGAGAATATAAATCTAGTAGACGGTACCATTACTGAAGATAGTGAAGAACAGGATAAACAAGCTATCAAAGATGCAATTCCCAATAAACCAAAGGCACGGCAGAAAGGTCTTATCGTAGGTGCTTCCGAAGCTATACTTGAACTCGATAACAATGGAAGAGATGAAGCGGTGAAGGGCATTATTACCATCACTGACGGGGCGAGCAATCAAGATCAAAAAGATTCTAAATATTCACCTGGTGGTGGTAGCGAAGATGATCAGAAAGGACCAGTTCAATGGTATGATGGTCCAGAAAATCCAGAAGGAAAAAAGGGTGTTTTAGGTATCCCATATAATGTTATGACTCTTACGATAAGTGATACTATTGAACCTCGGCATCATTGGATCTCAGCAACCTCTACGGCTAATGTATCATATGGAATATTAGAAAGAAACACTAATAAACTTAAAAAACTCTATAAAATGTTCGTTAGAGATTTAAGCCAAACCGAAAGAGGAGATCTCAGATCTATTCCTGAAAAGGATTTAGATTTAGCAAAAAGTAGTGTTGGGGATGATAGCTCCACCGCCCTTACCAACAATGGAGGAGTAGTTGAAAATACGGAATTTTTTGTCTATTCCGATGCCTTTACTACAGGGTGGTTAGATGATGAGGTCCCATATGATTGGGACAGTGGAGATAGAATACCATCTTATGATAAAGATGATCGGCACTATACCTATGATCAATTCGAGTTTGAATATACCACAGAAAAAGGTATTAAAGACACTCAGGGTGATGACTGGGTTGTTGTAGAATCTGACACTCAAGGAGATAAGATAGCCAATACTGTTTACCCTAGAGACACAATAGACAGGTTAGAAGGTGATTATGAGGTAAAAGGTGCTTACGCTAATATGTTTATACAAACAAGCTCGAAAGGTCAAGGTGATGAAGGAAGTATTAAATTAAAGATAACTCAGGATGGTACAGAATTATTTGAACAAACTGGAATAACTGGTGATGATGAGTATATCAACATAAATATACCTGAAATCTCTAATTCTGAAGCATTTGATTTCACTCTCCAGCACGAAGGAGGAGGTAACGTTGTATTAGACGATCTATCTTTCACCTACGAGATAGACTACTACCCAGAAGACCACGAGTACGATCAAGAAGTCGGCACTAACAGAACTTACCGCTACATGACCACCCCATCCGTAGAGGTAGGCGATACAGATGATCTCAACAGCGCCACTCTGGAATTCCAGAACAGATACAAGCTCACTGAAGGTACGGCTGGCGGCTTCATCTATCTTTGGGGTAAAGATGAGGATGAAGATGACTGGAGCTGGGGGAAGGACAACAGATTATACGTTGAGCCCGAACAATCATACACCGGCAACTTGAACCTTGCTAGGATAGACGAACATAACGATGAAGGAGGACCCAGGCTGACCGGTGATACAGGGGCGCCCTATTTAGAAGATACCAAAGGCAACTTACCATACTGGGTCTTCAATGGGAAGAGCGCCGACAGGACCTTCGACTGGAGATACACTTCTGTCGATTTGGGAAGGCATGAGGAGTTCTTGGATAAGCACGAGGAGGTAAGAGCTGTTTTTATGCTCTCACAGTTCGGCGGTATCACTAGAGAAGACGGCTGGACACCAGACATGGGATGGTACGTAGACAACGTAAGATTCAAACTTTCGTCCGAGTGGAACTCTACGGGTCCGAGTTACTGGGACAGGGTCAGTGCAAATGAACTCGATAGTGAGATGGGGATCGATAATGTAGATACTTCTCAATATCTGGATCGTCACGATGAAGATGACGGTAAGTACTGGATGTTCACCTCTAGAGATGATGAAGGAAATGACATACTTCCAGAAGGTGTAGATTCAAGCCTTTACACACATCCGATCCATCTGGAGAATGCAGAAGACCCCAGACTTTCAGCTTACATGAAGTTCAACATCGACGACAGCGCTGGCTTACCACCTGACGGATTCAGAGTCGAAGTCTCCGATGATGACGGAAGAACTTGGAACTCTCTCACCTACGGAGCTAGATCTGCCTGGAACGCTAGCGGCACCGATGCTGCAAGCGGGGAAGCCTATTCTGGAACCACTGAAAATGAGAGTTCTGATGATTACGGTTGGGTGGACTCTTCGACATTACATAGATTAAGTGCTGACCTTTCCGGCTGGAGAGGAGAGACGATAAGGTTGAGATTCAGAGTCTTCACCAACAAAACAGAGATGTACGACGATCCAGAACTTCCCAAGGCGATATTCATCGACGACGTAGTTGTAGCGGAAGCGGATATGATGGAAAATGCTGAAAACCCGTCAGAAACTACGACCGTCTTTGAAGAGGACTTCGCCGGCGATAGGTTAGAGACTGAATGGGAAACCGATGACTGGGAACGATCCGATACTAACCACGCTGGTGGGGAGGCACCGGAAGTCCGATTGAACTGGGAAGACCTAGAAGGAGACCATGCATATCTCACCGGTCCTACTTTTGACACCACTGCTTTGAGTGAACTCAAGCTAAACCTCCGCTCGCATATAGAACCTTTTAGTGACGGAGGATTCGATGCGAAAGTGCTGATCCGATCTGATCCCGATGAAGAATGGACGAGCATAGAACCATGGGAGAACCCTATCACTGAGACCCTCGATGCAGATATGTACGAGATAGAGATAAAAGATCATATAGGTCCTGAGACTCAACTGAAATTTGAGTTCGATGGCGAAAGCTGGTATCTGGAGGACTGGTTTGTGAATGAACTATCACTTGAAGGAAAAGCAAGTCAGGAAAGCGAAAGTTCTATCCAATCCATGGATAAGGTAGGAGAAGTTGATGAGACGGAAGACAGTGAAATGGATCGGGTTTCTTTTTTAACTTCTAGCGATGTCGATCTTTCACCTTTTCAGACTAGATATATCGTTGGAGATGCCTATATGATGAAAAAGATAGAAGCTGAATACGTATGAGATGGTCAAAAAAACCTTTTTCATTTTTTCAATTTGGACTCTCATGAAAAAATATATTTAGCTAAAATCTTATCAACTATCAAATGGGCGAAGAGAAGATGAAGATCAGTGATATCAAGGGTGTTGGCCCCAAATTGGCGGAGCGTATACAGCAAACTCTAGACATCGAATCTTTAGAACAGATGCTCGAGTTGACAGAGGAAGAGCTGAAAGAAGTGAAAGGCATCGGAAGCGGTAAGGCCGAAAAGATATTCAACAGTCTTGAAGAACTCGGCGAAGAGTGCGATAGATGCGATCAAAAGTTTTTAGACCAGGATACATGTCCAAAATGTACTGCGGAATTGGAAGAGGAACTAGAACCGATCAGGAAAGAGGTAGAATATTTTAAAAACGACAATTTCTCCGGAGAGAGGTGGGAGTTAGAAAAGAACTTGGAAAAAATAGATTCTGAACTCTCCGAAGGCAGATTTGAAGAGGTCGAGGAGTTGATGGAGTCAGTGGAACAGGAACTCGCAGAGGCACAGGACCTTTCCGATAAACTCTCCAAGATAGAAAAAAAGTTGGAAGATAAAAAAGTGATAAATCTATCGACTTATAGAGAGGAATTAGAATTAGCTCGAGATTATATGAGATATCGTGATTATGAGGAGGGTCATAATAGAGCCGAAAAGATTTTGGATTATCTTGGAGAGGAAAAAAGATATCAGGATTTAGATACGTCGGAGCTTCTAGAAGAGAGCGTCGAAGAGTTCGGCAGACACATGATGGGAGTCGGGACGAGAGCTGGGGAGAAGATATACGGGAGCGGCCTTCGGGCTTTAAAAGATGTCTATAACGCCGAACAGGAAGAACTCCAAAAGGAAGCTGGTATAGAAGAGTCTACAGCTAAAATCGTGATAGATGCACTAGATTCGCTGTTTGAAGATATAGAAATCGAAAGAGAAGTTGAAGAGGAAACTTTACCGGAAAGTGAAGACCAGAAGACTGTGAAAGAGGAAAAGGTCTTCGAGGATACGAAAGAAGAGGAAGA
>JBMCXO010000004.1:0-33982 GCA_048621055.1 Candidatus Natronoplasma sp. | reverse complement strand
GATTTTGTCTTTTTTTCTTTTGAAGCGAGATCTTCAAGCTTTTCCTTCCATCGGTGTTCTATCCTAACGGTGAGAGTGTCATCAGTCATGTGTAATACAACGTGTTACAAGTTACTTAAATCTTCTCCTCATCACATCTGACGTGAAAATCTTAATACCACTTACACCACTAGTGTAGTACAGGTGTGATCCGATGGAAAAAGTACAGGTCAGGTTTCCTACCGAAGACCTTAGAAAAATAGAAAAAGAAGTCGAGGAGGGAAAATATCCCAACAAGAGCGAAGCGATAAGGGACAAAGTCCGAAAGAGCTACATCTTGGAGGCCATAGTCCACATGAGAGAAGCGACTGAAGGACTAGACGAGGAAGAAGAACTGAAAAAACTAGAAAAGACTAGAGAGAAGAAATATGAGTGAAAACAAATCTTTCAAAGAGGCTCAAAAAGCCGCCGCAAAGAAAGCTGAGGAGTTGGACTGCTCCTGTTTGATACAATCTGGGTCCTCATTAAGAGAGGAAGATTTCGCACCCGGAAGCGACCTCGATCTATTGGCTCTTTTTGACGAAGAGAAAGAAGAAAAATGGGGTCATGACCGTTTTGATTCCTTAGAGATATCCATTATGAAAGAATCTAAAACCAAATTTCTCGATGGACTAAAAGAGGGGAATTCGTTCGAACTCATGGCTCTGAATTTCGGTAAAGTCAGAAAGGATGACGGATTTCTCAAAGGTCTAGACCGATCAAAATATTCACCTACGGAAAGAACACACGAGGTCTGGATAAGAAGCGGACTCAACCAGTACTCGAAGATGATCAATAACAATCTTTACCCTCTCGACTTTTACAACGCGGCGTACCACTCCTTCAGGAGCTTTTCGAGAACGATACTGCTCAGGGAAAAGGGAGTCATCGAAGAAAGAGACAAGAGGATATTCGACGAGCTAGCTGACCTAGATGAAAAAGCAGCTGACTATTTTTGGTCCCTGAGAAAAGATAGGTTCGAAATCCCTGAAGATGATCCCTCAGAAGTTTTTGACGGGCTCAAGAACGATAAAACCGTGAAAAGAGTCGAGTACATGGGAGAAAAAGCCATGTCTGAAAGAGGGAATATCTTTCCATCCTACGAAAGATTGGAAAGAGAAGATTCTAGAGCAGTACGGATGTTTCCAAGAGATAGGAAAAGGATCGATTTTTCAGTTTTTGATGACGAAGGATATGAATTGTTCGAATTTAATATGGAAACAGGGGAGATGAAAGCTGTTAGAAAGTGAACATCGTCAATCTGGATAAATCTAGTTCCTACCAAATTTACATAAGGACAAGGTTTAAATCTTTTTAAACTCTATATTCAATTGAAAATATGGAGTCGATCCCCATCGACGAAGATATCCTGCATGCTATAAAGCTTCCTAAAAAAGATAGAGAAAAGATGCTGAAGTTAGAATTGGCTTTAGCTCTTTACCAACGAGGAGTGATATCTCTAGGCAAAGCTAGGAAGCTGGCGGAGATGGGTAAATGGGAATTCATAGATGAATTAAAAAAGAGAAAGATAGAAAGACATTACACTGAAAGAGAGCTAGAGGAGGATATCGGATTTGCCGAAGGTCGTTAGTATAGTTAGAAATTCACATTTCTAACTAGTTCTGGATGACACAACAAAGTTGTGTCTTCCGGTAGAATTCTTCACCATTAGTTCACCTTTCAAAGATAGGTCTTTTAGATATTTTGGAAGAATTATTTGATGATACCATCATCCCTGAAGCTGTTTATGATGAATGCGTAGTAGAAGGTGGAGATAGAAGAGATGCGAGAAATATAGAACAAGCTGGATGGATTACCACAAAAACCATCGAAAAAGAAAATCTCCACTTGAAAAGAGCTTTTTTAAAAGATGTGGATGAAGGAGAGTCTGAAGCGATCGTTTTAGCTCTTCAGGAGTCAGCGGATCTGATTTTATTGGATGAATACGACGCTAGAGAATTAGCTAGAAATCACGATCTGAAGATCACAGGAGTCATCGGGATTCTATTTGAAGCAAAAAGGCTCGGAAAATTAGAAAATGCAAAGAACCATCTAGAAAATTTAAGGGAATCGGGTTTTTGGATCGATGATGAACTATACGAAAAAGTCTCTGATCAACTAAACAAAATAGAGTAGTAATCGAGTTATAAGCTGAGGTCCTCTATACATCGGCTTTATCGTCATCATTTATCAAAGCTGAAAAAAGTATGTCAGCATCTACAACCCATTCAAGAACTCTCCTCGTACCTTTCTCGAAGTGATCCGTTCACTTTTTTCCCAGTTCTATTGCTTCTTCCTCAGTCAATTCACTTCTAGATTTGAACTCTTCAAGGAACTCGAGATCGGTCAGTTTCTCTCTGAACGACTGCCTCGCCACCTCGCTCCAATTTATCTCTAGATGTTTATCCATCATATCTTTCAATTCTTTGGAAACGGAAAGTGTCATATTAGGCATCTAACCACCTGTGTGTTATGTGTACATACATAAAATTACTCAAACTTTTCTTTTTGGTTTTAAAAGTGTTCATCCCTCTTAGATCTCTACATCCTACGGTATCTCCGAGTCGGAAAAACCCGAGGATATAGTGCAGCTCCTTGGAGAAGTAGAAAGACAAAATCCTCACACCTCTTAAATCCTCTCTCTCACTTCTCTTTCGATCTGGCCTATGACCAGTGGTATCAAACTCATCCCGATCACCAAAACCCAGCCGATCAACCCAGGGTCTTCAGTTCGAAGCACGTGTGAGATACCCGGAAAGTAAACGGCGGCGACAAGGATCAAAGTGCACAGTCCCAAAGCGCCCCAAACGTACTTGTTCTTGGTGACCTCGTTATTAAGCACGTCTGAAGTCAATTCACGCATGTTGAAAACGTGCCAGAGCTGTGCAAAAGCCAACGTCAAGAACGATATAGTGACCACCTTGTTCTCGGACATCTCCAGTGATAGTATTTCACCCCCTAAACCCATGGATAATACCGTAGCGACGCCTATAACTGAGCCGTAAAATCCAAGCTCGTACCAATTGGTTCTTTTAAGAATCGGTTCTTCAGGGTCACGGGGTGGCTTATCCATGATATCCTCGCTTCCCCGACAGGCTCCTAACGCAAAAGCCGGGAAGACATCGTTCACAACGTTCAAAAACAGGATCTGGAGCGGAAGCAGAGGGAGTGGGAAGCCGATTATAGATGCGAAGAGGATGGCTAACAACTCGCTTATATTGCAGGACATGAGGTAAACGACGAACTTTCTTATATTGTTGAATATCACTCTACCTTCTTCCACCGCCCTCTCGATCGTCGAAAAATTATCGTCCTGAAGTATCATATCAGCGGCTTCTTTCGCGACCTGCGTTCCTCTTTCCCCCATCGCTATGCCTATATCCGCTTTCTTCAGTGCGGGTGCGTCGTTCACACCGTCTCCCGTCATGGCGACTATAGAACCGTTTTTCTGGTGTATCTCTATAAGGTCCAGCTTGTTCTCGGGATTGACACGAGCAAATATTGTCGCGTCGACAAAACGTTTGAACTGTTCATCGTCTAGACGGTCTGGAGTGTCCAATTCCCTACCCTCTATGACCTCTACATCTTGAGACTCTATCAAATTTAGACTGTATCCGACGTTTTTGGCCGTAGCTGCATGATCGCCGGTGACCATCACGACTCTGATACCAGCATCCTTACACTTCTTGATAGCAGGTTTCACTTTCTCACGGGGCGGATCCATCATCCCGACCAGTCCCAGAAAAGTAAGATCCTCGTATGGGTCTTCTTCAGTGCTCCCGACCTCTTTTTTAGCGAGCGCTACTATCCTCAGACCGTCTTCGGCCATCCGCTCGTTCTTCTGCATCCATTTTTCCTTCTTCTCCGGTGTCAGTTCCTCCACACCCTCAGAGGTCATCACTTTGTCAGCTCTCTCAAGTACGTTCTCTGGAGCGCCTTTGACCGCTACCTTGTATCTCCCACTCTCTTGCTCGTGATAGGTAGCCATCATCTTGACTTCTGGATCGAAGGAGATCTCCTTGCTCTCCGGCATATATTCCAGGAGTTGTTCTCTCTCGATCCCTCCCTTCATACCGGCTATCAGGAGCGAGACTTCAAGAGGATCGCCCATTATCTCTTTTTCATCATAATCATAACTTATCGAAGCGTTGTTGCAGAGCACGCCGACTTCCAGCGACTCTCTGAGTACGGGGTCGTCCGGTCTGTTTTTCTCGACACCCTCACATACGAATTTCCCCTCGTTATCTAGACCCGTCCCGGTCACATCAACTGAGCGGTCTTCGGTCTCGTACTTGTTAACCGTCATCCGATTTTCCGTCAACGTTCCAGTTTTATCCGAACATATTATATTCGTTGATCCGAGGGTCTCGACCGATGACAGTCTACTCAGGAGAGCGTTATGCTTAGCCATCCTTAGCATACCTCTCGCTAGAACGAGAGTTGCCACGATAGGGAGACCTTCCGGTACGGTGGCGATAGCCAATGCTATCGCCGTCTTTATCATCAGAAGTGTATCCATACCCCGGATTATGCCCGAAACGGCCACTATCCCCGCGACGACTACAAGCAGAGGTATGAGCTTCTGACCTAATTTATCGAGTTTTTTCTCCAGCGGAGTCGTTTCCTCTTCCGCCTCCTCTATAGATTCAGATATCTGACCGAGCTCCGTATCGGTGCCTGTAGCGACGACCACGCCTTCAGCGGTCCCACGGGTCAGATAAGTACCTTTGAAGAGCATGTTGTCCCTTTCAGCTAACGGCGCCTCTTTATCCACGGCTTCGATCGTCTTACCGACCGGTATAGATTCTCCCGTGAGTGCAGATTCATCGGCCTGCAGTTTCGACGTTTCGATCATTCTTAGGTCCGCCGGGACCATATCACCGGATTGTAACGTTACTATATCGCCAGGCACTAACTCGTTCGCGGGGATCTTTTTTACCTCGCTGTCTCTCCGTACGTAGGTATCTATCCTTGTCATCTCATGGAGAGCTTCCATCGAACTTACGGCTCTCGCCTCGGTAACAAAACCGATTATAGAATTTGCGATCAGTACAGCAAAAATAGAGAGGCCTTCGATGAATTCTCCCATAAAAATAGATATTATGGCCGCACCGCCGAGAAGGATCACAAGGAAGCTTTTGAACTGTTCCACCAATATCTTCAAGCGGCTCTTCCTTTTGGTCTCTTTGAGCTTGTTTCTGCCGTACTTTTTTCGCCTCTTCTTGACCTCTTTCTCGGTGAGACCTTTCTCCTTTGAAACCTGGAGATGATCTAGGATCTTGGCAGCACCTTCCGACCAAGGCTGCTCCACGGATTGGTTCTTTTCCGGTGACAAACGATGTTAACCTCCGATGTTTACCACATTTTATCTATCGACTGAAGAGGTCATGGGTGGAAAGAAGAAACAAAGGAAATTTATAAAATTTTTTGTGATTTTAGAGTTTGTCAAGGTTTTAGTCAACTATCTCCGCCTAAAGGAAGAAGCCTCCTGCCTGTCTTAAGGTGAGGTCTCTTCTCTCATACCTCTAAAACATCTCTTATAACACTATCAAAAATTATATATATGCCGACACGAAAGACCTTTGCAGGTTCGTACAAGTATCAATAATAAATATAAACTAGGTGTGATATATGTCTCTAAAAACAGGAGCGAAGAACGCCGTGAAGGAATGTATGGGTGTTAGACCTGGTGAAAAGGTAGTTATCATTTCTGATTGCAACACTACCAAGATAGGAAAGAACCTGAAATGCGCTGCACAGAACATAACTGACGATGTCAAATTTTACAACCTTAACTCATACGGGGACCGACCACTCACATATTTCCCTGAACAGATAGAGCAACAGGCTGATCTAGCAGATGTGACTTTTTGGACGGCTAAATCATACGACAGGGAACTGGAATCTTTGAGGATGCCCTTCATAAAGGCTGCGGTCGATGGAGGCAGGCACGGTCATATGGTCAACGTGACAGAAGATGTTATGGAGCAGGGAATGGCTGTTGATTATCAAAAAATAAAAGAGTTCACGGAAAAATTGAGGGAAAAACTTCTAGAGACTGAGACGATCAGGGTCAAAAATGATCAGGGAACCGAGATAAAGGCCACCTTTTCAGACAAATACAATTGGGTCCCTTCCAGCGGCGTGTACAAAGAGGAGGGCTACTGGGGGAATCTTCCCGACGGGGAGATTTACACCGTTCCTCTGACCATGGAGGGAACACTAGTTATAGACGGTATGCTGGGCGATCATTTTCCCAACAAATACGGTCACGAAGATCTGCAGGAGACCCCTTTGATCGTCGAAGTGGAAAACAACGGAAAACCACGTGCTACCGAGGTGCGCTGTGAGAATAAAGAGTTGAAGGAAGAGATAGAAGATTACCTATCTCGAAACGAATGCACCCCTATAGTCGGTGAGTTCGGACTGGGAACCAACATATTTCTCGAAGATTTCACCAATAATTCGCTCCTGGATGAGAAATATCCCGGTGTACATATCGCTTTCGGTGATCCTCTAGGTATAGAGACGAATGCTGATTGGACTTGTCCAGAACACTTGGATATGATATTAACGAAGACCAATGTTTGGTTTGACGACGAGAAGATACTCGAAGACGGAGAATATCTGATCTGATGGGCTTTGGGAAACGAATATCTGAGAAGCGCGTTATAGATCTGAAAAAGTGTCTATCAGCAATGTCTACTGGAATTTAGTATAAATTCCACCGATATCAGGAACCATGTTCCTGAAATATCTAACAAAATGCTTTCTAGTTTTTTTCCTAATGTCAGATCTTTGGATCGAAGGAAAAAGTTCTTTTTCCTTCTATAGCTGGAACAAGTTCCAGCGAAACATCCGAAAACGTTTATAAAGGGTTAACATTACGTGATACAGGCTTTGACCCATCTACTAGAATTCCATCGAGTGTAGGGATGTATATTCCTATTAACTTGTAAAATTACTATTTTCCGAGACTCGAAGGGATATCTATGAAATTTCTGTAGACATCTTAGGGAATATGTTTCTGAAATGAGTCAAATACCTAGAAGGATCCAACAAAAGTTACGTCTTTGACTATAAATTGTCTCTGTTGTCTGGTCCTGCCTCGTTACAAGCTACTTTCTTCAGAGAATGGTAGTTCATTCCACGTAGTATCTGATCACGCACTCTTCCAGGTCCGGCCTGTATTTCTTCACGATATCGACGAATTTCTCTTCCTGCGTGCTCGCTAGAACTCCATACAGGTCGTTGAAAACTTCTTCATCCTCCATCTCCTTGACGATCAACCGCTTGTGCACTTCCGTGAGCTTGTTCTTTCCTTTTTTCCCATCCTCGTTCCTCAGGTATCTCTCGAGTTCCGAGAGCTTGTCAACGTAATAACCAAGTTTCCTCGGCCTGTCCGGGCCGATGTTCCTCACAAGACCGCAGAACTCGCAGTACGGATGGGGCGACAGCGTCAGTTCAGCTTTTTTTCTCAATAGAGGGAGCCAATCGCTGTCCTTAGATATGTGCGGACACTCCTCATCATCAGGGCCCTTTTCCTCCATCACAATAACATACTATACCTACACTTATATCTTTTTTGTGGATTTTTTGAGATGGGAAAAATTAAATAAATTGGCAACGATAGACAAGACCGATGAAAGATTTCGTCAGCAGAGTTGAGAGTGTAGATTTTCCCATAACATTTGAGATCCCGTCCCCTAGAGGCGGCAACGTTGAAGAATATCTCCGTAGGATCAAAGATTACGACTTTTTAGATCATCTCACTGCACTCAACGTCTGTAACAATCCGGTGGGTATAGTAAGGATCGATCCCGCCCCGTACGCCGGGAGGATATTGGAAGAGATAAACGTCGAGCCCATAGCGCATCTCACCTGTAGAGATTCCACTCTCAGCGGGCTTCAGAGATGGCTGTTAGGGGCACAGAGCCTCAGGGTCAAGACGATCCTCGCTATGACGGGAGATTACGCGGTGGGTGATTACCCCACTGAAGAAAAAGTGGACCATATCAACTCTCTAGAACTCATAACCGGCATAAAAGACTATTTGAACCAAGGTAAACTGATGCCGGAGCTTTCAGCCGCGCCTTCTAGAACTAGAAACAGATATCTCACGGAGATCGAAAATTTAGAGGAACCTACTGATTTTGAGGTGGGTGGAGTGGCTCTTCCAGAACGCACCGGCGAGAAAAACTACGCCGCGCGTAAAGTTGAGGCGGGAGTCGACTTCTTTCAGACACAGATAAGTTACGATCCCACAGAAGTCCTAGATTTCATAGAAGCATTGGAAGATAGGGTCGATAAGACTCCACCTATACTGGTGGGGACGACCCCCTTCTCATCTCGGGAAGATATGATGAGATTGACCGACAACGTACCTCAGGTGAACATACCTTCAAGCGTCAGGAAAAGGCTCTCCAAAGCCGAGAACTTCAACGACGGATCCGTGGAGTTCACCGTGGATTTCTATAGCAAAATCATCGACGGTGTTGAGGAAAGAGGTCTAGATACAAAAGTCGGCGCTCACATAATACCAGTTAGATACGAGGGGGAATCAGGAAGAGTGATAAAGAGGTTGAGCGAGATATGAGCGAGCTGTATCCGTGGCCGGGAAATTATGAGATAGGAGACCCCGAGTCTCCCGTAGCTGTAGTGACCTTATCTGAGGACCTCGATTTCGATCCGAAAAAGGTGGCTATCTGGGGTCCGATGAAGACTGAAAATCTCGGTATAGAGAAAGTGATAGCTAACGTTCTCTCCAACCCGAACATCAGATTCATCGTGATCTGCGGGGAAGAGATAAGAGGCCACAGGTCGGGTCAGACCATCATGGCGTTGATCGAAAACGGGTTGGAAGAGAACGGCAGGATCAAAGGTTCCCAGGGCGCGGTACCTTACATAGAAAACTTATCTACCGAAGCGGTGGAGCGTTTCAGAGAACAGATCGAAGTTGTCAATCTATTGAACGTGACATCCAAGGAGAAGATCGACGAAGCGATAGAAAGATGCATAGATAAAAACCCAGGCTCGTTCGGCGAACCATACACCGCGGTGAAGATAGAAACTGAAGAGAAAACCGGTTTCGAAGCCGATTTCGCACTCCACTCCTCGCTGAAGGTATCGCCGTGGGGAAAGATATCGTCTATGGAGGAAAAATGATGTTCAGTTTTACTCAAGAACAGAGCACCTATGATATGGAGGGTGTGAAAGTAGGAGGACAACCGGGCATCCATCCCACTCTGATGGTGGGTACCATCTTCTACGAAGATCAATTCGAAGATCCGAAGAGTGAACGGAAAAGAGCTGCGGAACTGATTCGTGAGCAGGACGAGCTCTCGCGAGTGACTTCCGTGCCCTCGATGGTGGATATATTCATCTACGACGAAGAGGAGATCGAGTGGAAGGTAGATTTTGCATTAAAACACATCGAAGGCATCTTCTCTCTAGATATGCCAGAATCGGAAGTGAGGATCGAAGTTTTAAAACACCTCGGAGAGATAGGCGCTCTAGATAAAGTGATATACAACAGCTTGAACCTGGGCGTCACGGAGAAGGAGATAGAAGAGTTGAAAGAGAACACTCCCAAAGGCGCTGTCCTACTGGGCTACAATCCTCAGAAGAACAACGCGCAAGGACGCGTGGATATGATAAAAGACGGAGGTGCGCTGATGGAAGAAGGTCTCTTAACTTTAGCCAGAGAAGCGGACATAAGATATCCTCTGCTGGATACGGCAGCGACCCCCTTCGGTGAGAAGGCCTGCGAAACCCTGAGAGCTATACCTGTATTCAAGAACGAATTCGGTCTGCCTACAGGCTGTTCTCTACACAACACGGTGGAATCTTGGAGATGGTTGAATGAGTATGAAGATAAAGAGAAAGTATTAGAGACCCTAGACACCTCTATAGATGATCTCCCGGTCCTCCTCGGAGCGGACTTCATATATTACGGGCCGATAGAGAATTCAGCCCTCGCACTTCCCAACATGGCCATGGTGAACAAACTTGTCGCGGAAGGAGCCGAAGATTACTTCGGAGCCCAGATAAGTGAAGACCACCCCTATAGATCACTGTGATTCCGATATACTTTTTTATTACCTCTCCTATATAGTCCCCATGGATCTCGACAAGGTACTGATCACTACAGTCGTTGGCAGCTTTCCCAGCGCTCCTACTAAAGGGTCATTAGCAAGTTCGTACTACAAGAAAGATGATCCTTACCTGGAAAGTTTGAGAGATGCGGTACGATCACAACTACAGGCGGGTATAGAACTCGTCTCCGACGGACAGACCAGAGGAGGTATGATCGAGATCATCGCAGAGGGTTTAAAAGGGTTCAGGATAAAAGAAAAGACGGAGATAGTTTCGAAGATAGAACACCTGAAGCCCATAACTGTCGAGGATATCAAGGAAACGAAAAAGATAGTATCCGATAGCGACGGCGTCAAGGGGATCATCACGGGGCCCTGGACCATGGTGAACAGCGCTGACAACAAGCATTATGGATCCAAGATGGAAGCTGTGGAAGACGCAGCTAGAGCTCTGAAAAAAGAGGCTCGATCGTTGGCTGAACTCTGCGACGTGATACAGATCGACGAGCCTTACTTTTCTGTCGATTTTCCCGAGAACGCTAAAGAGATGATAGAAAATATAACAGATGTTGAAACCACCACGGCCCTCCACGTCTGTGGAGACATAGAACCGATAGTCGAAGAACTAGTCGAGATAGACGTCGATATTTTAGATCACGAGTTCGCGTCCAATCCGCACCTCTACGACGTATTTGAAGATGTCTCCATAGATCAAAAGATCGCCGCCGGAGTCGTCACTACAGATCCTCATTTAGAGGAGATAGAAGAGATAAAAGATAATATAAACAGGGCCTATGATACTTTTGGGCCAAAAACCATGATAGACCCGGACTGTGGTCTAAAAAATCTAAAAAGGGAAACGGCTGTAAAAAAACTCGAAAATATGGTCATCGCAAGGAACGTGGTCTTGAATGAGCAGAATAGAAAAGTTAGAGGCTGAAGAAAATAAAGAGATGAAGTTCGACGAAAAGGGTTTTTTCGTCATCACGGTCAAAGATGAGATAATAGTGGAGCATTATTTGAACGTACAGAAAGAAGGCAAACTCGAAGTGGAGACCGGAAAATTGAACAAGATCATCACCGGTGAATCCGCAAAGGAGATATGCGATACCATAGTTAGAAAAGGCCTTGTCTCCAGATTGGATCACGCCGCTTATTTAGGTAGAGAGTTACAAAAAGCTGAGCTCGCCTTAAAAAACGATCTTGAATACGAACAGTGTGAATCCATCGAACTTAAAGAAGAAAAGGATTTATAAGAACGAACATAAACTAAATTTAGGTGGAGAAGAAACTTGAAGATAAAGATAAAAGAAAAACCATGGGATCTTTTAGCCGCGGTCCTCCTCAACACTCTTTTGATCCTGGCTGTAGCTTTGACTCCAGATAGCATCTGGAGGACCATCCTCGGACTCCCGTTCATCCTTTTCCTACCTGGGTACGTTCTCATCTCTTTTCTTTTCCCTGAAGACGAACCTCTCGACCATATCGAAAGGATAGCGCTTTCCTTCGGTCTGAGCATAGCCATAACTCCCCTAATCGGTCTAGCTTTGAACTACACTTGGGAGATCAGTTTACTACCTATCTTATATTCACAATCTTTATTCATCTATACATTTTCACTGCTAGCTTATCTGCGGAGAAGATCTATACCCAACGATGAATTATACAGTATAGAATTCGAGATCAACCCGCCGAACTGGGAGGACTACGACTGGATAGATAAGGCGTTGGTGATAGCAACTGTCGGCCTTCTCATCGCTTCGGGAGGTTTAGCATATCATATCGCTACAACGCCGAGAACCGGAGAGAGGTTCACTGAGCTCTATATATTAGATCAAGATGGTACGGCGGACCCAGATAAATATCCTAGTAATCTGACGACCAATGAAAACGGGACAGTGATTGTTGGAGTTGTAAATCGAGAGCATGAAACCGTAAATTACACTCTAGGTATAGGATTGGGAGATTCTAAAGAGAACTATGAAAACATGGAACGACTTGGTGAGATCCCAGAAAATTATAATTTTTCTCTCCCCTCAAATAACACTTACCGGTTCACTGAATTCCAATTAAGTCATGAAGAAAAATGGAACCAGATGGTGAATTTTTCTATCGAGCAACCTAGAGAGGAACATCATAGGGTAAGTTTCTTTTTACTAAGAGATGGAGAGATATACCAAAACCCTATCCATCTATGGATAAAAGTAGAGGAGGATTAACTTGACCGAGGTAGAACTCTGCACGAGAGGAAAGATCCTGGTCATCCTGCCCATCTTTCTGGTAGCTATCTCGATCTACAGGGGAGAACCATTCATCGCGGTAACCGCCGCATTCCTGTTTTCGCTCTTGTTTTACTCGCGTTTCGAGATATCAGACTGTTCGGTGAAGATAGAAGATGAGATATCTCAGGGCAACAAGACCGTGGGTGAGTCCTTCAAGGTCGCTCACAAAGTTAGAAGTGAGAGGGATCTCGATCTAAGAATATCTACTGACTTGAAAGATGAGTTCGAAATCAAGAGCGATGGTTTTGAAGAAGCGATAAAGACGAACTCTCAGATCAGCTATAGAGTCGATCCAAAAAGCAGAGGTTACCACAGGATAGGAAAACTTACCGGGTGGTTGTACGACCCGCTGAAGATCTATAAACAACCTATCAGACACGACATAGATCATGAGATCGTTGTGCACAGCTCCAAAAAGGCGATCAAGAAGGGAAAAACATACTCGATGAGGAGGCATCTGGAAGAGTACGTAGAGGATCCCTTCGCCTTCACCATCAGATCGAACGAGTTCGAGAGTATAAGGGAATTTCAACCCGGCGATCCTTTACGCGACATCCACTGGAAATCGTCTTCTAAATTCCAAAAATTGATGACAAGGACATATGAGAGAGTTTCACCGATAAATGCTCAGATACTTTTGGATTGCTCACCGTCCATGAGGAGAAAGCTTCCCGACGGTACCACGAAGCTCGATCATTCTATCTATGTCGGCCTTCAGATCTTGAATATTTTCTATACGCGCGGTCACAAGATAGGTATGACCGTCCACGATCACAAGGATGTACTGTTCCATCAAAAACCGGATTCGGGTATAGCTACGTTCAAAAGGCTGTACGAGAAAGTCAGTGACCTGCCGGGAGGGATAGAACCAAAAAGACGTTCGATAGAAAGATATGAAACTTCGACAAGAATAGACAACCTAGACGAAGAAGAGACGCGATTTTCAAAAAAGATAGGAAAGCTCTCTTCCGTGTCCACTAGAAAACACCTTTCCGGCATCCTTTCATCGGTTGATCTGACCAGAGTTAGGGGTGAAGGAAGAAAGCTGGTGATAATGATCTCAGACCTGGAGATGGGGTTTCAGGCGGCTCTGAAGGCTGTCAAAAATCTGAAAGATGCGAAGAACGAAGTGTGGTTGATCGTCCCCTTCAGCCCCTGGTATGAGTTCAGTGAAGCTGACCAGGAGACGTTAGAAAAGACCTACCAGGAATACGAGAAACTGGAAACTATCTTGGAAAAGATGGCGCGTCTGGGCTGTCAGATCTTTGAACTCTATCCGGGCAAAGAGGGGATAACGATACTCGACGAGTGGGGTGAAAGAAAAACATGAAAAAAAACAATCAGATCATACATATTCTCGGCACGATCTTGGTACTTTCCACCCTCTACCACTCTTTAACACTCTATTCTCTTATCGCTGTGCCGCCCTTCGCTCTCGTCTCTTACAGTATTGAGAGAGATAAGGAAAGACTTCTGCTGCCCTCGCTCATCTTGGCTACTCTGGTTCCTTCTTTTTTCGTAGCCGCCGAATCTATGAACGAGCTCTTTTCTCTACTCGTTTTTTCCATCGCATTCGGGATACCTCTTTTTCTTTACTGGATATTCACTCTCCTCAACAAAACTGAGATCAGGTGGAGACCTGCGAGTGTAGCTCTCACATATGTTCTCATCACTAGTTTGATCTTTTATCTCCTTCCGGAACTGTTGGGGATATCAGATTTCATCTTTTCACCCGAGAACACGGGACCTCAGACCCTGATGTTCCTGGGTTCGGGGATGATAGTCGCCCTTCCCTTCCACGTGCTCCTAGAGCTGAAAGGCTAAGCTTCAGAAAAATCGCCTTTGGGCGCGGTCACTCTGTTTTCAAGTATATCATCCAATATCTGATTGGCGTCTAGATCACTCAGCTCCGCCTCCACGGAGATTGTCAATCTGTGGGGTAATACCCGCCTGGCCATCTCTTTCACATCATCGGGTATAACATAATCTCTACCGTTTATCAGGGCGTAAGCTTTTGAGGTATAGAGCAGATGTTCACCGGCTCTAGGAGAAGCTCCTACAACCAGATCTTCCACGTTCCTGGTCTCCAATATCATATCACGGATGTATTCTAAAACTGGTTCAGAGAGGAACACGTCTTCATGAAGACCTATAATCTGGTATCCCAGGCCGTTCTCTATCTTTTTGGCCTTCCCCAGATCCCAATCGGAATTTTTGCTTCTCAACATGTCGAGTTCTTCGTCCGGGCGAAGGTAACCCATATCACTCTTTATCATGAACCTATCGAGTTGAGCCTCTGGAAGGGGATAAACGCCTTCGGTCTCTATCGGGTTTCTCGTAGCTATAACAAAAAAGGGATCAGGAAGAGATAGGGTTTTCCCTTCTATGGTGACCTGTCCTTCCTGCATCGCTTCTATTAGAGCCGATTGAGTTTTAGGCGGCGCTCTGTTAATCTCGTCCGCCATCAACACTTGAGCGAATACGGGCCCCTTCCTCAATTCAAATTCGTTCTTGTTCTGATCGTAATAGTAGTGCCCTGAGATATCCGCGGGAAGCATATCCTGGGTGAATTGTATCCTCTCGTATTTTAGATCCACGACCTCCGTGAAGACCTTGATCATGGTCGTCTTAGCTATGCCGGGCACTCCTTCAAGCAGTAAATGGCCGCCGGTCATCAAGCATATCAAGAAATCATCTATGACCTCATCATATCCTATGATGACCTTGTTCACTTCTTCTTTGATACGTTCGAATTTATCCACATAATTCTCTAACTCTGCCAATCTAACCATCTCCCTTGATAAGTCTTTCTTTGATCATCTTGAGTTTATCTTCATCCCAATCGGGATGATTATTTAACACTTTTCCGATATCGGGCTCTTCTTCCGCCTCTTCAGCGATAAAATGAGACCACAGAGACCTCGTTTTTTCGAATAAGGTATCTTTGGTTTCTGAGAATCCGAAGTACACACCGATACCTAGTCCCGTTGTGATCAGAAGAGCTGCGATCACGAGCTGAGGAAGATCACCGGTGTAGATGAGCTTGTAGATGAAACCAACCTCTCTGTGACTCTCGTCGAAGATTATCTCAGATCTTCCCTGTGAGAGGTAAACCAGTGTGTTTTCACTCAGTATCCTATTGTCTTTCATCTCCTGCATAGAATTGATGAAGATGCTCGGGTCGGAAACGAGTACCAGTTCTCCATCGCCGTAATCCTCCGTGGTGATCAAAGGGTACTGCTCAAATAGCTCGTCTTCATCCTTTATACCGTTCTCGTTCTCGTCCAGCCAGGAAGCTTCAGAACTTTTCATGACCGTGGTGGCGTTTGCATCTTTTTCTATAGCAGTGGGTGAGTTCAGCATCACCTGTGAAACACCCCGTGTCAGCCTGTGCTCTTCGAAGTCGTAGGCCACACCGAAGTCGAGTTTCTTCTCAAAAGCTAGGTCCAAGAGAGGAGAAGAATGGAAGGAAGAATTGGTGTCGAGTCCTTCGAGAAGTGTATTTCCACTTCCAAAATCGTCAGCTAGGACCAGTTTTCCACCGTTCTGAAGAAAGTCGTCGACGAACTCTATACTCGGATCGCTGAATTCCTCTTCAGGGCCGATTATCATCAACCCGGCGTCATCTGGTTCGATCTCGTATTCCGACAACTCTCTTTGGGTGATCTCGGTCTGCGTGTCTTCTCGCAGTTCTATATTAGGTGTGAATCTGCCCATCTCTCTGGTTTTGACCGCCATATTGCTGCAGCCGTTCCATCCCGGATTATATATGCTGAAGTCACTTTCACTCACCACGATAGGGGCAAAGATCGAGAGGAAAAGGATCAGAAAGAAAACAGCGACGACTATGATATAGATGAGAAATATATTTTTATTATCGGTCATGATAGGACCTCCTTCATCAACCTTGAGAGAGAGGAGTTGAACCTCTCGATCTCCGATTGAACGATCTTTCGATCGGTGAAAAGGGCCTTCTCGAATATATTCGTCACAAAACTCATCTCTCTTTTATTCTCGGCAGTGCGCGGATGGGAATTGATCTCGTTCTCAATCTCACGATGGGTCTTGCCCTTGGAGAGTTTTACAAAACCCAGTTCCTGCATCCTCTCCAAGAGACTCCTATATGCGGTGGTGATCTCCTCTTCACCACTCGCTTCAGGTATAGTGACCTCTGAAGTTCCGCCTTCCTGAGCACTCGTTATACTCTCAGGGACTTCTTTATCTTCCTTTTTACTGCTGATGAAATAGAGAGATCCAAGGATGACAAAGATCGATATCGCTATTCCGCCTAAAAGAAGAGGATTCGACCAGAACATTTCCTGCTCCGGTTCCTCTTCAACCACCTCGAAACGGATCTCTCCGGTCTCTGCGCTTCTGTACTTATCGGAACCTTCAAAAGTTATCTCTAAAAGATAAGTACCCGTCTCTAACTCCTGAGCGCCCGGAGATGAAAAAGTAAAATAGCCGTCTTCATCTGTTTGATTTTCTGCGATTGTTTCTCCGTCAAGATGAACTTTCAGATCCTGCGATCCCAGACCTTCGAGATCACCTTCATCCTCGTTTGAGATATTGATCAAACGTCCATCTAATCTAAAATCGCTCTCTTCATATCTGACCGTCTCAGTATATTCACTTATGATGATATCAGTCGGGACACTGACTTCAAAAGTCACGCTCCCCGATGAAGGTGATAGAGTATCATTAGCTGCTCCTTCGTATTCCACATTTATTTCCGACTCACCCCATCTAAAATCTTTAGAATCGTACTCTAGAACGAATGAACCTTCCTCATCTAGAGATATGTTCTTCTCAGGTGCATGAAGGTCTATCTCGGTTAGATCGATCTCAGCATCTGTTTTGAATATACCAGTAACAGTGATGATTTCATCGTGATCATAGTAATAAGAGTCAGTCTCCAGTTCGATCCTCGAATTGTAAGGAACTATCTGGACGCTGAGTTCTTTCGATACTATCTCACTTTCATCGACTCGAGCGGAGAAATTCAGTTCTGATGATATCAGAGATGTCCAATCAAGTTGATAGCTGAAGATATAACTGTTCTGCCTAAGCTCATATTCAAGATCCGTTCTCTCCTCGTCCATCAAAAGTGAGATGTCAGCACTGGTATTGAAGGACTCGCAGTCAAAATAGTTGACTTTTATCTCGAACTCCTGGCTCGGATGAGCCTTCTCAGGGCCATATATGAAGAGGATAGGAGGATATTCTAATTCACGCCCTACGTATTCTAAAATCTCTTCGTATTCACCGAGAAGTCGATAGTTTTCCTCTATCAAAAGCTCCAATCCAGCTAGGTTGACATCATCTTCGATATTCTGGATCGTTTCATTTACACCTTCCAGCCTCTCATACATATGGGTGATATGATCATGGGTATTGTTGAAGGCTTCTCTTGTCGTTCTTTCCCCTTCAGTATCTTCTAAGAACACGTAGGTCAGATTCGATACGAGATAGCGGTGTCTTTTTGAGTATAGGGTCAGGTTGATCGAGGCACTGTGAAGAGGGACAACGTATTCTTCCAAATACCCGTAGCTTTCGATCTCACCTTCTATATCAGCGAAAACAGAATCGGGTTTAGCAAGCTCTCGCTCTATAGACCCAGCGATATCTGTAGAGTTGGCCAGAATTTCTTCTTCGTATTCGTAGGTTAGATTACCGTCTTCAGCTTCATATACGCTGTAATTCACCTTTAAAGCTTCTTCCAGAGATCTACCCATCACTTCCGAGGTCCTGTTAAGGCTCTCAAAAAAAGGACCGAGATCTTCTTCGACCTCATCCGGGTTTTCGTGATCGCCTGAAACGGGAGTAAGCACCAGGACAGATGAGAGTATGATAAATATTATAGATATTGAGAGGATCTTTTTTATCTTGACCATTTGACCAAGCAATTTGAACCTACACATTAAAAGTTTTCTCTCATACCCTCTCAAAATCCGTTCTGTTCAGTCCTCTCGATTATCTCCTCCTGTAGGCCCTCAGGAAGATTGACAAAATAATCGCTGTACCCGGCGACTCTGACCATGAGATCACCGAACTCCTTCGGTTTCTCCTGCGCCTCTCTCAAAAGATCTGCACTAACAACGTTATATTGCACATGATGAGTATCCATCTTGAAATAACTCCTCATCAAGCCGCCCAATTTCCTCCTGATCTCCTCGTCCTGTACCAGGTCGGGTGATAATTTCTGGTTCAAAAGTGTTCCTCCAGATCTCACGTGATCCAACTTACCAACTGAGCGGAATACGGCACCGATCCCCTTTCGATCAGCTCCCTGAACGGGAGATATCCCTTCGGATAAGGGTCTTCCAGCCTTCCTGCCGTCAGGAGTTGCGTCACAAACGCTCCCGAAGTAAACGTGTACTGTCGTTGGAAGACCATAGACTCTCCGGGAAGCTCCCCTGACCGGCGTCGGAGGATAGCCTTCTACCGATTCGATGCAGAGATCGAAGACATCCTGAGCGATATCGTCCGCGTAATCTTCGTCGTTTCCGTAGCGGGGCGTTCTATTCAGGAAAATCTGACGCATCTTTTCTCTCCCTTCGAAATCCGACCTTAAAGCCGACAGGACTTCCCGGATATCGTACCTATCCTGATCAAAAATGTTGTATTTCAAGGAAGAGAGCGAATCGGTCATCGTTCCCAAACCGACGATCTGTATGTACTGCGTGTTGTATCTTGCACCGCCGCTGTTGTAATCTTTAGCAAGATCGACACAATCTTCGATCCAGAGGGAAAGGAACGGTACGGGAAGTTCTTCATGATATATGGATTCGATCCTGTCGTTTCCTTTCTGTTTTACCTCGATAAAATATTCTAACTGCTCCTTGAAAGCGTCGAAGAGGTCCTCAAAAGAGGAGAAGTCTTCGGGATCTCCAGTCTTCAGTCCTATCTTTTTTCCGCTCTTCGGATCCACACCGTTATTTAGAGTGATCTCCAACACTTTAGGCAGGTTGAAGTATCCCGTCAAGATATAACTCTCCTTTCCAAAGGCGCCGGACTCGACGCATCCGCTCACTCCTCCTGCCCTTGCGTCCTCCAAAGACTTTCCCTGCCTCAAAAGCATCTTTATTATACCGTCATGATTGAAGAAGGGAGGTTCACCGAATCCGGGGTTTACCACTTCAAGAGCTCTGTTCAAAAATCTGTCCGGAACTTTCTTGCTGACCAACACAGCGGTATTGGGTTGAAGGGTCCTCATTTCATCTAAAACTTCCAACAAAAGAGAGGAGACTTCGTTGACACTCCCAGAACCGTCCTTCCAGACTCCACCGATGTTTATCTTGGTGAAATCGTTGTAAGTGTTGCTTTCCTCCGCCGTAACCCCGACTTTAGGGGGTGCCGGCTGACCGTTAAATTTGAGCCAGAAAGCTTCTAAAATTTCTTTAGCCTCAGCTCTATCCAATTCTCCTTCGTCGAGCTCATCCTTATAGAAAGGATACAGATGCTGGTCCAATCTGCCGGGATTGAAGGAGTCCCAGGGGTTGGATTCAGTGGTGATACCAACATGGATGAACCAGTAGTGCTGCAGTGCCTCCCAGAAAGTGTCTGGAGGATTTTTCGGCACTTTCCTGCAGACCCGAGACATCTTTCTGAGCTCTTCTTCCCTCCCAGCATCACTTTCACTTTCAGCCATCCTCTTCAATTTATCAGAGTATCTCTCAGCGTATTTGATCATCGCATCCGCTACTATCTCCATCGCCTTGAGTTCCTCGATCCTCTCTTTCCCGGTGCCGTCAGATCTCAGATTTTCTATTTTATCCTCTATCTTCTCTTTGATATCGATCAACCCCGTGGAGAATATCTTCTCTCCGCCGGAAGTATGACCCGGGACTCGCTGCTCCATGAATTCAGTGAAGATACCGGCTTCATACGCTTCCTTCCAATCGTCGCTCATCTCCTCGAATATCTTATCCCGTATCGTTTTTCCTTTCCAAAAAGGGATTATCTTTTCTCTGTAAATCTCCCTAGTCTCTTCATCCACCCTGTAAGGATTCTTTTCCCGTGAATCTAACACTTCAAGATCTTCTTCTTCATGACAGCAGACCTCGGGATAGGTAGGTACCTCTTTCACACCTGTTCCTCGTATACCTACTATCAGTTGTCCCTCTTCCACAGTTAAACTAACATTCTCCATGAGATACTTGAAGGCTAAAGCTCTCTGAACAGGTACAGATTCTTTTTCAACATCTTTTTCGTTATAAAATTCAGTTATGAGCTCGGCTCTCTCCGATGATATCTCTACTTCCTTACCAACAGAACTTTCCCTCAATCTGCCGATACGCTCATTTATGGGATCTATCGAGGACTTCCTGATCTGCATCTCTTCCTCGGTTTTGAGGTCAGATGTTTCTCCTTCCAATCTATCCACCTTCTTTTACAAGATATCCTTCTGCCTCAAATCTTCTCCTTATCTCTTCGAGCTTCTCTCTGCTGGGCTTTTTAACTCCTTTGATATCATACTTCTTTCCGAGCATATTATATTTTTCTTTCACGTTATGGTAAGGAAGTATATCTATCTCATTCACTCCTTTGAAGGGCGATAAGAACTCGATCATCGAACTTATGTTCTCTTCAGTATCTGTTATACCAGGTATTATAGGGAACCTTATTATCACTTTGTTTTCGTTTTCCTTCAAAAGAGACTCAAGATTCTTAAGAATCCTATCGTTGCCAACGCCGGTATACTCGCGGTGTAACTCTTCATCCATTATCTTTAGATCGAAAAGAAAGAGGTCTATCTTATCCTTGATGGGATCAAATTTCTCAGGTTCAACATGGCCACAAGTATCCACAGTCACGTGTATATCTCTTTCCTTACACTTATCGATCAGTTCTTCCATGAACTCGAACTGCTGAAAGGGTTCTCCTCCAGATAAAGTAACGCCTCCAGAGGAGGTATCATGATAGATAGTCGATCTTTCGATCTCATCCATCACATCATCTGCTGTGATCTTCTTACCAGCTACTTTTAAAGCCGTTGTAGGACATCCTTCTGCACATCTTCCGCAGAGATCACAGAGATCTCTATCTATGTTGATCGTTTCCTCTTCCTTCTCTATAGCATCTTGAGGGCAAATAACCACACAACTTCCACAACCCATACATTTAGATCCATAATAGAAAAGATCGTCTGCCTGCCTTATACCCTCGGGATTGTGACACCATGGACAGTCCAAAGGACATCCCTTGAAGAAAACAGTGGTCCTTATCCCGGGACCGTCATGTACCGCGAATTCCTTGATATCGAATACTTTACCACAGACCATCTGATTTACCTTTATAAACAAAATCGACAGCACCCTTATTTAACTTATTCCCGGAAAGCCAAATCAGTATATTCTAGACCGGATCTTGTCCCTACCATATCCAAAGGGAGAGAGAACTTCTCCCACGACGCGATACAGATAATCTTCATAATAAGCAGTATCGTAAAGCTGTGGATCTTTCTCCTCCACCTTCACCTTTTCTCCAACATCACGACTCTTCGCATCCGTAACTACATAACTAACGGATCGTCCTGGCGATCTCGGAAAACCCATCTCTTTGTACTGCAACAGTGCGCACTTCATCTCTGTCGTATGTTCGTAATCCTCCGCCTTTTTAGAGGCGGTCTTCGTGAAACAGAGTTCTTTTGGATCTACCCTCCTATCCTTCAGCTCGTTCCGTCTCCTTTTAACGATCTCGATCAGTTCCATGAGCATACACTCCACTTCTCTTTCCCCTCTGATCTTTTCCAGCTTCTCCAATATCTCTCTCTGCGTTTCCTTGAAATAATCAGGGGTATCGCTCCTCCTGAGATACAGGCCTTTCACTTCCAACTCGTCCTCGAGAACGCCGTAGTAGTGATTCAGCGCTCCCACACCAGTGGTCCTACTCTCTAAGAAAACTATCCAATCGTACACGCCCTCCATCTCCAACTCCAATCCGGTTTTTTCTCCCACCCTATCTTGAAGAGATCCTATCTTTTCCTTATCGCCTTTAAGCCAGAGAGAATCCACGATGCCGTGTATCACTTCGAAGCCCATCTTTCGAGCGATATCGGCAGCTTCGATAAGGATCTCTCGACCGTAGGCGGTTATACTTTCATGGACCTCTATGGAGTTGAACCTTGCCTTTTTGTACCCTGTATAGCCAAAACAGGTCACCAGAAGCCACTTTAGGACCTTCGCTCTCTTTTTAAAAGTGCTGTTCTTATCTTTCAACTTCTTGTACTCCTGTCTCCTCTCGATCAGTGGTGCAACGACTTCTGGGATTATACCCCTCCTATCTATGCAGACCTTGTAACCTAAATCAGGGACTTCACGGAAGTTTCCGCAGCTACAGCCAAGGGTCTCCGGAGAGAGGTTATACTTGTCTATTATAGATGGATACATGCTGGCAAAATCCAGCTTTACCACATCGTTATGAAGGCCGACTTTCGGTTCAAGTATATGACCGCCTCTATCCGCCTTCAATAATTGTATGGAATCTTTGAAATCTTCGGATACATTCTTCTTCCACGGAATGAGATGACCCTCTTCTAGAGCTTTTTCGACCTCCATGGCGTTTATCAAGGAGCCGGGGCTTCTTTTAGACAAACGCTGCACAGGGACCTTTGAGATGCGGGAAGCTTCTATCAAGCCGTCTATACCACCCTCCTCGTAGAGAAAGGAATCGCCGATATCGATATGGATACGTCCTTTGAGAGGGTAAGAAGGTGTCTTGTAGATCACTCTGCCGTAGGACTCGTACCATGAGCCGTTCTTCGGTGGATGAAAACTTTTTTCTCTACCGAGTTTTAGACCCACATCGTTGATCTCCGCTCTATGAGTAAGATACGGTATCTCGGAGATAGCACCAGCGGAAGTCAGCAGGATATCCGGATCTTTTCTGGCTATCATCTCGTTTAACTGTTCGAGGATGTCCGGTTCATCACCGATTATCTCTTCCTCGTTTATCCTCACCATCTGGATCTCATCTCCCATCTCTCTATAACCCTCACCTTCCGATCTAGTCTCCAGGAAGACTTTTTTAAGAGAAGGTTTCGAATAGTGGATCGTCGTCTCTTTCTCCAGACTCTTCCAGCCGTCGTCTTTCTCCACCAGTGAAAGAGGTTTGATACCTTTCTCTATCAGATATCTCTGGTCTAATGGTATGTCAACGTTGTAAAAACGATATTTGTCGTATCCCTCAAAGAAGCTTATCGCTTCGAGCTGATCTCGTGGGTCGAATACCTTTCCGGGATTTACAGCGAGGAGTTCCCTTTCACCGTTGGAATAAAGATCGGTCTTCTTTCGAACAAATTCCGTTTTGAAACCTTTCTCATCATAATAGCTCTTCATTTTACCTAGAGAATTTTCACGTGATCGGACGTAAAAAGTGGGTTCATGATCTTCCCTCAGCTTGTAACAACCATGATTACTCTTTAACCACACGACCATCTTCCCGGTTTTAAATTCAGGATACAGATCCAGGATCCATCCTTTCATGTCAACTGAGAATAACCGACGAGGTAGGATTTAAAATGAAAAACGGGGGAGAGGGGTAGATGAAAGTAGATTTATTTAAATAGAGAAGGAAACAAATATATAAAGGAGCAGATGATTTGGTCTTCACATATGAAGATATCTGTCGTCATACCCACGATGAATGAAGAAGAATCGATCGGACAGGTGATGGATGAGATCAACGAAGCCCTTTCCGGTAGAGATCACGAGGTGTTGATAGTTGATACAGAGTCCACGGATAGGACCCGTGAGATCGCACGCTCTAAAGGAGCTAGAGTTGTAGAGGAGCCTAGGCGAGGCTACGGGAGAGCCTATAAGACAGGTTTCGAAGAGGCAGAGGGAGATATCATCGCCACCTTAGATGCTGACTGTACTTATCCCGCTTCTAAGATACCCAGTTTGGTGGTCATGATAGAAAAAGAAGGGTACGAATTCATAACCACAGATCGACTTTCCAACGTATCATCTGATGTAATGGGATGGACGCATCGTTTCGGAAATTGGGTTTTAAAAACTACCATGAATCTGCTTTTCAGGACCAAACTGAACGACTCGCAGTCAGGGATGTGGGTCTTCATGAGCTCAGCTTTGAGACATCTGAACGTTACCAGCGACGGCATGCCCTTTTCTGAAGAGATAAAGATAGAGGCAGTAAAGAAAGGACTCAAATACGACGAGGTGCCTATCGAATACAGAGAAAGGAAGGGCGAAGCGAAGATCCGCTCATTGAAGGACGGTTTCAAAAATTTCACTTTCCTCTGGAAGAAGAGGTTTGGATTGGTATGAGTAAAAATAAAAAAGTTAAGATATCTCCTTCTATATTATCTGCGGATTTTTCCAATCTAGAAAAAGCTGTGAAGGCTGTAAATAAAACAGAATGGTTACATCTAGACGTGATGGACGGCCATTTCGTACCGAATCTGACCTTCGGTCCGTGCGTCATAGATTCGATCAGAGATAAGAGCGAGCACGTTTTCGATACCCATCTGATGATCTCGAATCCAGGTGAATATATCGATGATTTTGTAGAGGCTGGCTCCGACATAATAACCTTTCATGTAGAGGGCGTTGATGATGTTGAAGAAGTGATTGAAGACATCAAAAGGACTGGAACGAAAGTGGGACTGAGCTTAAAGCCCGGGACGAAGTTCGAGACCATCGAAGAATTTTTGCCTTTTATAGATCTGATACTCATAATGACCGTAGAGCCCGGCTTCAGCGGGCAGGAATTTATGGAAGAGGTCGTTCCAAAGATAAAAAAGGCTAGAGACGCCGTCGATGAGAAAAACTATGATATCGATATAGCAGTAGACGGAGGTATCTCACCCGAAACCGCTGGAAAAGTGGTCGATAATGGAGCGAACGTTCTGGTATCTGGTTCTTCAGTATTCGAAGGCGATATAGAAAAAAATTTGAAGGAACTAAGAAAGTCCTTCGGATAGGTCACCTTTCCCATGGAAAGCTATTATCAAGGAACTCTGAGAGAGATCCTTTTTCTTCCTCCAACATCTCATCTTTTCCCATGAATTCACATTCCCTGGGAAATAATGAGTTGAGATCGCTTCCAAGGTCGACTTCCTTCATTATCTCGATAAATGTTTCCTTTATCTCAGTATGTTCTCTTTCCTTATCGACCCACAATCTGTCCTCTTCCAGGTATACATCTTCACCATACTTATCTATAAATTCCTCAGTATTATCTACCCAGACGGGAGGGCCTCTATGCCTTCGTATTTTGGGGAGGATCGGGTTTTCGACTTCAAATATCAAGAGTATCTCATCATCCTTCACAAAATAATCCGCATGTAATATCTCAAAGTCTTTGTGAGAAGCATGGTAAAGCAATCTCCTCATGCATTTCTGCACCTGCGGATAAAGATTGTCTTCTACAACATCTGGCTTAGTAACTTTGAGTCCTATAAATTCTGTGTCCCTGCCGTTGATTAAATCAAATAGTTGCTCTCTATCTTTGGTTACTACATCATTCGGAAAGAAAAATGACATCCTAGGTTCTTCTAAAAATTTCTTTGAAGATAATATGAATAGAGAAAATGTTCCTAGAGAGATAGGGGAAGCTACGTTCCTTTCAGGATCGACTGGATCGATGACCACAAGGGGATCTTCGAAATCTTTTTCACCTTTCACTACTTCGATGGTTTTTCCAGGTTTCCAATCTTTTGCTGCTTTCAATACCTTTTCAAAGGAACCATAGTGAAGTATCAGCAGTTCGCAGAGATATCCGGAGAAGCCCCAAACTTCGGCTTTAGCCCCGTAAGCGCCGATGCCTTCCAGATAGGCCTTGAAAAGTATGGCTTCTTCTTTCTGATCCTCGGCCAGATTCTCGATCACATATTCAGTATGGAACGGTGTTCGGTCCACGGCGGATTTCATGTCTGTGATATCTTCTATGTCGTAGCAGGGCACTATGTCTACCTCACGGTCTTTATAATAGCCGTAGATGTAAGGATGTTCAGCGTACTTTTCCTCAGTATCTTCTAAGATCTTCCTTCCAACTCTGAGTATATTCTCTTCCATCTCCTCTCTAGGAGTGGAAAGAGGAAATTTGACGAAGATATCTATATCAGGGTTCTTCAGGTAGGTGCCTTTTGAAACTGAACCGACGACCTCGGGTTTCTTTTTTCCCTCCAGTTCGTCATCTAATACTTCGAGGAGTTCATCAGAAACGCTCCTGACGGCTCTTCTTTCTTTTTCATCTGGTTTGACTCTTTCGATGACCTCTGATTCTACTTTGTCTATATTCATATTATCCGAACTTAGGGACAGTGACATCACCTTAGTGGTTTTAAAATTTTTGTAGAGAGCGAATCGAATAGAAGAACTATAGATGAAATAAAGACACCAAGCTTTTTATATAACTTTAATTCTCCCATCCATATGCCTAATCAGGGAGTTCACGAAAACGATTTTGAGAGTTTTTAGGAGGAAAAATATGGTACAACTCCATGACCAAACTTTGAGAGATGCACATCAATCCGTTCTCGCAACTAGGCTAAGAACGGAGGACATGTTGCCTATATGCGATAAGATGGACGCAGTCGGCTTCGACTCCATGGAGATATGGGGCGGAGCCACTTTCGATGCGTGTATACGTTATTTAGATGAAGACCCGTGGGAGAGATTGAACAAACTGAGCGATGCTTTACCCAACACTAGAGTACAGATGCTTGAAAGAGCGATGAACATCGTAGCTTACAAGAATTATCCCGATGACGTGGTAAAAAAGTTCATCCACTACGCCTATAAGAACGGATGCGTGAGTTTCAGGATCTTCGATGCACTGAACGATTTAAGAAACATGAAAGTACCGATAGAACAGGCCAATAAAGAGGGAGCGCATGTACAGGGATCGCTCTGTTATACGATCTCACCCATACATACTGTAGAAAGGTACGTAGAAAAGTTCAAAGAGCTAGAGAATATGGGATGCGACTCCCTCTGTATCAAAGATATGGCAGGGATGATTTCGCCCCCACGTGCTTACAGTATAGTCAAAGGCTGCAAGGACGCCGGAATAGATATACCGATAGATCTACACAGCCATAAAACATCAGGGATGACAGGTATGGCTTACATGAAAGCCTGCGAAGCCGGCGTCGATGTATTAGATACCTCATTCTCATCTTTGACAGGAGCCACCGGACAGCCAGAAACTGAAGGTATAACTGCGGCTTTGAAGGACACTGAGTACGATACCGGATACGATATGGATCTGCTGATGGATATAAAGGATTATTTTGACGATATATGGAAAAAGTACCGGCATCTTCATCGAGATCAAGCTTTGAAGGTAGATCCTTCTGTCACAGTTCATCAAATCCCTGGTGGTATGCTTTCTAACCTAGTCAATCAGCTGGAGAAGCAGGGTGCAGCGGATAAATATGACGAAGTGTTGAAGGAAGTGCCAAAGGTCAGAGAAGAATTTGGATATCCTCCTCTGGTGACGCCTTCTTCTCAGGTAGTGGGTGTTCAGGCCGTTATGAACGTAAAATTCGGTAGGTATGAAAAGATCACCAACGATACAAAAAATTATTTCAGAGGTATGTATGGTAGGCCACCGGGAGAGATATCTGAAGAGACGTACGAAAAGATCCTTGGACCGGATTGGGAGGACGAGGTCATAGATGAGAGGCCCGCGAGTCTGTTAGAGTCGCAGTTCAAAAAGAACAAAGACAAATTAGAAGATATGGGCCTTTTGAACAAACCTGAAGACGTTTTAACTTATACTATCTATCCCGACATCGGTTTAAAATTCCTGAAGGGTGAAGTCGAGGCGGAGTTTTACTCTAAAGATCTTCCGCTTGAAAAGCCAGGTGAAGAGAAAGAAAAGAAAGAGAAAGCCCCGAGACAGATCAGTTATCCTTGGAAAGGAAAGGTAAAGATAGACGGTAAAGAGTACAACGTGGTCATGAAGAGTGAGGATAAAGTTCGTGTCAACGGAAAGGATTACAACGTTTCGGTACTCTTCCCAGAAGGGCAAAAACCTTCTAAAGGCAAGGCAAAAAAGCAGGAAAAAAGAGAAGAGATGAGCGGAGAAGAGATCGAGATCCACTCTCCGATGCTCGGAACGATACTAGAATTGAAGGTCGGTCCCGGAGAGACAGTTGAAGCGGGAGAACCCGTGGCGATATTGGAGGCGATGAAGATGGAGAACGACATTTCAGCTCCCAAAGATGGGAAGATAAAAGAGATGAATGTGAAGAAGGGGCAGGATGTTGAAGAGGGCGATCTTATCGCAACTATGGTAGGATAATATGTCTGCGATAGAAGTGATTATTATAGGTATAGGTGTGGTCTTCCTCACCCTTACGATACTCACCCTAGCTACGTACTTCTTCGGCTGGATGATCAACAAGTATTTCGTTGAAGAAGAGGATGAAGACGATAAAGAAAAGATAGCGGCGATAGTCGCTGCAATCCAGGCAAGAGGTGGGCGATAGATGTTCGAAGTGGGTCTGTTCGCCATTAGTTGGCAGGAAGTAGTCATGTTAGCTATAGGTTTATTATTGATATACCTAGGCATAGCAAAAAAGATGGAATCTCTTTTATTAGGTCCTATAGGTTTTGCGGTTATCCTTGCAAATCTCCCGCTGACTGGGATCACCGACGCTCCTTCTGGATTGCTTTATGTTATCTATGAAGAGTTGATAGGTACCGGCATAATACCATTGATCATCTTTCTAGGGATAGGAACTATGACGGATTTTTCTCCTCTTTTAGCGAACCCCAAGACTTTCCTGCTGGGAGCAGCTGCCCAGTTGGGTATATTTATGGCTTTGGGCTTGGCTATAATAGTAGGTTTTGACCTTAATGCAGCCGCCTCGATAGGGATCATAGGCGGTGCTGACGGCCCAACGGCGATTTACGCTGCAACAGAGCTGGTGGGTGAAAGGCCCGAGATAATCGCTGCTGTAACAGTTTCTGCTTACTCTTATATGGCTCTGGTACCGATAATACAACCACCTGTAATCAAAGCATTGACCACTAAAGAACAGAGACAGATAAGGATGGGAAAGATGAGAGAGGTCAGCCAAATTGAGAAAATAGTGTTCCCCATAGGTGTAACGATAATCGTGGGACTGATAGTACCCTCCGCTCTTCCCCTAGTAGGCATGTTGATGATAGGCAATCTTTTCCAGACCTCTGGAGTCATGGATAGACTATCAGACACAGGTGGTAATGCATTGATGGATATAGCTACCATCATGCTGGGCTTAGGTGTGGGTTTCCTGATGACCGGTGGCACTTTCATAAGGATTTCTACATTAAAGATACTTCTGCTAGGGGTTTTCGCATTCGCAACCGCTACAGCAGGAGGAACTTTATTCGGTCAGTTGTACTATAAACTATCTAATGGAAAGATCAACCCGATGATCGGTGCTGCGGGTGTTTCCGCCGTCCCCATGGCCTCTAGAGTTGTACAGAAGATGGGACAGAAAGAGGATGCAGGAAGCCACCTATTGATGCATGCGATGGGGCCCAACGTTGCTGGAGTGATCGGTTCTGCAACGGCGGCGGGGATATTGATAGGTTTATTAGCGTGATAATATGAAGTGTGAATTGGTTAAAAAAGGAGAAGAAAAAGAGAGGGAGGAAGTCGACGGAAAAACATTTCGTCTGATGCAGAAGTCCGGTGAGATGGAAGCTATAATCGCTGAGTTAGAACCGGGTGTGAAATCGAACGAATACCGCCACAAAGGCGAGGAGATCCATCTGGTTCTAAATGGGAAGATAGACTATCACGTGGGCGATGAAGTACACAGGATGGAAGATGGAGACACTCTTTGGCATCCTTCAGATATACCTCATCATGCAAAAAACATCGGCGATGAAAAAGCTTCCTACGTTACTGTCAGTTCACCTCCTACCTTCATGTGAGGGAATACTATAAAGATATACAGGCTTGAAGAAACGACTTCTACCAACGAAGCGGCCAAAACTCTGTACAGGAGAGAGTGTGACGACTTCGTGGTTCAGGCGGATAAGCAGACCGCAGGGAGAGGTAGAATGGACCGTTCTTGGGAATCACCACCTGGAAATCTTTATTTTTCACTCTGTACGAAAAGAACAGATCTCTTACCATTACGAGCATCTATAGCAGTAGCTCAGTCGTTAGAAGATATGGGTATTTCACCTTCTCTAAAATGGCCGAATGATGTTATCGTTGATGAGAAAAAGATATGCGGTATATTAACAGAGATTGTAAACGATAGAGGTATCATAGGGATTGGATTGAATGTCAGATCAGCTCCTATAGAAGACAGTATATGCATCTCAGATCTGTTAGATATCGAAGTTTCTCTAGATGATATGATGAAAAAGATCATCTCCAATTTTTATGATATAGACGACGTGTTAGATATCTACAGGTGTTTTTCTTCCACTATAGGAGAACACGTCAGGATAAAAACCACCGGCGGAGGATCTGAAGGTGTAGCGGTCGATATAGATGGAAAAGGTAGACTCGTCCTTGAAAACGGTGAAAAGTTCATCTCCGGAGACGTGATCCATCTCAGAGAAAAGTCTGGGTGAAAATTCAAGTCCCGATGTTTTCGATAAAGACTTCTCTTTTTTCCTCATCTATAACGAGTTGGACACTGCCAACTTCTCCTCTATCTACGCAGTAACCACCGATGAATTCCTCTAAAGTGAGCTTTTGACTCTCGTATTTAGGAAATAGAGAGGATTCTAGCGCTTCTTTAACACCATAGGGCAGACCATCTGAGCCAAAAATAATATCTTTCCCTGGAACAAAACCGACTTCATCTATCAGCATCCGGAAGGGATTGTTCATCTTGAGGCACTTCTCTGACAGTCTATCGGAATAGTTCACGGAATCGATGCTGAAATTGGGCTGCATACTGAGAGTTATATCCAGACGTTTAGCCTCCTTAGCTGTCTCTTTGTCTATGAATTGAGCGTGTTCTATCCGTGTATTCGGCATTTTAGAACCGTTCCTTTCTATCTTGATCAAAGTGTCGATTATCATCTCTATGGCTCTATCACCTATGGCGTGGACAGCGATCTTGTCTTTCTCTAGGCTGAGCAAAGTTTCTTCAAAATCTTCCTCTCCATAAACCATGACCCCGCTACCGCCGTCGAGATAATCTTCATTTAAAGCCGCGGTCCTAGGTCCTAGTGCTCCGTCTACAAAGAGCTTGATACCTTCTATCTCTTTTTTTGCACTTTTACTGATCCCATCGAACGTATCTAGATCTGCCCAGAAATTAGTTTTATCCGCGAGTTTCAGCTTTTTAAACTTCTCTAGGGTCTCTTTAGAGGGCAATAGCATGTCATCTGTACTGTAGATACCTCTCTCCATTAGAAAGTCATTTGTCCTCAAGATCTTGTCCTCAGTTATCCCTTCTATCTCGATCATCAATTTCGATACCTTCAAAAGATTGCGCTCAACCCAATCCGGATCTTTCATTTCTTTGATCATGTAAGGGTCGCTGAACTTATCTATTGCTTTCCGTTCTGCTTTTTCATTAAAAATTAGACCGTGTCCGGAAACATTCCATATGAAGACTGGAGGCATATCTTCTAGTTCCGAATCACTAAAAGAATAGAATGAATCGTTCCAACCCTGGACAACGTTAATATCTTCTTTAGAGCAATGGTCCATTATAGTTGAGATAGCTTCATCTTTATCTTCGATGCTGGAAAGGTCGACACAATCTAAATAAGCCGCTCTGCCGCTGAAGTGTGCGTGATGATCGTGCAGTAAAGGTATGGTTTCTTTTCTCTGCATTTTGAATCCCCAACAGGAGGGGAATAAGAACAAAGAATATATTAAAGATTTGTAAAATGGCTTTCATCAATGAATATAGAATTGAAAACTCCCTCTATAGAAGACTACGAGAGAATCCTACAGCTTTGGAAAGAGGCAGGACTTCCATACAAACCTGAAGGACGAGACACTAGAGAAAACATTGGAAGAGAACTTGAAGAACAGCCCGAGTACTGGATCGGTGCTTACGAAGAAGAAAAATTGGTAGGTATCGTTTTCGGTACCGATGACAGAAGGAAAGGGTGGATAAACCGATTAGCTGTAGCAGAAGAGCATAGAGGACAAGGCATAGGAAGGACTCTAGTCGAAGAACTAGAGCGAGTATTCGAGCAAAAAGGTTTCAAGATATGGGCCGCCTTGATAGAGCCTGACAATCCTGAGGCCATGGATTTTTTTGAGCATCTCGATTTTGAGGATAAGAACATAAAGTACTATTCAAAAAGAGAGAGCAAGAAAGTCTAACTTTCGAGCCTGTCCATATCGTCCAGCTCTTTTAAAGAGGCTTTATCAGGTTCAGTCACCGTGAACGCTATAAAGAACGATCCACTTATTCCTACGAACATCGCTACGAAGAAAGGCCACCGAAGACCCATCATGTCAGCCACAGCTCCTCCCAAGAATGAGCCTGTAGCGAATGCAGCATTCTGAGCGAAATTATAAACACCCATCATCTTACCCCTGTTTTCTTTTAAGGAGAGCGAGGAAACGAAGGCCGGGAATGAGGGTCTCGCTAGAGCTCTCCCTACGGTATACAGACCAGTAGCGAAAAGAAGGAATAGAAAACCAGTTGAAAGACCGATTAATCCTGAAAATACTGCAGAAACAGTCGCTCCGGACAATATCAGCTTTTTTCTTCCGATACGATCGGATAGACTACCTGCGGGGAACATGATGAGAAATTGAACACTACCTATGAGCGTGAATACCAGGGTTATATGGATCGCTGAAAGTCCTAGTATCTCTTCCCCGAACAGAGCTAACATCGACCAGACCATAGCCAGTCCGAAAAATACGGTAAATGACCCGATGGTAAGACCTAGAAAGATCTTCGGGAAAGGTGTTATCTTTTTCAGGTAGTTCCATATCCAAAGTATACCATTAGCCGGGATCTTCAAGATCCTAACTGGATGGAGATTTTTACCCAATGACCTGAAATCGAGCGATGGATGGAAACTGCTCTTTTTACTTGTTCTTTCCTTTTTAGATCCTTCATAAGATTCTTTCACACCGAAAAATAAGAGCAAACCGCTCATAGCAGCTAAAGCAGAAGTGAAGAAAAAGGGAACTGATAGAGAAAAATAAGTTGCTATAACACCGCCTAAAATAGGACCTACCACATTTCCGCTAGCGAAGGACATCGAGTATAGACCCATCGCTTTTCCTCTATCCTCTTCTCTAACTATATCTCCTATATAGGTCATCGCTATGGGCCAGACTAGAGCTGAAGCTGCTCCCTGCGCACCCCGATATATGAACAATTCAGGAAGTGTTTGAGCCAATCCGAACAAAGCCATAACGATCATGTAGCTGAACATCCCTCCAACCATCACTGGTTTTCTGCCGTACTTATCGGCGATATTTCCACCGATAGGTGCAACGACTATCTTGACTATAGAAAATACACCAAGCATGAGACCGATATGGGTCTTTGTTGCGCCTGGGAACTCCGCAGCATAGAGCGGGAGGAGCGGCATAACAAGACCGAACCCCAACATGCTCACGAAGACCGCGAATATCAGTATCAAGAGTTCTTTATACTTCAACACGATCTTGAGG
>JBMCXO010000003.1:0-34243 GCA_048621055.1 Candidatus Natronoplasma sp. | reverse complement strand
GGTAAATAAACTTTTCCTGTTTAACTGCTCAGTGCTGAGGAAAAAGCTTCTACTAGCTGTTCATTTACATATGAAAAAATATCATGAGGTTTTCTCCTAAGCCCGTAGCGCATAAAATATAAATAGAATACAATTCGTTTAAAATTTGAGAGGAGACGAGTATGCATATCCGGGATTATGTAGCTGGTTTTGTGGTGATAGTATTACTTATTTCTACTATTGTTCCCGTTTTTTTGGGAAGTTCCGGAGAGAGTTCTGATTCCCCCTCTCTAGCACCTTTTGAGGAATTCTATGAACCCGATGACGAAACTGAACGTCCGATCTATGAAGACATCTATAGGCTTACTTTTAATTATACTTATATGATGGACTATGATATAGTTCCTGAAAATTTAGTCATGTTTCTAAATGGAACATGTACTTCTTATCAAAATTACGGGTTAACCGTAAACAGACCAGACGGTGAAAATATTAGATTAATTGACCAAGAGAGAAATCAAACCGATCGCATCGATGAGACCATCTCGATTAGACATAATATGGCTATTCGAGAGAATATTTATGAAAAGATGCGCTCTATTTTGCGTAAACAAGGAGAGGATTGGACAGATCCCGGTCTAGGTGATATGGCAGACCCAACTAAAGTTCTTTTCGGAGAAATAGATGAGGACGTTTTGGTAGATCCTGATCCTCTTAAAGGAGAGTACGAGATCAAAGTTAGTGTAGATGGAGAAGATATAGAGATGAACTTCGGTGAAAATGAAACAAAGTTATCAATATTGAGCAGATCATCGGCATCAGAACCTAGAAATTTAGAAGGCGAATATGAAGATGGAAAAGTGAAATTAGAATGGGATGAACCCGAGGATGAGGGTGAAAGTGGAATAATGCAGTATGACGTCTACAGGGCAACATCTCTTTATGGCTATGAATATATAGGAAACGTCAGCGCAGATCGGACCGATTATATAGACGAGTTTGATGGGGAAGCATCCCATCAAGAGATAAAGGAGGGAGATATTCTATATTACAGAATTGTAGCAATAAATAACGATAATTTCCATTATCTGGTGGACAGTCCGCGCAAACGAAACTTACATCCTAGATTCGAATCGATGTCGTTAGAAGAGATAGTTCACTTACCTTATGAAGAGACAGAAATGGGTGACATGTCTTACAAATGGGTGATGAACTATTCTAGCCTGTCAGAAGATAATTTTGAAGATAGAGTAAATATGGATTCTGTCAACATCAACAAGATGGAAGGAGGAGATGTTTTCCTCTACGATTTAACCCTATCGGAGGAAGACGACGGCGAACGGGTGTACGAATACGAAGGAGGATTTTATTCTAAAGGCGAAGTAGACATGGTTTTAGAAGATGGTGATACAACCTCACATTTGAAAATAGAGATGAATGAGAGCTGGTTCGATTTTTCGGGTGAGATCTGGGCGGAAGAGATTTCAAATTCTGGTTACGAAGGGCTTACAATCGTCAAACAAACTATCCAATCTGAGGGGAGAGTGAGCGCCGTTCTTGATAATTCATTCAGATTCAATTTCAAAGAAAATGAAACTCACTGGGAAGTTTCTAAGCACTTAGATATCGAATGGAAGATCGATCTCACATTGGATTACACAGAAAAAAATAGTTGGATCCTATTAAGAGAAAACGCAACTCCTATCACACCAATACCGCCATACACTCAATTCAATTATACCGGCAGTATAGATGCAAAGGGAACATTAAACCAAGAGAGCGACCATCTTGACGATGAAAAAACGACAGAGGGCGAGATATCAAAGGATATATCTGGAACCTGTAATCTTCTTAATGGTTCATTAACCCATGGTAGAGCGGAAGTATTTAGCCCTCTAGTCGGTGCAGGTAATATAGGATATTATTTAACCCTAGATGAAGCCCTAGACCAATCCATGGGGAGTTTAAGTGATAAAATCGTTTATGCCAATCCTGGCCCGCTCGCTTTTTCAACAAACTGTCAAAGAGACGACCTTTCAACAGAAAAGCTTTACAGATATCAATACATGGATCCAATGAAACTACCCGGAATCGGTTCTTTTCTAGGAACCGAACTAAAAAGAGCCAATTTAACCAATAGTCAACGGTATTTGGAAGGTTTAGTAGAAAGTGTAATCCGTCAAAAACCACAGCCCGAAGAGGATTGGGATGCATGGAGGGAGAATGTAACTGATGAAATACTGGGAAAAATTCTCATGGAGAACCCTTGGGGAATACACCAATCTAATGGGATTTACAGATGGGACTATTTTATGTACGGCGGTCTCGTTATCGAGCCTCTGGGTTATTTTATCTCTGAGCCTTTGAGCGAAGATGAACTAGAGAGCTACAATGAAGATAGGGAGATATTTTTCGAAAATCAAATGGCAGGAGAGGAAGATGAAGACGAGGGAACAAACATGATGATAATAGGAGTAATCGTGATTATAGCGATAACCTTGGCTATAATAGGATATATGATGATGAAGGGCGGAAAAGAAACCGAAAAAGGGACGGAAGAAGTAGAGGAAGAAGAGATGACTATGGAAGAAGAATACGGTGAAGAAGAACCAGAAGAAGATCTGTTCGAGGAAGAACTAGAGGAATCAGAGGAAGAGACTGAAAATGAACTATAGAGAAACAAAAATACCAACATGTAAAAACACCTTTCCTCTCAATTTCTTATTTCTGAAAATTCTCAGAGGTTAAGGACTATCTTGAAGTGTATTGATGATGGACCCAGCGGGATTTGAACCCGCGGCCTCCACCTGTCTCGCCAGCAGTAAAAGCTGGATGCGAAGGTGGCGATCTGCCAGACTGATCTATGGGCCCAAAACGAATTTCTCGAGTTTTGGGTGCATAGATATTTGGAGACGTTCTCCGAAACTATCTATGGGCCCAAGAATTAGTTAGGCCAATCAGTAAAAGAGGAAATAGTGGGGTATATAACAGTTTTTTGGCTTTTACCACGAAGCGACATGACCGTCTGTTCGAGGTTCTGTACCTCCAGCATAGACGCCGTCATCCAACTTCCAGATCATCTGTCCCCTACCGTAGCTTCCTGAGTGTAAAGAATAATTGATCTCGTGTCCTTTTCTAGATAGTCCCTTGCCGATATGATGCGGGAACTTTTTCTCCAGATATATTTTCTTCCCTTCATCCCATCTCCATCTCGGCGCATCAATAGCCGCCTGAGGATTCAGATCAAAGTCTAGAGCGTTCATCATCACCTGAAGATGTCCTTGAGGCTGCATGTAGCCTCCCATCACACCGAAAGGACCGACAGCATCTCCTTCCCGGGTGAGGAATCCAGGGATTATAGTGTGATATGTCCTTTTACCTGGTTCTAAACAATTTGCATGATCTAGATCAAGTGAAAAAGTATTACCTCGATTCTGTAATGCTATTCCAGTTCCGGGAACAACCAATCCAGAACCGAAGCCCATGTAATTACTCTGTATATATGATACCATATTTCCATCTTTATCAGCGGTGGCCAAGTACACAGTTCCGCCTTCAGCTAGCCTGCCGGGTTCCGGCTCTATCGCTTTTTCACCGATCAACTCTCTTCTTTCCGCCGCATAATCTTCAGACAGTAGATCCTTTGGTTTCACATCCATGTGATCCGGATCCGTTATGACCTTCTTTCCATCTAAAAAGGCGAGCTTCAAGGCCTCGATCTGTTTGTGGTAAGTCTCTATAGAGTCTTTGTGGTCGAAATCGAATCCTTTCAATATGTTAAGCGCCTGCAGTGCGATCAACCCCTGACCATTTGGAGGTAATTCCCAGACCTCGTGTCCCTGATATTCTATATTCAAAGGATCCACCCACTCTGGCGAGAAATCTGCTAGGTCTTTTTCACGGATATAGCCACCTGTATCTTTGGAAAATTCAACTATCTTCTCCGCTATCTTTCCTTCATAGAATGACTCCGCTCCAGTCTTCCCTATCTCTATCAGAGTCTCAGCGTGATCTTCTGACTTCCACATTTCGCCGATCTCCGGCGCTCTTCCTTTAGGTGCGAATGTATCGAACCAGTTCTGAAATCTTTCTTTTCCCTCTAACTCTTTTTTGTAAGTTCTGTACGCACCTTTCCAATACTTGCCCAGTATAGGAGATACAGGATAGCCCTCATCAGCATACTTCACCGCAGGCTTCAGAACCTCTTCAAACGGTAATTCTCCGAACTTTTGTGATAGAGAAGACCATGCTCCAGGTATTCCGGGAACTGTCACCGGCATCCAGCCGAACTTGGGCATCTCTTCATGACCTTTTTCCTTAACCGTTCCTATATCGATATCTTTTGGAGAAGGACCACTAGAATTTAGACCATGCATCTCCCCGTCCTTCCATACTATGGCAAAACCGTCTCCACCGATGCCGTTAGAAGTAGGTTCTAATACGGTCAAACTAGCAGCTGTAGCGATAGCTGCATCCACCGCATTTCCGCCTTTCTTCAATATATCCAATCCTGCCTGAGCAGCAAGCGGCTGAGAAGTAGCTACCATACCATTTCTAGCATAGGTTACCGAACGTCTAGACGGATACGGATATTCTAATGGATCAAAATTCATATTTTTCTTAACTAAGGGGGCCTAAATTATCTTTTCGAAGATGATGAACAAATTATTAAAAGAGTCAATCTATAGAGTCTGTGATGGATAAAAGGAACATGATCCCGATCAGCGTCCTCTTGGCTGGTATATTTCTGGTGATATTCAGTATCATGGAAGGCGAAGCAAAGATAGGGCTCCTGTTCATCGTACCTATCATCTATGGTACCGGTGCTTATCTAGCTCTAGGTATCTTGCTTATCTTTTTCTCCTTCATAATGTTCTTTCTTTTTCTAGGACATTCTATTGAATGGAAAGAAATTAAAAGAGAGAGAACAAAAGCACATGAAGAATCCAGCTACGGCGGCGTCATCTTTGTTGGCCCTATACCGATCATTTTTGGTAAAGACAAAAGCGTCGCTAAAAAGATGATGTATCTGGGATTATTGATAGCTCTGATACTAGCCGCTATTTACTTAGCGGTAGTTTTGATATAAAATAGGAGATGTTAGAATGAGAGATTTTATAGAAGAAAATCTGCGCAAGATGGTAAAGATCGAGAGTAAGAGTGAAGGACCCATGGAGGAGATAATCGAATTCACCACAGCTCTGCTCGACGATATAGAGCTAGATCATGAAGTGATAGAGGGAGATGATTTCAATCCAGTTATAGTTGCCTCTCACGGAGAAGGAGGAGTGTGTTTTTCAGGACATCTCGACACCGTACCGATAGGAGATGGGTGGGAACACGAGCAGGGGGATATCGTCGATGATAAGATGTACGGACGCGGAACTTTAGATATGAAAGGTCCCTGCATATCTATAATAGCTACTGCGAAAGAGCTTCTCAATAAGGACATCCCGTTCTCGATAATATTCACTACCGACGAAGAGAACACCATGAATGGAGCTAAACATGTTTCGGACAGACCCGAAGTCATTGAAGCGCCAGTAGTTCTTGTATGTGAACCTACAGATATGAGAGTGGTCAATCAAGAAAAAGGGGTCTATCAATTCGAAGTTATAACTAGGGGCAAAAATGCCCATGCCAGCATGCCAGAAAAAGGTGAGAACGCTATCGTGAAGATGCTCCCTATCCTGAAACGTCTCAGCATGAAGAATAACATACCCGCAGGCGAAGACGAGATAAGCTGCTGCGTAGATGTTATCGAAGGAGGGGAAGCTACCAATGTTATACCCGATTCATGCAGTGCTGAAGTCGACGTCAGATTTCCGGATCACTTCAACAGAGAGATATTAGAAAGGTATCTATTCGATCCGATAGACGAAGATTTTGAACTGGAAGAGATACAATTTCTAGAATCCGTCAAACTCGATGAAGATAAGGATTCAGTTCAGACGCTGATAGAAGTTGCGGATGCTGAGAAATGGTCTGTACCTTATGGAACCGAGATGGTGAGGTTTTGCAAGAACAACGAAAATACCATCATATTCGGCCCTGGAAGAGTAGATGTGGCTCATCAACCCGATGAATACATCGATCTTCCGGAACTAGTAAAAGTCGTGGATATCTACGTGGATTATGCGGAAGCTATGGTCGATAGCGGTTAGGTGTCCTCGGGAAGGCGATAGCGTCTCTGATGTGATCAAGATCACATAACCACATGATCACACGTTCTATCCCTAAACCGTAGCCCGCGTGAGGTACACTCCCATATCTTCTAGTATCTAGGAACCAACCGTATATCGAAGGATCTTCACCTTCCTCGTCCAATCTTCTTTCCAACGAGGCTATGTCAACCTCTCTCACGCTAGCGCCGATCAGCTCTCCCACATGAGGTACCATCAGATCATAACCTAATACTTTCGAGGGATCATCTTCATCTCTTTTCATGTAGAACGCTTTGATCTCTTTTGGATAGTGAGTAACGAAAACGGGCTTATCGTAGAAAGAAGTGAGCCTCTTTTCCTCCGGAACTCCGAAATCCTCTCCATATTCGATGTCCATCCCATCTTCTTGTAATTGTTCTACAGCTTCCTCATAGGTTATGATCGGCAACGGGCTCTCCAAGTTTTCGAGGTATTCCACGTCAGCATCAAGATTCTCTAATTCTTTCCTGTTCTTCTCCAGCACTTTTTCGACTATGTGTATGACTAATCCTTCGCCGAGTTCTATCAACCCGTCTAGATCGAGCCAAAGACCTTCGACTTCAGCATGCCAGTATTCCGTAAGGTGTCTAGGAGTTCGGGATTTTTCGGCTCTGAAACTTGGAGCTATGGTATAGATGTCTCCCATCCCGAAGATGCCGGCTTCCGCGTACAGCTGCCAGCTCTGGGTCAAGTAGACTTGATCTTCGAAATATTCTACAGGAAAAAGAGTGGAACCTCCTTCACATGCTAACGGGGTTAAGATAGGGGATTGAAATTCCTCATAACCTTCGCTTCTGAAGAACTCGTGGATCGCGTTGAATACGGTGGATCTCACTTTTAAAATATCTCTCATCTTGGTCGACCTAAGCCAGAGATGTCTGTTGTCCAAAAGATGCTCTACACTCTGGTCTTCGTGGATCGGGAAGTCTTCGGAAGCGTGCACTATCTCGGCGTCAGTGGCGGCGATCTCATAACCGCCTGGAGCTCTCTCGTCTTCCTTCACTTTTCCTTTAACCTTCAAGGAAGACTCTACCAACAGGTCCTTCACTTCCTCGAATTTATCCTCGTCGAATTCGTCCTTGGCGAATGTAGCCTGAACGACTCCACTTGGATCTCTAATGTTCAAGAATGCCATATTGCCTATGTCTCTAGTTCTGTGTATCCAGCCGCGTATCTTCACCTCTTTTCCGGTGTGCTTTCCTTCTAGTATCTCCTCTATATCCACGAAACCTTCTTTTCCCAGTCCATCAGTTTTTTCATTTTTCGGACCCATCTTTTCACTTGGACTCTCTGAGTGAAGTTATAAGATAAAAGAGTTTTGGAGCCTTTGTTTTTACTCCTTCATTTTGGATAAATTTTATTTATCTGAATTTTTTACTAAATCTATCGGAGGTTTAGATGGCTGATAAAAGATCTCCTGTGATCGAAACGCAAGACCTAACGAAGATATTCAGTTCAGACGATGTGACCGCTGTAGATAATATAAACTTTGGAGTGGAAAGTGGAGATGTCTTTGGGTTTTTGGGGCCTAATGGAGCGGGTAAAACGACCACTATCAAAATGTTGTGTGGTGCATTAGACCCTACATCAGGCACCGCTATCGTAGGTGGTCACGATATCGAGAAAGAACCTCTAAAGATGAAAGAAAAAATCGGGGTGATGCCTGAAGAACCCGGGTTTTATGAGAACATGACCGGAAGACAGCATCTGAAATTCTATGCTGAATTTCATAATCTGGAGGATCCTGAAAAGAACATTCAAAGATCTATCGAAATATCCGGCATTAAAGAATATGTAGATAGAAAAGTCAAGGGATATTCTCACGGCATGAGGAAAAGATTGGCATTAGCTCAGGCGATTGTTCATCAACCTCAAGTCTTGATCTTGGACGAGCCTACGGGAGGATTAGATCCTCAGGGTACTCACTTCTTTAAAAATATGGTAGAGAAATTGAATGATGACGGTAAAACGATATTTCTCTCATCTCATATACTCTCAGAAGTACAGGAGGTTTGTAATCGAGTTGGTATAATCCACGAAGGAAAAATATTAGAGGTTGACCTGATTGAAAATCTATCCCGAGCGATGGCCAACCAAGAAAAAGGATATGAGGTGAATGTTGAGGGAAAAGGCATAGAGAATGAGATATTAGATAGTATAAAAGAGATGAATGGCGTTCGATCCATCGAAAAAACGGATCGTGGATTCACAGCGATGATCGAAGATGAAGATTTATCCTCGAAGATAAACTCTAAACTTATAGAGGAGGGAGCTGAAATCAAATCGATAAATGTAAAAGAACCGGATCTAGAAGAGGTATTTTTAAAGATAACGGAGAATAAAATATGAATAAAAGCTGGATCGTTGGTAAGAAGGAATTTTTAACCAATGTTTTGAGTATAAGATTTCTGATCATCGTTTTGATCTTTTCTATATTGGTTGTAGGAGTGACTTACGGTGAAACTCTCACCACTCAACAAAAAAGGGAAACCACTCACATTCTAATGACTCATTATGTTGACCATGAGGACGATGGAGATTACGATGATCTAGTTCTATATTACAGCGATGAGTGGGGTAATCCTATAGATGGTAAGGAGATAAAACTCTATGATATGTTGAATGTCTCAGAAGAAGAGAGAATTGATGAGGAAGAACCTGAATCTGAACCTGAGATGGCAAGAACAACGGGTAAAAACGGAATGGCTTTGTTTGAAGGTATAAAAGATTTTGTTCACGAAACCGATGGAGGATATATGGAATATATTATGGGAATAGAATTTTCAGTAGAAGATCAGGATAAGATTGACACGATCGACGGGCACACTAGTATTCACCAAGATTTCAAAGATGATGAAAGTGTAAATGACTCTTTTTCTCAAGGTTCTTTTTTCGATATTTCATTCAGAGACCTAGGGGAAGGAACTTCGAATAATGCACTTTACCATGCAGTGGAACCAGATGGGTCACCTTCAACCGAGGCTGAATTGTATGTGAACGAGCACCTGTTTAGTTTGAATCTTACAGAATATAAGAACTATCTTGAGGAAGGGACAGTTGATCCAGTGCTGAAAGAGGCGTTTGGAAACAAAAGTCATCATATTGATGAGGAGGCAGTTCTTTCTGAAGAAGACGGGGTATGGGCTATATCCATGAATGAAGAAATATTATATCTGCTAGAAATAAAATTGGAGGAGGAAAAGCTAAAGATATACCATGATGAAACTAAAGTTGCTGAGTCTGACGAGTACGGTTATATCGAGTATGAATTCTCTAAAGGGGCTCATAGGGTAAAATTGCAAAATGAATACAATTCTTGGAACTACACAACTCATGAGATTCGTGAAGCTCCTGATAGTACTTTTGAGATTGATAGCATCTTGAATGAAATGACCTTCTCGATGATATTGGTCCTACCGTTGGTCGCGATAGCTTTATCATTCGACAGCGTAACCAAGGAGAGGGAATCTAACTCTTTGTTTTTCTTACTAGCAAAACCGATAGAAAGATGGAAGATAGGCGTTGGTAAATTAATAGGTGCCTTTTTTGCTGTAGCTATGCCTGTCATAGTTGTGAATTCTGTAAGTATCTCTTTGATGTGGTACATGTTGGGAGCTACTCCATCGTTTAATTTAATATTGACCTTTTTTCTTGGATCTCTCGCTCTTTTGATTTTCTTTTTGACTCTCCAAACTATGCTCTCAACTTTGACTGACAGCTCAGTCACATCTTTACTAGGTGGACTCAGTTTTTGGTTTTTATTGGGCTTATTCTATCCTGCGGTTGAGGATGGAATTACCTCCTTATTAGGATATGAATATGGCACCTACAATCATGAAGTGTTCACAAGCTACATGATATTAGCGAATCCTAACATGATTTTTATGGAAACTATGGATTTGATTTATCAAGGGAGATTTGGTTTGGATTTTCTTCCAGGCATATCTGACGTCTCATTGATCGTAGCGATGGTGATATGGGTGATCGGATCTATAGTGGTCTTCCTAATAATATTCCAAAAACGGTTGGTAAGTGACTGAAAAATATCTTACCGATCTGTCACCAGTCCTCGGGAACTTTTCCACCCTTCTCCAACGACTTAATTATATCGTCTTTCATCTCTAGAGCCGCTTTCCTCGAAGCTTTATCGAATTCTTTAGGTCCAAACTCCTCGTCATCCTCATAGGCGTAATCGATCCCTCTGGAAGAGTTCACTATCGCGCCGTAACCGTCGTCGTTGAAGCACGGGATCACGTCGTCAGCGGTGCCGCCCTGAGAACCGTAGCCTGGAACCAGAAATAGATTGTTCTCCATGATCTCTCTCAACCGCTCGGCTTCTTCAGGGTAGGTCGCTCCGACCACCACGCCTACGGAAGAATAGCCTCTTTCGCCGATAAGACCTTCGCCCCATCCGTCTATCAGTTCAGCCATGACTTCATAGATCTTTTTCCCGCTCTCGGTGGTCAGATCCTGGAGTTCGCTGGAAGATGGATTGGACGTCTTATCCAGTATGAATATTCCTTTTCCGTATTCCTCACACACTTCCACGAAGGGCTCTATACCATCGGAACCGAGATACGGATTGACAGTGACCATATCACCATCGAAAGAGAGAGCGTTTCCTTCGATCATATCCACCTCTCCCAGATGAGCGGAAGCGTATGCTTCCGCGGTACTACCTATATCGTTCCTTTTGACGTCCTCCACAACTATCAATCCCTCCTCCCTGGCATATTCGATCGTTTTCTTGAAAGCTTTGATGCCTTCGACGCTGTATTTTTCGTAGAAAGCCACCTGAGGCTTTACAGCTGGGACTATGTCACTCACGCCGTCTATTATCCCTTTGTTGAATTCGAATATCGTTTCACCCGCGGCTTTGAAGGGATCGTCAGTTTCCTTTTTCGCCCTTTCCTTCAAGTGATCGGGTATCCTCCATAGGCGCGGATCTAACCCCACCACGGAAGGATTTTTTTTCTCGTCTATCGCATCCAACAATCTATCGGCTAAATTATGATTCATATTGATCTCTCTAAAAAAAGAAATAGGGAAATAGATATAAGATTTTTCTATGGGAGTTTCCGTAACTACTGCAGCTCTTCTATCGCTTTTACCGCCCAATCTGGGTCCTTCCACTGTTCCCTGCCGACCGCGACAAGATCCACTTTCACTTCTCTCACTATATCATCGGCATACTCGGGTTCCTTGATACCTCCTACGCCGATAACCGGTACCTCCACCGCATCCTTTATCTCTTCGGCTAGAGGCACGAAATAGCCCTGCTTGCCTTCGTATTCTTCTGGCCTGGAACCGCACATGTTTCCAGAGACTTCTATGATATCGACACCGTTCTCTTCCAATCTCTCGGCAAATATCTTAGCTTCCTCGACAGTCAATCCATTTTCATCCATGTCAGTAGCTCCCAGTCTGTACAGAAGAGAGATATCTTCTACTGCTTCATTTACTTCCTCGACTATCTCTAGAGGAAATCTCATCCTGTTTTCGAGATCTCCACCATACTCGTCATCTCTTTGATTAGTGAGTGGAGACATGAACTGTCCAAGCAAGAAACTGTGGGCGCCATGTATCTCTACAGCTTCAAAACCCGCTTTAACGGCTCTTTCTGCAGCGCTCACGAAGTCCTGCTTTATCTTTTCCATCTGTTCTACAGACAGCTGTTCAGCATCATCGAAATACGCTTCTGAGGGAGCAGCGGGTTTCTCACCGGTCAGGTCTTCGTCGCACTGACCGCCGGCATGGTTGATCTGGATAGCTGCTTTCGCTCCGTTTGCCTTGATCGTTTCCGCCAGTTCTTTAAGACTTTCCACATGTTTGTCCGAATAGATACCAAGTTGGTTCTCGCTCAACCTTCCCCTTCTGTTCACGTAGGAGTGCTCCACTATCACCAAACCGGGTCCTTCAGACCTTTCGTCGTAATGGTCGTAGATTTCTTCAGTGGCGAATCCGTCTTGAGTTGACTTTTCGGTCGCCATAGGTGGTAGAACTATCCTATTTCTCAACTTCAGTGAGTCCAATTCTAGAGGGCTTAAGAGTCCCGACATATTATCACCTATAAATCATGGTCTCCTATCTATATACTTTTCAAGTGTTTTAAAAGCTCTTCTTTTGATTAATATCTGTAAATTTCATGAGTTTTTTAAACAATATTTGAGCCTATTTGATTGGTTTATCGCAAGAGTCATTTAGAGGCTAAAGTGATGACAAAAATAATTCAAGATGTTTCAGGATGATCACCCAACTTGATAGATAATTTCTTAATTAGGTATATGTGATTTTAACTAGTACAATCTACCTAAGTTTTATTAATTGGTTAATCTAATGTTTAACTAGTTGGTAAAATGATCGAAAAAAAGGTGTTGAAGAAGGGACAAGTTGTGATACCTAAAGATATAAGGGATCTCTTAGGTCTGCATGAAGGGGATAATGTGAAGATAGATCTAGAAGGAGACACTATAAAGATCAAAAAAGAAAAGAAAGTTTCCTCCAGACTGAAGGATATTGCGGAGAAACACGATAAAGAAATTAGCTTAGCAGAAATAAAAGATCAGTTGAAAAAACGATACGAGGCATAATAATGTATATCGATTCAAATATATTTATTTATTCAGCAGTTGACAAAAATCAATTGGGAGAGAACTGTCGAAATATTGTCGAGAAAATAGAGAACGGGTCGTTAAATGCCGCATCATCCTATCTGATGCTGGACGAGGTTCTTTGGATACTTCAGAAAAATATAGGAAAGGAAGATGCATTGGAGTCGACAAAGATGTTCTTGTCTTTACCTATAAAATGGATAGATGTTAAAAGAGATATCATGTATCAAAGTCTGGAGTTATATGATAGCACCGATTTGACCCCAAGAGATGCTATCCACATGGCTTCTATGAAAAAAGAGAAGTTGACGGTCCTGCTAAGTGAAGATGATGATTTTGACGACATCGAAGGTATCGAAAGAAGAAGTGCAAATGAGTTTTTAGAAGAGGTGTAGGACCTTCGATAAAGGGTCGTTCACAGGTAGGGAAAATAAAGAGTAGTGTATGAAGGTTTTTACTCTATATTTCATCTGCCGACCTCTCACAATCTCCTGTCCAGGTAATCCTCCAGTATTTGGAACGCCCGGATCTTCTGACCTATATCCGTACTGCCGTGTCCCTCTTCACCTAACTCTTCCAGTTCAAAGTCTTCACCTTCTTCCCATCCCATGTCTTCCAACGCATCTGCAAAGATCCTTGCCTGCTCGATAGGACATCTAGGATCATTGACACCATGAATCATTAGTATAGGTCTCTCCATGTTCTCAACGTGCTCTATAGGACTCCTGTCTCTCCATAATTCATAATTCTCTTCCGGATCTCCCATGTTCTCTTCCAGCATCGACTGGAAGTGCGGCATATCCTCCTCGTAAAGCTTGTGCAGATCCGTGATACCTATCCAGGCTATACCCGTGGTCCACAGCTCAGGATACTTCACCATCTGCATGTAGGCCGAATAGCCACCGTAAGAACCGCCGAAGACCGCGACCCTATCTTCATCGATCCAGTCCTGTTCTTTCAACCATATCGCACCTTCAGCTACATCATCCTGTTCTTTTCCGCCCCAGTCCATATGTATCATACGTTTGAACTCTCTACCCCTGCCTATAGAACCACGATAATTCGGCTGGAAAACGGTGTAGCCTCGACTGGCTAGGAACTGAGCGTAGATATTGAAAGATCTAGTAGATTGGAAGTGCGGACCTCCATGGACCATCACGACCGCGGGAGATGGTCTCTCGCCAGAATCGTACAGCAACGCTCCGATCTCGAGTCCGTCAATAGAATCATATGTGACGTATTCAGTATCTACAAAGCTATCTGGGTCTATATCGCCGTATTCCGCTTCTAAAATAACTTCAAAGTCATCCTTTTCTATATCATATCTGAACAATTCCTTCCTCACGTCCGGTCTGGTATACGGAACAACGATCTCTTTATCGGAGATGAATACGCCTCCGTTACCTCCTGCAGGGAAAGAACACATCCCTTCGTCTAGCTCTAGCTCTTTGACCGACCCGTCGTATCCGTACTTTATCGGGATCCATCCTGCCTGTTTTATCCTGAACGCAAGAAAACCATCTCCACCTGGTAAAAAGGAAACGGGATACTCTTCATATTCGGTCGAGGCGAACCATTCGATATTTTCTTTTTCTACATCGTATATCCCACAACTGACCATGTCCATAGTGTTATCACTGACCAACAAAGAAGCACCGTCAGGAGACCAGTCGCCTACCGAAGACTCGTAGCCATCTTCACTGATATCCAACCTATCTTTTTCGGACCCGTCAGACCTGCACAGGTAAACATCCTGATTTTCTAGATCTTCAGACTCATTGGCTTCGTAGGCGATAAATTCATCGTCAGGACCGAAAATGGCATTCACAACTGGTTGCTCGTATTCAGTTAGTTTTTCGGTAGCTCCCTTCTCAAGGTCATATCTGTAAAGATTCATCTGCTCTTCCATATCACTAGTAAACAAAAGATATCTTCCATCACTGCTAACATCTTGAAGTATGCATTGACCATTCGCCGTTACAACGCTCTCGACGTTCCCTTCAAGATCTATGGAGTAGATGTCGTTCTGTTCGTTTCCCGCTTCGTCTTTGTGGAAGTATATCTTTTCGCTGTCGCTGCCCCACATTATGAACCACCGCGCATTCTTAGGTACTTCGCCGTCGCTAATCTGTTCTATCTCTCCCGACTCTAAATTCATGACATGAAGTTCGTTCCTACCGCTTTTATCCCAGTAAAATGCTACTTTTTCTCGGTCTGGTGACGCGACAGGATGATAAAATTCGGGTAAGCTCGCCAATTCCTCAAGAGGGTATTCTTCTCCCATGTTTTCACGGGCGTGCAAATGAACTAGAAGTTATAAAGCTTTTCTCTATGGATATTTCGTCTCTACAAACAAATTTAAAATAGTCATACCATCCATCATAGCTTCGAGAAATGATAAAATGTCTAGAAAGGAGACCATCCCGTTACTCTACGACCATCATAACCATCCGAGCCAATATGCAGCATTTTTCGATTCTGCTAACATCTCAGACATAAAAAACAAAGATGAAGCGATCTCGATCATCAACAGGAACACAGAAAAGGATAGAGTTAACGTGGTTCTTGGATGGAACAATTCCTACTTTTCCTTCACTGAAAAAGAACTGGAAAGATTACCGCCGGTCATAATCTGCAACCTTTCTTTCCATGGCTTCGTTTCCAACAGTAAAGCCGAAGAGCTTGTAGAGAGGGTTCATAAGAAACCGGAAATACTCCATAATATGAAGGATCCGGATTGGATGGAAGCGAACTTACCTAAGATTATGAAGTTTTTGATAGAGGTCGAAGGTCTAAATGAAGATAAGCTCTGCTCCCTCTACGATTTTTTACTTGACAAAGGAGTATGGAGGACAGAGGATATGCTGTTACCATCTGAGGAAGCGTTAAAAATTTTCAGGAATTCTAGTCTAACCGAGAGAACTGACTTTTGGACGGACCTCCCTACATATAAAGAGATGAGCGGGAAAGCGCAAAACAAGATAAAAGGGATCAAGATATTTACTGACGGTGCTCTTGGCCCCAAAACAGCCGCTATAAAAGAGTCTTATCCGGAAGGTGACGACGGTATTCTCCTTCACGATAAAGATAACCTAAAAAGATTGATAGAAGAGATAGATACCAATATGGTCTCGATCCATGCGATAGGAAACAGAGCTACCGAGACAGTTGTCGATACATTGGAGAACATCTCTAATCTACCAGAAGTCAGGATAGAGCACGCACAGTTCATAGATAAAGATACAGCGGAAAGGGCGAAATCTCTGAATGTTACCTTAAGCATGCAACCCAATTTCAGTTCGGATTCCGAGCACTACAGCGACAGATTATCAAGAAAATATCTGAGGATGAACAATCCCTTCAGGATGTTGATCGATGAGGTTGACTTCGTACCAGGGAAAGATCTGGTCTTCGGTTCCGACGGGATGCCTCATGGTATTAAAGCGGCTTTAAAAACCTCTCTTTTCCCTCCATACCCTTCTCAGAGATTGACACTAGAAGAATTCATCGATGGTTACTGCATCTCAGAAGGAAACATCGGTGGTATAGATATCACTATAGACAAAAGTGAAGAGGAAGTTATCGTCGGAGAGATCAGAAAAGGGTGAGCACTTTCACTAACCCCCTCCCTTTACTTTTTTAACTCTCTACCTCAATTTTCAGATATGAGAGATAACTGTCCCAGCTGCGGATCGGAAAATTATCGTCCCTCAGAAGGATGCGGTGTGTGTTTTGACTGCGGCTTTGACTCTTGCAATTCTAGCGTTTGATCCCCAACAGAAGAATTAAATAACCTACCCTGAGTAGAACAAATCCGATGACAACACTAGTGATCTGTGAGAAGAAAAGTGCCGCGGCCCGGTTATCGTCTCTCCTCTCTGGAGGAAATCAGACTCAAAAATCTTACTACGATTACCCTTACTTTGAGTTTGAAAGAGAGGATGACGACTACATAGCTGTTCCTCTTCGTGGACATATAGTCGAATATGATTATCCCGACGAATACAACAGCTGGAGTAAAGTCGACGAGGAAGACCTCATCTGGGTGGAACCAGAGAAAAAGATCACCGCCAAAAGGATAGTCAATCTTTTGGAAAAAATCGGTAAAAAGGCCGATCGGATAATCATGGCTACTGATTACGACAGAGAAGGAGAACTCATAGGGTTGGAGGCGGTGAGACTAGTTAAGAAAGAACTCGACGGTATCCCTGTTAAAAGAGCACGATTTAGCTCTTTATCGAAGGAAGAACTGGAAAATGCTTTCTCCGATCTGAAAGAAGTAGATGTGAATCTTGCTGAATCCGCCGCATCTAGACAGGTTGTCGATCTAGCCTGGGGTGCGGTCTTGACTAGATTTCTTTCCAAGGCGTCCAGCCAGTACGGCAAGGATTACCTCTCTGTAGGAAGGGTCCAGAGTCCTACTTTGGCAATCGTAGTGGACAGAGACATCGAGATAGAGGACTTCGATCCCGAACCTTATTGGAAGATAAGCGCGATGCTCGAAAAAAACATAGAATTCGAAGCTAATTATAAGAAGAGCAAGATATGGGATAAGGAAAAAGCTGACAAAATCTATAAAAAAGTGGAAATGGCCGATAAAGCAACCACAATCTCCTTCGATGAAAAAACCAAAAAAGATTGGCCACCTTCGCCTTTCAATACGACTAAATTTCTTTCTGATGCCAATAAGTTGAACATGAGTCCTTCTCAGGCCATGAGTACCGCTGAAGACCTGTACACTGCGGGATGGATCTCATATCCAAGAACTGAAAATACAGTTTATCCCGATGGTCTACACCTCGAGAGCCACCTGAAAAAGTTAAGATCTTCTGAATTTACTGAGGAAATAGATGAAATACTATCTCAAGATAAGATATGGCCTACGAAGGGAAAAAAGAAAAGCACAGATCATCCTCCTATATATCCTATCAAACCTGCGACAAAGAGCGATCTGAGCGGTAACAGATGGAAAGTTTACGAACTTATTTTGAGGCGTTTTCTCGCTACTTTAGCTCCTTACGGCGTGAAAAGATTGAGAAATGCAGAGTTTGACATAAAAGAGGAGATGTTCAAAACTAGTGGGACTGAACTCGTTAAAGATGGTTGGAGAAAGTACTATCCCTACTACAAGTTCAAAGAGACTGAAATACCTTCACTCCAAAAAGGAGAAAAGGTAGACGTCTCCGACGTGAATATGGAAGAAAAGGAGACACAACCACCTAACCGCTATTCACAGGGAAAATTGGTCCAGTTGATGGAAGATAAGGGCCTGGGAACCAAGAGTACAAGACATGGGATTATACAAAAACTCTACAATAGGAACTTCATAGAGGGGAAAGTGCCTCGCTCTACTGTTTCTGGTAAAAGCGTGATAGAGACGCTTGAGAAACATGCGGATATGGTCACGAAACCCGATATGACTAGAACTCTCGAAGAAGACATGAAGAAGATAGCCGAGGCTGATATAGAAAAGGAAAAAGTTATAGAGGAATCCCGAGAGATGCTTCAAAGAGTTGTAAAATCCTTGAAAGAAGACAAGGAAGAGATCGGTAAGGAATTGAAACGCTCTCTTAGAGATCAGAACGCTGTAGGAGAATGTCCCCGATGTGAGAACGGAACCCTAGTGATCAGAAAATCGAATAAAGGTAGATTTGTGGGCTGTAGTAACTATCCAGATTGTAAAAACACTTATAATATACCTCGTTCCGGCACCGTAAAACCCGCTAAAGGAGAGTGCCCCGAGTGTGGATCACCGATGATCAAGGTTTACCACGGTGGAGATACTGAGAAGCTCTGCGTGGATATGAAATGTGATTATAACAAGAAAGAAAGGTACAGAGGAGAGTGTCCTGAATGTGGTGGAGATATGAGAGAGCAGCGTTCGTATAAGGGTAAAAGATTCCTAGGTTGTTCGAATTATCCCGACTGCAAAAATACTTATCCGCTGCCTCAGAAAGGGGGTCTTGAATTCGCTGGAAAACAGTGTGAAAAGTGTGGTGCGCCTCTGCAAAAGATGGCTAGGAAGAAAAAGGAGGACTGGGAATTCTGCCCCAATCCGGATTGTTCATCTAAAGACAAAAAAGAAGAAAAATAGAGATGTCTTTCATCATAATCTTCGACTTTCTTTAGCTTTCATGCGGAGTTTTTTCTCACCGCATTTCCTGCATTTTTTTGCCTCTACCGGATTGCTGGCATAGCAGTGCATGCATATCTTCTTGTCCAACAGTCTTTTTTCTGCTTCGGGAAATCTTGCCATTTTTTACACCATAATACGATAAAGAATCAAAGACTTCTGCTATATAAATCATTAGGGTGGTTGGCGTTTTGTAGAAAACCTTAGCTGTTCATCCTAATTATAGTCAATGACTCACTCTTTTGAACTTTAAAGAGTTATTGACATCTACTGGAATTTGCGAGCAAATTCCATCGACTCTCGGAATTTCCAACAGGAAATTCCAAGTTAGTAGGAATTTACTTAAATTCCATCGACATGAGGAATTCTTGTGAATTCCTCAGTGAGTTGTGGGGCTCGTAACTAAGTTCAAAAAGTTACGAATTCCACTATACTTTTCGATGAGCGCTTAGAGGTTTTCTACTGGGCCAAGAAAACAAAAAGGTTATAAATAAAAACGTGGATAAAAACTAGAATAATATGAAAGGTTTCTTTGGAAAGTATCTAAAAGTTGATTTATCGACTAAATCTTTAAACGATTATAAAATACCAGAAAAATGGATGCGAGACTATTTAGGAGGAAGAGGTATAGGAGCAAGGATACTGTTAGATGAGATGGATGGAGGAGAAGATCCCCTAGGACCAGAAAATATTCTGATTTTCGCAACAGGTCCTCTACAGGGGACTCGTATACCGGGTGCTGGTCGTCATGTGATACTTTCTAAATCCCCAAAGACAGGGTCTATAAGTGACTCTTTTGCCGGTGGGTTTTTTGCTCATGAGTTGGCAACCACTGGCTACGACGGCATAATAATCAAGGGTAAAGCAGAGTCCCCGGTTTACCTTTCCATCGATGAGGACGGCCCCTCCATAAATGATGCTGAAGATATTTGGGGGGAAGAAGTTGCGGACGTTGATGAAGACCTTAAGGAGAGACATGATGGAGGAAGAGTCGCAGTTATAGGTGAAGCTGGGGAGAACCTAGTCAATTTCTCCTGCATAATGAATGACAGAAATCGTGCTGCAGGGAGACCAGGGTATGGAGCAGTTATGGGTAGTAAGAATTTGAAAGCCGTCTTGGCGAAAGGCACAAAAAAACTTCCAATATATGACGAGGATCTTTTAAATGAAAAGAAAAAAGAGTTCTTCGACTACCTAGAGAAGTCTGGTAAAATCGAATGGGGAACATATGGGACAACAGATCTAATCGAACCATTCGATGAGTTAGGAATATTACCTACTAAGAACTTTCAGGAGGGAATCTTCGAAGACTCTAAAAAGATCGACGGCACAACTCTTTCCGACGAGATACTGACTAGCAGAGATAACTGTACCGGTTGTCCAATCAAATGTAAGAGAGTGGTGAAGACAGAGTTCGCCGGTGAGGAGGTCGAAGAAAGATATGGTGGTCCAGAATATGAGACGCTTTCTGCTTTAGGCTCTTTATGCATGAACTCTGATTTAAACTCCATCGCGCTAGCGAATCAGAAGTGTAACAAGTATGGGTTAGATACCATCAGTGTCGGGAACATAATAGCATTCTTGATGGAGGCCTCTGAGAGGGGTTTGATCGACCAAAAGATAGATTGGGGTGATTCTAAAACACTCGTTGAACTCGTTGATCAATTCGCTAAAAGAGAGGTCATCGGAGATGCAATAGCCGAAGGACTATATAATTTTGCGGAGAAATTAGACGCCGACTTCGCGGTCACCTCTAAAGGTCAAGAGATACCAATGCATGATCCTAGAGGTAAGAATGGAATGGGCCTGACCTATGCAACTAGTCCCAGAGGAGGAACACATAACGAAGGTTTTCATGATACTGGTGCTGAGGCAATCCCAGAACTGGGATTAAAAGAGATCAGTGATCGTTTCTCTTTGGATGGTAAAGCTAAAGCAGTCAAAGTTTTTGAAGATGTGAGATCTTTTGTGAATTCTTCCATATTATGTATCTTTGTTGTCTCGTCTTCTGGTGAGAATTATAATCTTCCATTAATAAGAGAAATTATCGAAGCGGCTACCGGGTTAGAACTAGATGCTAAGAAGATGCAAAATATCGGCGAGCGAAATTACAATCTACTAAAGATTCATTCTGCTAGGGAAAGTTATACCAGGAATGACGACGGTTTGCCCAGCCGCCTTAACGAGGCACTTCCAAGAGGAGGAAGTGCAGATAATCCAGTTCCAGAGAAAGAGATGCAGGAAACTATAGATGAATATTATAAGAAGCGAGGTTGGGATGATCACGGTCCAACGCCTGAAAAGTTGAAATCTCTGGGTATGTCTAAGCTTATAAAACATATTCCTTGAATATTCTTCATTTAAGGTTCCAAAAGCTTGATCGTTGAGGTTAAAGGCAGTATAGAACTAGGAGATTAAATCTTAATACCGCCTTTCTATTGAAGAAATATGTCAGGAAGAAATATGTTAGAAAAACCAATTTATTTCAATGAATTGGATATGAAAGAATTGGAAAAAGAAAAAGATTCTATCATTATCCTCCCCATCGGGATAAGTGAAGGTCACGGCAAGCATCTACCGGTAGGGACAGATACATATCAAGCGGAATACGTCGTAGAAGAAGTGGCTAAACGGCTTGACGGGAGATCGATCATCGCACCTATACTGAACTATGGAACCTGTAAAGCGACAGAACATCTGTACGGAACTCTATCGATAAGATTTGATACTTTGAGAGATATAGCTTACGATATTTTGACAAGTCTTACAGATCAGGGATTTGAAAATATCGTGATCATCTCAGGCCATTCAGGTAAAAGTCATATGATGGCACTACGATTAGCGGCTGAAGATATATTAGAAAAAACCGATGTCGATATTCTACTTTTATCTGGTTATGACTTCGCCTACGAATTGAAGGGGGATAAGGTCTCGGAAATGGATGGACACGGTGGTGAAATAGAAACCGCGAGGATCATGGATATCAGACCGGACCTTGTAAGAGAGGACAGGCCTCGCAACGAAGTCAAGCATCCAGAATTTAAAGTGATCTCAGATTATGGAGGACATTGGCCTGAGGGAATGAGAGGTAACGCGGATGAAGCCTCGAAAGAAGAGGGTGAAGAGATAAATGAATATGTAATCAAAAAAATAATAAGAGTGATCGAGGATTCGTTTTAGGAAGGAAGATAAGATGAACATCGAGAAGAGAAATGCGGGCTATAGAGCTGCTGAATCCGTAGAGGACGGGATGGTGGTAGGTCTTGGTACAGGTTCAACAGCAAAGTATGCCATAAAAAAGATAGGTGAAAGGAAGAAAGAAGAAGACCTCGATATCGTTGGGATACCGACTTCTGTTGAGACCGAAAAACGTGCGGAAAAAGCCGGGATCGATTTAGTAGAACTCGACGAGGCCGACAAGATCGATCTCACTATAGATGGCGCCGATGAAGTCGATCCAGAGATGAATCTTATCAAAGGAGGTGGCGGCGCTCTTTTGAGGGAAAAGATAATCGCTCATAATTCACAATATTATATCGTTATAGTGGATCCAAGCAAGATGGTCGACGTTTTAGGAGAGGGGTTTGATCTCCCTGTAGAGGTCTTGTCTCTATGGCAGAAAGCAATCTCTAGCCAGATAGAGAAAGTGGGCTGTGAAGCAAAACTCAGAAGGGTCGATGGATCGATTTATAAAACTGACAACGGAAATAACATACTAGACTGCGGGTTCGGGGAGATAAAAGACTCTAAAGGATTGTCAAAAAAATTGAACTCCATACCGGGAGTTATCGAAAATGGACTTTTTTTAGACCTAGCTGATAAAATAATAATAGGAAATGAAAAGGGTTTTAAAGAAAAATGTTAAGAGCAAGAGTTTTTTGGAGGACTTGACAATTTTTCAGAGGATTCAAAAAGCTGAATCGGCCAACTCTTTGATTGCTTTCAAGTTCTCTTTGATGTTCTCTATCCTTTCTTTTTCCTTCTCTTCGATCTCTTCGATGATCTCTTCTATAGGATTGTCTAACATATAACCGTGAACAGGTCTGCCTTTCCCTTCTTTTTTGATATCCCTTTTCGTGACCCATCCTTTCCCCCTAAGTTCCTGCATCGCAATGGACACTTCCGGCTGCCTCAAGTCGGTAGCGTCTTCGATCTCTCTACTCTTAGTCTCATCTCTACTAGCCACAAATACTAGAGTCCTAGCAATGTTTTTCTGAAGCCCTGCCTTAATGAGTCTATCCACTAATTTTTCTTGCTCTTTTGTAAGACCTTCTTTTGCCATCTTTTCCACCTAATTGCTTAACTAATTATTCAAATGGTAGTATATAAGAGTTACGACTTTCGTAAACTCCTTTTTATATTTTAGGGTTGATTGTTTGAAAGAGGTTTTCGAGCTTCCAAATGAGAAAAGTTATATACCTACTTTTGAATTCAATACTGAGAAGGATGTTTGACAACCTACTGATAGCTACTGACAACTCACCGTTGATGAAAAACGCCATTCAATATACCGCGACTCTCTTCCCCTATGCCGAATATCACTTGATAAACGTTGTTAACACCTCCGATAGCAGTGTTCCGCAGACAAATCTCATGCAGACGAAGATGGCTAAAATGTCTCAGGAGGCTTTGAATAATGGGGAAGAGATCCTCAATGAGATGGGTATAGAAGATGTTAGAAAGAATAGTCCTTCTGGAACTCCTTCAAAGGAGATAATGAAACACATCAATGAGCATGATATCGATCTTTTGGTCATGGCAACCCATTCTAAGACAGGCGCTCAGCGGATCCACATAGGAGATACATCACTACATTCACTTCAGATCACCTCGATACCATCACTAGTCTTCTCCTGCGAATGTGATAACGAAATACCTGAAAAGATATTCAACCCGACTACTTTCAGCTCTTATTCCATACATGCTTCTCTTTTAGCATTGAAACTTGCAGAGTACTTCGACGCGAGTCTCACCACATTTCATATCGGTGATCAAAATCCCGGGTCTAGATCTCGCAGGATAAAGAAAAGAGCCGAGAGAGTAGGGGTCGATTACAAATTGATGATCAAAAAGGGTGCCTCTGATCAAGAGATAATTGAGAAGGCCAATGAGTTCGATTTTATAGTAGGTAGCCGGGGCAGGAGTGGGTGGCGTTATAAACTCCGCTACATATTTCGAGAGTTCGCTCTGAGCAATCTGGAAAAAGAATTGATCACTGAGAGCTATGTGCCATTTTTGATGGTTGGTGACTGATTAAGTAGAATGATTTTTCCTAGAAACCGTATTTCCCTACACCCTCGAGCTTCTCCTCTATCCTCAATAACCGGTTGTATTTTGCCGTTCTTTCCCCTCTTGAAGGGGCTCCAGTCTTTATCTGCCCCGAAGATAAGGCTACTGCTAGATCAGCGATGAAATCATCGGTTGTCTCTCCGGATCGGTGAGAAACCATGATGTTGTAACCATGTTCAAAAGCTAACGATGCGGCATTCATCGCCTCGGTAAGAGAACCGATCTGATTGACCTTCAACAACACTGAATTACAGGCACCTTCTTCTATACCTCTCTTTATCAATTCAGGATTACTCACAAAAAGATCGTCTCCCACTATCTGTATCTCGTCACCACACCTTTTGGTAAACTCTATGAAACCGTTCCAGTCTCCTTCATCTAGAGGATCTTCTATCGAAATGAGTGGATAATCTTCGACCATCCTTTCGTAAAATTCTATCATCTCCTCAGTACTGAGTACCTCACCGCCGGATTCATAACCCTTGGGAGTTCTTAGCTCAGTAGCGGCGGTATCTATTGCGAGCTTTATCTCTCTATCATAGCCGCATTTTTCTATCGCTTCCATCATCAGCTCGAAAGGTTCGATCGGGTCTTCAAGTGGAGGTGCATAGCCGCCTTCATCACCCAAATTCGTTGCTGCGGGGCCGTATCTCTTTTCGAGTATTTTTCCTAGGGCGTGATAGGTTTCCGTACCGATCCTCAGACCCTCTTTGAAGCTCTCCGCCCCTACTGGGGCGATCATATATTCTTGTATGTCCAAGTCATTGCCCGCATGTTCTCCGCCGTTGAGAACGTTCATGAAAGGTACGGGCAAAGTTAGATCGTTTATCCTGCCCAGGTACTTGAATAGAGGCGTCTCTAAAAAAGAAGCCCCTGCCCTAGCAGTAGCAAGAGAAACAGCCAATATCGCATTAGCTCCTAGGTTGCTTTTATCTTCACTTCCATCTAACTCTATCATCTTTTTATCCATGTAGGCCTGTTCGACTATGCTTTCGCCGACGAGTTCATGTGCTATCGTATTTCTGATATTTTCTACTGCATTTTGTACACCTTTACCTCTATATCTTTTCTCTCCATCTCTTAACTCCAATGCCTCGTTTGAACCGGTAGATGCCCCGGAGGGGACAGCGGCCCTACCAGCGCTTTCAGTGGTTTTTACAACTGCCTCTACGGTAGGATTACCTCTTGAATCTAAAATCTCTCTTGCCTCTACTGATATGATCTCGCTCATCTCTATCACTCTTATCATTACCCAAAGGCTAAGATTAAAACTTTATCGTGCGTTTTTTGATTCAAAAGACAAAAGAAAATGGTTAAGTACCCGTTATCCATCTTATTCGATAAGATGGTTCCCCCTCCTGACAGCGATTGGAATTTGAAAGATATGGCAAAATATCCATTCATAGGAGATGCGAAGGAATATATAAAAGAGGAGGGGCCATCATTCGAGGAACTTATCCAGGATAGGCTTTGGGGTGAGGCTAGAAAGAGAGGCAAAGAAAGAGTTCTGCAGACTTTGATCGAGGGACGTGTCCGTATCAGAGACCTCGGTGGAGAGATAGAACAGGAGGAAGAGCTGTTCTCTTACCCTATAGCGAGGATGTTGGTATCCTCGATTGGAGACGATTATCTTTTGAGAAGATACACATTGGGAGAAGCCGAAAGGGTGAGCGAGGAACTTTTCCGAGAAAATGACGAAAAGATATTGAGACTTTCTTCAAAATTGGATTTTGATGTTGATAAAAGAGAAGATGGGTTCGCTGTTCACTTCGTAGATTATCTTGAGAGTAGCGAAAGGCTGAGGTCATCAGGATGGAAACTCGTCAATCAGGACTTAAGAAAGGGGCGTGTATATTTAGGAAAAAGAAAGTTCGTTCGAATACTCAAAGAGAAAGTGTCTTCGGTGATATCAGAGGGGTTACCAGCACCAACTTCAGACAGGATTCTAGAACAGTTTGACAGTGAACTCGAAGAGATAAAAGAGGAACTAGAAAGTGTGAGGACTGAGATGGAAGAGGTTGATATGGGTGAGGTCGAGACGGCGTTGTTTCCGCCCTGTATCAGAAAATTATTAGCCGGGCAAAAAGAGGGTGTTAATCTTTCCCACGAGGGAAGATTCGCTCTTACAGCGTTCCTGAAGAAGGTAGGTCTATCAGAAGACGAGATCGTAGATATCTTCAGGGAGGCACCAGATTTTGATGTAGACCTGGCATCATACCAGATACAGCATATAATAGGAGAGATATCCGGAACAGAATATAACCCACCGGGGTGCGATACCATGAAGACGAACGGCATATGTTTTAACCCGGATTCTTTATGTGAACAGGATTGGATGACACATCCCTTGAGCTATTATTCCATCAAGAAGAAAGATGAGAGTGAAAAACAAAAAGATGAGGATTGATCATCTTTCACTCAGATCAGACCAGCTGTTTATACCTCTGAATAAGGCTGTGAGGTTGCCAGCTACTGCGAACCAGATCATCAACAGTTCGAATAATCCTAATTCAAAGTCGAATAGTTGAAAGCTTGTCCATCCGGTTTCGAAAAGGAAAAAATAGAGGAAAGAAAAGAGTATCAGGAGCAGCAAACGTTCAGCCCTTCCGGCTATACCGCCGTAATCCCGAGAAACTCCAACAGCATCTGCTTGAGTTCCCATATAACTGGTCATCAACACTCCGATGATAGCGAAAACGCCTAACCATGTCCTGGATAAGGGGCCTAGAATGATCCCTAAAAGTATGAAAATATCCGAGTATCGATCGATAGTATGATCCAAGAAGTCTCCCCTCCTCGAATCTTTTCCCGTTATCTTTGCTACTTTACCGTCTAAAGCGTCAAAAAGAGAGTTCAAAAGGACGAATAAACCTCCTGATAGGACGTACAAAGACTCATGAGAGAGATAGAAAGATATCCCCGCAAATAAAGCAAATATCAAAGAAAAGAAGGAGATAACGTTTGGGTCCAGGATCTTAAATTTTTTTGCGATAGGCCCTAAGATTGAATCGGCTTGTTCTCGGTATTTGTTCAATACCATAGTTTCATAAATAAATTCAAGTAATAAAATCTATTGCCTCAAAAAGAGTTCTTCGCTCCAATCGACAGATCCCGGTTCGTATCTTTCAACTTCTCCATCTATGATGTTTTCTATAGCTGAAGCAACATGTTCTGGCTCTTTACCGGTCGTATCTATCTCGAACACATCCTCACAAAACTCAAGAGCTTCGATGAGGATGGTATCCAACATTTCGGCTTCAAGATTTTCCTTTATCTTAGGTTCGTTCCATCCCTTATTTTTCATCCTTTCCTCCAGCTCAGAAGGAGAACATCTCAAGACCACCGTAGGCGACAACGAAAGGTGATGAGCAAGATGACCCTCGACCATATCTGGATCTAAATTCTCGCTGTGATATATGTCCTTCAAACACTCTATATCTACTTCGAAGGCATCCCTTTCGGGGTCTTTATCACCAATGAGACCTTTTTCTTTGATGAAATTATTCAGGTCCACGATATCATATCCTCTTCGTACTAGAACTTTCGAAACTGTGGTTTTACCGACCCCAGGAGTCCCGGTCAATGCGATCGTCATATTTTTAAAGGTGTTCAAGCGATATTAGTATTTTCTCACTTTTAATTGCCCCCCTCTTGCACAATTTTAAATATTTTACAATCGATACGATTATGGATGAAGCAAACCAAAATCGACAAGGAAAAAGACTTGGATCAAAAGATATATTCCGTTTCCGGGCTGAACCATTACGTCAACTCTCTCCTCCAAAGAGAGGATGAGATACAAAACGTATGGGTCAAAGGCGAGATATCAAATTTTAAACATCACGATAGAAGGCACATGTATTTCGTTTTAAAAGATGACACTAGCGAGATCAGCAGCGTTATGTTCAGATCTAAGAACAAGGATCTGGATTTCGAACCGGAGGAAGGCATGGAAGTGCTGTGTAGAGGCGATATAGGCCTGTATATCCAACGGGGGCAGTATCAACTCGTCGTGAAAGAGATGATGGTCGGCGGTATAGGCGAACTTTATCTAGCCTACGAAAAATTGAAAGAAAAATTATCGGAGGAAGGTCTTTTCGACGATGAACACAAACGAAAGTTACCTTTTTTGCCGCAAAAAGTAGGGATAGTGACCTCAAGCGAAGGCGCGGCATTGAGAGACATGTTGAGAGTGTTGAAAGATCGTTTTGAAAATGTAGAGATATTTGTCGTTCCCACGCAGGTCCAGGGCGAGGGATCCGCAGAAAATATAGTTGAGTCTATCCAGAGACTTGATAGGATGGAGATGGATGTCATAATAATCGGTCGGGGAGGAGGCTCTATAGAAGATTTATGGAGTTTCAACGAAGAAATAGTAGCTAGAGCCATCTTCGAATCCGAAACACCTATCGTTTCCGCTGTAGGTCATGAAACTGACTTCTTGATATCCGATTTTGTTGCGGATGCGAGAGCACCGACCCCTACAGGAGCGGCGGAATTGGTGGTTCCGATCAAAACGGAGTTAAAACAGAAGGTCTTGCAGCAGGAAAGAAGAGCTAGAACCGCTTTAAATAATTTGATCGTGAGTTATAGAGATAGACTAGAAAGTTTTGCCGATAGTCCGGTTTTTACGAAACCAGAAAGGATTTTGGAAGAGCGTTATCAGAAACTTGATGAAAATATAGAGAGACTCGACATAACTTTGGATAGATATCTAGAAACATATGGTCAGGAGTTAAACGGACAGAGAGATAGACTTAAAGCATTGAGTCCGATACAGACCATGAAGAGAGGCTACTCTATCGTCATGAACGAAGAAAATGAAGTGATCACCAGTGTGGATGAGGTGAGTATCGAAGATATATTGAGGATAAACCTTGTTGATGGTGAGATAAAAGCCGAGACGGAGGAGGTTGAAAGATGTCAGAAGAATTTGAGGAAATAGAAGATGTAAAAGAACTAGGTTTTGAAGAAGCTCTAGAAAGATTGGAAAAGATAAACAAAAAGCTTGAGAGGAACAAAGTTCCATTAGAGAGAGCGATAGAACTTTATCAACATGGGATGGAACTTATAGAGTACTGTGAGGAGAAGCTAGAAGAGGCCGAAGCCAAGATAAAGAAGATAAAGAAGATAACTGAAGAAAATGAAGAGGTGGATTGGGAAGGATGAGTTTTCATGGTATATCGCCCCAAGTTATATATCTCTTTTCCGATTTGATAACTAATAGCTTTTGAGATGTCTCCCGAGATAAAACTGTTTGAGGACTCCGAAACCTTAAAGGTCGGCCTGGAAAGCACCAGAAAGCAGATCTTAGAACTTTTGAAGGTCAAAGATATGACGATCTCTCAGGCATCTGAGGCTCTGGGAAAAGATCAATCCACTGTGTACAGACACATCAAAAAACTGGAGGAGGCAGGTTTCATAGAGGTCAAAGGTGAAAGAAAGAAACACCACATCCCAGAGAGGATCTATGGAAGAACGGCCGATGTTTTTTTGATGACCCCAGAACCCATAAGATCAGATAGAACATCCACTATTGGTATCAGGTGGAGTGATGATAAAGTCAAGGAATTTTTGGATATACTAGAAGAAGTAGGTTATGAGGTTGAAAAAGAAGATGTTGTTAAAAAGATATCTTACCACTTTTACGAACTCGATAAAGAAGTAAACAAAGAATTGTCTAAGTCACTCGACGATGATGTTGAGATGGATTTTTTTTCATTGATGCAGATCAAGTTTCTTATCTCTCTGATCAAACTTGAGAATTCCGACTCATATTCAGAAGAGATAAAAGATATAATCTCACAGATTCAACCGCCGGACTGAAACAAAATTACTTGAAAGACAAGATCATTGAAGCGAACGATATAATTGAGGACCAAAACACTAATAAATAGAATTAATCTAAGAATAAATATGGATGAGCAAAGTGGTTTTCATCTAGCTAGCGAAGATGAGATAAAAAAAGGAAAGACCACTGATATATATTTCAAAAATGCGATGGACATCTTCGAGAATGAAGGCGTGGGAGAAGAAAGGGTCGTTGCTGAATTCACCGCCTCTTCCCTTCCTTCAGATTGGAACTGGGCTGTATTTTGTGGTTTAGATGAGGTACTACATCTACTTGAAGGTAAAAACATAGATATCTATTCTATGCCCGAAGGAACTATATTTAGAACTGAAGGAGACGAGGGAATATTCACTCCTGTATTTTGGATAGAGGGGCCTTACAAAGAATTCTGTATATATGAGACTCCGATACTCGGATTCGTGTGTCATCCAAGCGGTATAGCGACAAAATCGGCAAGGGTCAAGAAGGTCGCCGGCGAAAGCACTATCATGTCATTTGGTATAAGGAGAATGCATCCTGGAATCGCGCCTGTCATCGATAGAGCCGCTTACATCGGCGGATGCGACGGCATTTCGTGTATAGCCGGGGCGGAAGAAGTCGGTGTGGAGCCACAGGGGACCATGCCTCACGCGCTGACCATAATCTTTGACGAACCAAAAAAAGCGTTTGAAGCTTTTGACGCTGCTTTACCGGAAGATATATCGCGTATCGCACTTGTGGACACATATTACGACGAGACGACGGAATCTTTCATGGCTGCTGAAGCTATGGGCGAAAATCTTTTCGGTGTTCGGTTGGACACACCATCCTCACGCAGAGGAGATCTCGGGAAGATAGCACAGGAAGTAAGGTGGGAACTCGAAAAAAGAGGTGTGGAGGCTAAGATAATCTGCTCAGGGGGCATGGATGAATACTATATACCAAAACTCAAAAAAGCTGGAGTCGATTCGTTCGGTGTTGGAACTTCTATATCCAATGCGCGAACTGTCAACTTTGCCATGGATATAGTAGAGAAAGAGGAAGAGATGGTCGCAAAGAGAGGGAAATTCAGCGGTAAAAAACAGGTTTACCGCTGTCCTGAATGTTTCACCTTCAAGATGGAGAGCTGGGAAGAAGAAAAAAAACCAGAATGTGACTGCGGTTCTGAGATGGAACCCATGCTAGAAAAGGTCATGGAGGACGGCGAAATAATCGGTGAATATCCAGAACCAGATGAGATCAGAAACCACTTATTAGACCAGCTTTCAAAAGTTGAGGCTGACTGGCTAGAATGAATCGCTCAAAGATCACTCCTTCAAGCAAAGTAGAATCCTTTCACGACTAAGATCGCAGCAATTATAATGGCTATTATAAAAATGACGATAACCCACAGTAGTGAGCCGAGGTCGGGGATCAATTCTTCATCTTTTTCTTCGGGTTCCCCTACAGTTATCATTTGAATTTCACTGTGATCATCGCTGCTTATTTGCACTTCATATATTCCATCTTCTAATTCTTCAGTCTGCAGGATGAACTCACCTTCGTATTTTTCGCCTGCCGAGATAGTCACACTATTTTTCACATCTTCAAGGACTACCTCGTCTTCTAGGTAAACAGTCAATTTTATGTCTTGAGTCGCTTCTTCTTCTTTCGTGTTGAATACGGTGTACTCGATGACGACTTCTTCTCCAACACTCACTTCTCTATCACGGATGTTCATACTGACAGCAAATATATCAGACTGAAAAACTGTGATCCTAGTATCATCCTCATCGTCTTCACTAGCGATCACCAAACGATGATCTCCTTCCTCTGTCTGCCATGTAAAACTACCTTCGTGCTTTTCTCCAGCTGGGATGGTAACACTCTCTTCTACATCCTCGTAAACTATTTCTTCTTCGTCAGATCCTATGAATTCATACACGATGAATTTGATTTCTTGAGAATCTTGTTCTTCTTTTGTATTCCTAACTGTGTAATTCACCGTTAATTCTTCTCCTTCAGCCACTTCTCTATCACGAATACTGATTTCCACAGCGAAGATATCGGCCTCAAAAACTGATATCCTACTATCACCTTTGTCATCCTGGCTAGAAACTTCCACCACGTATCTTCCAGCATCTCCTTCTTCAGTCTGCCATTGGAAGGTGTCTTCATGGTATTCCCTTTCCGAGATGGTCAAATTCTCTTTTACCTCCTCATGTACCACTTCGTCCCTGTGGTAAACTGTAAACTTTATGTCCTGTGTATCTTGCTCTTCTTTTGTATTTCTAACTGTATAATTTACTACGACTTCTTCTCCCTCGACCAGTTCTCTTTCCTGAGGTCTTATATCAACAGCAAATATGTCTGCCTCGAAGACCTCCACCCGTCCGTCTTCCTTATCATCTTGACTAGTCACCTCTATCTCATATCTTCCGGCGTAGCCTTTTTCTGTCTCCCAACTTAATTCGACTGTTTCGTTATCTCCTCCTTCTAAGGTGACTTCTTTTTCATCTTTCATATCCCCATCGACTGAGAACCTGATTCTCTGGGTATCCTTGACCTCTCCAGTGTTTTCGACATCGGATCGAACAAAAACAGAGTCGCCTTCGATGACCTCTCGGTCTAACTCACGGATACTTATCTCAAAGTTCGCATCTTCTATCACCGATACAGTCACACCATCACTGTGATCATCGCTGGCGATTTTGAGGGTATTGGCCCCTAACTCCTCAGGTATCCAAGTAAAATTTCCGTGATGATTCTGGCCTTCTTCCAGAGTAACTTCTTCATCCTCTTTTACATCCCTATCGGCTGTAAAAACAATGGTCTGTGTGGCCTTACCATCTCCTATGTTGGTAACTGTATAGTCGAGTAAAAACTCTTGCCCCTTGATAGCTGGATCGTCATATACGTCTATCTCAACCTGGAACGGTCGGACTGGTTCCTGCTCTGCCTTTATATCTTCCTCTTCTACACCATTTTCACCAACAGCTCTAACCACGTACCACCAGAATGTATCGTCGGCCATACCTTTGTTGCGGTCTATGTACTGGTAATCATCAGATCCATCCACTTTTACGTCATCAATAGGTTCGTCCCACGGACCATCTTTATTATCTGACCTGTAAAGGTTATAGTGACTCACATTATCAGGGTCGTCCGGGCTTGCATCCCACGTGACCAGGTTGTCATTCTCATCGGTTTCTCGAACTCTCACTTCTAAAGCCCAACTGTAATCCAACTCTTCGTCTTCAAGAGGGAGCCAATCCTCCCCATCATAACTGATCCACCCTGAATCTTCCTGATAGGGCTCCATGACACCGAAGGGGTAATGATCCTCTCCTATGTCATCTATTTCTAAAGCTACCCAATAATGACCGGCTTCTATTTCTATAGGAGTCTTTAGTGGTAGTTCACGCCATTCATCATATCCTAAATTTGATATCTCATAGGTTTCGCCCAACAGTTCTCCAGGTTCAGTTCCATCATCTTCATAGATATATCCTTGAACAGAATGAGCCTCTTCCAAGTCATGATAAGCGATATCGGTTATTTCTCCTTCAGGAAGTTCTTTCCTCATAGCGCCGTACCATGGACCCGGTGAGTCGACTCCTACTCCAGAGTCAGGCTCGGCTCTATGTTCTTTATCGTACATCCAATGCCATCTTTCTGTTAGATCCGCATGTTGTACGGAAAGATTTTCAGGCGGATCAGGCGGTTTGCCTTCTATTGTGAATTGCTCACTTATGTCACTACCGCTATATCCTCCTTCATCGTGAACGGTTGCTCTGATGATGACTTCGTCGGAAGTAACGTCTGGTATCTCCCAATCGTAACTTCCTGTGTCTTCTAATTCGGTAGCGATCTCAGTATATGATTCCCCGTCATCTGTGCTGTATTCGAGATCAACGGATTCTATTGGATGCTCGTATTCAATAGTTGACCACTCTATTGATTCCGTATCCCCGTACTGCCATGTCTCTCCGCCTTCAGGGTTTGTAACTTCAATAGAAGGGCCTTCTTCCGAAACCCCACCACTTACTACAACAGCGAACGGTTGTGGTCCTTCTTGTACATAGGGGGCACTAACCGTCAATTCATAAGTGCCTTCTTCAACTCCGTTATGATCAGGTAATAGAAGTATATTTTCTTCAACATTTAATCCATCATACTCACCGCTACGTTGACCACTCCATGGATTGTCCGTGGGATC
>JBMCXO010000002.1:0-39384 GCA_048621055.1 Candidatus Natronoplasma sp. | reverse complement strand
TCTACCTTAATATCGTTTTTAATCATCGAATGCCCCAATCCAACTATAATAAAGGGACTATTTGAACCGATGTTCTGTTCATACGTCAAAAAGTGTTATTATGACGGGATAAAAGGTATCTTTTTTTAGAAAGGTAGTTCAAGGACCGGACAATTTGAAAGTATATGCTCAGGGCCAGTAAAAGCTTTACGAAAAAATCGATGATGTATCTTTTTAGATAAAAAGTGGATAGATGGGAATTCGATATTTACTCTCTTCTCAGGACTTGATCACCGATCTAAAGACTTTTTTATCACAAAATATGTCTGTTTTATGAACCGTTGAGTTGGCGATTTGGACTTATAATTACTTTAAACCTCTAGTTTATAGAATTTATTTGTAACATCATATTATATATTTGGTCTCCGTACCTTTCTCCATGGTAATATAAGTAAAAACGGAATAAATAGTAAAGGATTAAAGGAAAGAAACAGCTCTTCCGAAACGAAGAAAGGTGACCATGAGAGAAACAACTTGAGAAAAAGGAATAAGAAATCGAACATATTACCATTCAAAGATAAGGCGGTTGTCGGTATTTTTCTGTTCCTGGTCGGCGGTATAGCGCTGATGGGATTCATAACTGCCGAGGTGTTGTATCCTGGTTATACTCGGAACAGGAGATAAGTGATATTGGCGCCTCAAGACCTAACCGATATCGATAATTTAAACCAAAAGATCGTAATTTTAACAGAAGAGTTATCAGATTCATCGGAAAATTTATCTGCTCTTAGAGAAGATAACAAGGATTTAGAAGAAGATAAAACTACATTGGAAAATAGAATCGATGAACTCGAGGATCAACGCCTTCTTTTATCGATGGCGATCGTACTAATGATAGGAGTGATATCTTTACTAGCTTATCTTTGGGTGCAACAGAGGGACAACTGACTCTTTACAAAAATTGAAAACTAGATTCAACGATTGGTTACAATCTGTTAGTTATACAAGGGCGGGAAGATATCGTTGGTTAAAGCAGTCCAAGTTCTAGGTATGCCTTTGACTGGGTTCATAGATCTATTGAACGAATTCGGTATTACAGCCAATATCGATTATGAAGACTATCTCCAAGATCTCAAAAATTTGGAAGAAATCTGGTAATCTATGAATTGAGTAAGACTTATGCCTGATCATCATTAGAGATCTTCAGGGAAAATAGTGTTTGACGAGTATATTTTCCTACTACAACAGTGAGGAGTAGAACTATATTTCAACAAATCACCCTCATATATGCGTCGAAAGCCTGTCTAACATATCTTTTTTTACTTCACTTGACCGAGCTAAAAAGGAAAGATTTATGTATTGAGTACACAATTATTGTGTAGACAATTAAGAGGAAGATATCGATGAGATTTGTAGATCGGGAAGGAGAATTAGATGCCTTAAGGAAACTATACCGATCAGACAGATTTGAATTTATATCTGTCATCGGGAGGAGAAGAGTAGGCAAAACAGAATTGATCAAGAAATTCTTAGAGGGAAAGCATGGCATCTATCTTTATATATCTATGAGTGATGATAAACAGCTCAGACTCCATATAGCGGAAAGGTTGAATGAGGTTCTTGGATCAAGTCTCGTCGGTGAACCTACATGGAGAGACATCATCAATGCTCTTTTTGATAAAAGTGAGAAAGAAAAACTAGTTGTTGTTTTCGATGAATTTCAGAGGCTTTTGAAAATCAATGAAGCTGTGCCTTCACTCCTACAAGAGGCTATAGACGAAAGAAAAAATTCATCTAAGATGCTGCTCTGTGTTGCAGGTTCTTCTATCGGCATGATAGAAAAGCTGTTTCAATCCGATGCCTCGCTTTATGGGCGAAGGACTCGGAACATCAGGTTGAACCCTTTCGACTACGAGGGAGTTAGGAAATGGTTTAGCTCTAATAGGTTGGATGAAGAATCCATATTGAAGAGATATGCTGTCTTTGGAGGAACTCCCAAATACCTAGAGTTTGCAACAGAGGGATCGCTTATGGATAATATAGGCGAACAGATCCTTTCTCCCCACTCTCTGCTCTATGACGAGCCTTGGGTACTCCTTTCAACTGAACTAAAATCTCCTGATAAGTATTTCGATATCTTAAAGCTCATATCTCTCGGAAAGGAGACTCCTAAAGAGATATCTGATCAATTAGATCTTGAAAGGACTTCGTTAGGGTATTATATGAGAAAACTTAGGAAAGATCTCGATATGCTCAAAAGATTAGCACCTGCAACTGAAAAAGTCACCAAAAGCAAGAAAAAGAGATATAGGATTAAAGATAACTTTTTCAGGTTCTGGTTTCACTATGTTTATCCCAATAAAGATCAACTAGAGATGGGTGATCAAGAGGGTATAAAAGGCAAGATTGAAGATGAATTCGGTGGATATATGGGAAGAGTTTTCGAAGACGTGGTACTACAGATTATAAGAAAAAGAAATGGGAAGAAATTACTTGAGTCGGAATTAGGCCAGTATGAAAAAATAGGGTCATGGTGGGATAGACAGGGCAATGAGATCGATATCTGTGGAGTTTCAAAAGATGAAAACCTTTTAGGTGAAGTCAAATGGAGCTTATCTGATAAGAGAGATGTAAAAGAACTACTTGAAAAGATGAGGAATTCGAAATTGAAAAATGTATCTAAATTTTTAATAGTATCTAAAGAGTTCACACCTGACGCCAAAAAGTGGTTGGGTGAAAAGGATGTTATTCATTTTTCTATCGAGGATTTTTCAGATGTATTTTGATAGAATGAGTAAGAGTTGTTTTGGAATAGACTGATTGAAAAGAAGGAAATATAGTCGGTCTGTTAGCGACTATATAAATAAAAGTCCTTGGTTTTACAATATTATACAGTAAAAATATAATCAATAAAAAAGTGTAGTTTATATATTTACGCAATAATAAAACAAATTTACCATTAAATAAGAGTCGAAATCCCCGTGCCCCCATTTTCCTACGAAAAATGTGTGCACTCTGTGAATTCGTGGATTCCACTAGACCGCTCGGAAACTTCTAATTTGAGGGGTTAACAAAAACAGAGATTTTAAAAAAAATCGATTTTGATCTCGAGCTCTCTATTAAACCATCTCTTCCTCTTCTTCTCCCAGCTCTCTACCCCTCTCTGCGTGACTACAGTTTTCACATAAGGCCGATCCGTCTTCGTAGATCACCAGGGCTGCTTCATCACACTCAGGACACGTTTCGATCTTCGTGTCTCCACGAGCTTTTAATTCCTCAGGGACCAAAATCTCTTCATCTGACTCTTCTTCCTTTCTGTACCTTTTGTAAATCTTAATTCCGCCACCAATAACGACAGACAATACTATCAAGGAAACCAATCCCTGGAACCAAGGCTCATATTCAAAATTAGCGGTTATTTCCACGTCATCTTCCATAACGATGGTAATTTCTTCATCTTTTTCATACCCTTCAGGCACATCTCCTTCCCAGTGGCTAAATTCGACAAGCTCATCAGAAATGGCTTCTATGGAAACCTCTTCACCTTCAGGGTAAAGATAGGTCGAGGATTCAGGTTCTATTGAACCTCTTCCATCCACTTCGATGGTCAATTCATGCTCAAGTTCATAGGGAACGTAAGGGATGTTATCTTCATCTTGCCATGAAAGGTAGGGATAAGAGTATGGCTCTTCTTCCACATCCCAAATTTCGTCAAAATCAAAACCTTCCATAGTGAATTCAGTGTTCTCTCCTATCATTTCTCCTGTTGTCATACCTCTACCACCTGCACTTCTCTCAACACCGGAAGAGAATATATGCCAATATGACTTCATGACAACATCGTTTGATGCAGCTATCAATCCTCCATTACGTCCGTTTTTGGCCACTTTAGCGGTAGAGTAGGAGTAAAAAACGTTTCCTTGACTCTCTCCGATGAGCCCACCACAGTGAGTGCTCGCCTTCACTGTTCCGGTAGAATAAGTGTTAGTCACACTAGCGAAATTCATCGCCACTAGACCTCCGGCATGTCCTTGTCTAGCGCTGATGTTGTCTGCTGCATAAGATTGGGAGATACTTCCTCCGTCGCCGTTCCATCCCACCAATCCTCCAACGATTTCATCTCCACTCACATTCCCATGAGCGTAAGATCTTTTCACATTTGAAGGTATAGCCTCCTCCCTCCAGCCTCCCATATACGCTACAAGGCCTCCTACCATCTCATTCCCTTTGACTCTGCCTTCAAAGTACGAGTCTTCTATATCTCCATAACAATCTGATACAAGTCCACCAGCTCCATACATTCCTTTTCCGATCACTACACCTGTTGCAGAGGAATTTTTTATTTTACCCTCATTGATCGAGGCAAAACCTCCGACTTGCATTTGACCTGTCACTTCCAGATCAACTAGTCTTAGATCATTTATTTCGCCGTCTTCACCTATCGCGTCGAATATTCCAACTCCCATCTCATCACTTCGATTGATGTGGAGGCCTTGGATTTCATGACCTTTGCCTTCTAAAGTGCCGGTAAATCCTTCCTCCATATACCCTATAGGTTCAAAGCCATCTCTATCGTTCCAATCTTTGGTTTCACTAGCATCTATATCATCCGCAAGCTCGAAATGTGCATCTAGATTTTCATGTATCTCCGGTAGATGATAGACATTTTGAATGATATATGGATTATTTTCGGTACCTTCTCCTGCCCAGAATAGGGCGGTTATCTTAAGATCCTTCATCATCTTCACGGATGTGCTTTTGGATTCTGTATCTCCCACCATCTCGACATCTCCGATCCACCTGATGAATTCGAAGCCCTCCTCAGCTGAAGCTTCGATCTCTACTTCTCTACCATAAATATAGTCAAACCCCTCCTCTCCGGGTAGTTTTACCTCGCCTCCTTCAAAGGAGTCGATGTCTAGTTCATATTCATCCACTACGAAAGTGATAGACCTTCCTCTATTGATTTCATTATTCCACTCGATCACCGCTCTGAATTCATACTCCTCACCTACTTGAAGGTCGTCTTCATCTAGCTCTATATTATAGGTGCGATTTTCATTTATCTCTTCTACTTTACTCTCTTCCCATTCTTTTTCTCCTGTTATCCCGTACTCAAAATAGGCGTCAACAGAACCCTCATCCGCCAGCGTGACATCACCCAATAAATTGACAGAATCCAACGTCAAATTTGAAAAGCCTTCGGTGGTTACTTGAGCACTCTCAGAATACTCAAGGTCCAGCCTTTGACCCCAACTATCATCCACTTCAAAATTCAATCTAGTGGTTCCTGGCTCGATCTCGATTGTGAAGAGATCTCTTTCCTGATAACCTTCTTCGAGATCGGCGAGGTTGATTTCATAATGACCATTTCTGTCTGTGTGCGTGTAAATCGTTTCCTCGGTCTCTCGATTTTTCACCTCTATTTCAACGTCAGAATGAGCTTTTCCCTCTTCATCCTCCAATGTGCCGTAAACTAGATAAGGCACTGGAGGCTGCTTTATCTCTTCACCATCACCTAGGTCCGTATCGGCCACTCTAGCTTGATAGATGAGCGAATCATCAACATCCTGATTTATCTCCATTATCTTATCTTCTTCAGGATAAAATCCATGCTTGGAGTCTTCCCACTCTCCTGTATAGATTTCGTATGTATATGCTTGGGCACCAATCTCGTCATAGACCCAATTATCAGCTGCCCCTGGAGCACCATAACCTATCTCTTCATGAGGCTGACCATATGAGTACTGTTCGTCTTCTCCCAACATCGTAGTCATTGAAGTCATGTGCTCTGCTGTACCTCTGTACCAATCATCATGTGGTGTAGGGTTGGTCATATTGGTAGAGGGGATCAATAATGCCCCCCAGTGAGAATGCAAGTTTTGGTAGGAATCTATATCGTTTTCAAGTATGAATTCTTTAAGATGTTTGGTCTCGGCTTCAGAGAATGGAGCCTCCCCCCTGTACGTTTCCATAGAAGGATCATCCTCACCATTCTCCCAAAGGTAATCCCAGTTCCTGTTTAGATCCACACCGACTTTACCTTTAGGGATCGAATCGTTCCTGTTCTTACGCCAATATTCTCTTTGCCCTAATGTTCCATTTCCGTCGTGAATATACCCATCAGGATTCACCATCGGAACTACAAAGATCTTTCTATTGTTCACGACCCAATTGATGGTCTCATTTGTGTTGTATTCATCTAGGAGTCTCCAAGTGAAGTAAGCCGCTACCTGAGTGGTTGACCATTCTCTAGCGTGGATAGTCGCGTCGATAAGCACTGCCGGTTTTTCATCTACAACAGTATCATTATCCGAGGTGATCTCCAATACCCAGAGATCTCTCCCTTCGTATGATTCCCCATAATGATGCTTATCGACCAGCTCAGGAAATTCCTCCTCTAAATTCTCATACCATTCATAGAGTTGATTCACAGAAGGATACTCCTCTTTGAAAGGATATTCCTCCGATGTAAGGGTAGAATTTTCATCTACAGGTCTCGCTAGCTCATTTTCATCTACATCTATTAAACTCTCACTTTCTGGTGCTCCTGTTCCGAGTCCAAAAGACAAATTTAAAGATGCCAAAAGGAGTATTACAGCCACGGAGAAGAACTTCACCTTCACTCGCATCTGTTTCCCCAACTCACATTAATTTTTAGTAGATATAAATCTTTTGATAAAAACCAGTTTTACTATTGCGAAATACTACAGACCTTAGGGCTTATTTGTTTAACAGCTTTTTGACAAATAATGAAATCATTGAAAATATTGAAAATTTTATGTTCTCAAACTAAATTTTGACCTAGTACTTCCTTCGATATGTCACAAATCTTTAGATTTGAACATAAAATATATATCGTGTATGGAAGGTAGTTATATTTGGGAAATATGAGGGTATTGCTCGTTGATGATGATACTAGTCTTTTGGATCAGGCTAAAGAATTTTTAGAAGAGGAAAAGGAAGAGTTGAAAGTATTTACCGTAGAATCGGCTAAAAAAGCTCTAGAGCTCCTTGAGGCTGATCATTACGATGCCATTGTTTCTGATTACATGATGCCTGAGATGGACGGAATAGAATTTTTGAGAGAACTGCGGGAGGAAAGGGAGAATTCCATACCATTCCTAATATTTACCGGAAGGGGTAGGGAAGATGTAGCCATGGATGCTCTTAATCTAGGTGCGGATCGGTATGTCATGAAAGAAGGGAACCTGGAGTCACGGTATGGTATCTTAGCGGATGCGATAGCTCAGGAGGTCAGACATAAAGAGACTGCAGAGGAGCTGGTGGAGATCAATTCACTACTGATGTCGATCCGTAATATCGGTAGATTGATCTTTGAAGAAGATAAATTTTCAACTCTTATCGAGAAGTCATGTGACGTTCTGTTAGAAACCGGTGGTTATCTGAATGTGGAGATAGCTCTTTTCGATGATGATAGCGGAAAGATAAAACCATTCGCGAGTTCAGGAGAGCACGAGCATTGGGCTTGGGAGTTAACGAAAGAAGGCGAGGGCGATGCCCCTGAATGTGTGAAGGAAGCTATGAGGACGCGTTCATCTGTAATGATCGAAGGTATGAAAGATTACTGCAGCCTTTGCGATTATCCTGAAGAAGATATCGATCATCATACGGTTTTGGTGCCGATGACCTCTGATGAGGAGTTATTTGGATTTTTGATAGTATGTCACAGACCAGATAGATTCCTCTCGAGAAAAGAAATAGAACTTTTAGAAGAGGTTGTCGATGATCTATCTCTTGCGAGAAGAAGGATGATAGCGGAAAAAACGCTTGAAGAGGAACGTGATCTCTTTGTGGAAGGCTCAACTACCCTATTCAAATGGAGAGCTAAAGAAAACTATCCGATAGTATACGTCACACCGAACGTGGAATATCTTTTGGGGTATACTCAGGAAGAGATGATCAGCGGCGATATAAGTTATGCTGATATTCTTCCGAAAAATGATTTTGTCCAATTGAAAAGAGAGGTCGAAAGACATCTCAACATCGGAGCCGATAGAATAGATCACAGACCATACCGTTTGATAAAAAAGAATGGAGAAACCATCTGGGTCAAGGACTACACCAAGATAATCAGGGAGGACGGCGAGGTCAAATATTATCTTGGCTACTTGGTGGATATCACCGCACAAAAGCAGACAGAAGAGGCCCTTCAGATGAGCGAAGAAAGATACAGAAGACTCTTCGAGAGCGCTAAAGACGGTATTTTGATCTTGAATTCTGAAACGGGCGAGATCAAAGATGCGAATCCGTACATAAGAGATATTCTCAGTTATTCTTTGGATGAGCTTCAGGAAGGTAAACTGTGGGAGATAGGTAGTTTTGAACAGATATGTGAGAACAAGGAAAGGTTCGATGAGCTTAGAGAGGAAGGATATGTACGTTATGAAGATTTACCGCTCGAATCTAGAAATGGTGAGAAGGTACCTGTAGAGTTCGTAAGCAACGTCTATCGGGCCGGCGGCGAAGAAGTCATACAGTGCAATATAAGGGAGATATCGGAGAGGAAAAAGGCAGAGGAAGAACTGGAAGAACAATATCGCCTACTTCAAAATCTTCTAGGTAACGCTCCTGGAGTCGCCTTTCGGTGCTTGAACGATGAGTACTACACGATGAAATTTATGAGTGAAGGTTGTAAGGAAGTGACCGGATATTATCCAGAAGATCTGATAGATAATAAAGAGACCACCTATATAGACCTCATTTTACCTGAAGATAGAAAAAAAGTCCGAAGTACGATCGACGAAGCTGTCGAAAAGAAAGAACGATATAAGATAATTTACAGGATTAAAACGGCTGAGGGGGAGATAAGATGGGTCTGGGAGAGAGGAAAGGGAGCCAAGAATGATGAAGATGAGGTTTATCTTGAAGGCATCATCATGGATATAACCGAAATGAAGGAGATGGAGAGGCAACTCCTTAAGAGTGAGGAAAGATATAGAACCATATTTCAGTCGGCGAACGATGCCATAATCATCATGGACCGTGAACAATTCATAGACTGTAATGAGAAGGCTGAAGAGATGTTCGGCTGTGATCGTGGGGAGATCATCGGTAAAAAGCCGTGGCACTTCTCTCCTGAGGAACAACCTGACGGTAGACGGTCAAAAGAAAAAGCTCTAGAGAAGATAAAGCAAGTTTTTGAAGGAGAAGACCCTTTTTTCGAATGGGTTCATAAGAAGAATAACGGCGATGAATTCTATGCTGAAGTAAGCTTGAATAGATACGATATAGGTGATGAACCTCGGATCATCGCAGTTATTAGAGATATAACCGATAGGAAGGAAGTTGAGGAGAGAAAAGAATTTCTACATTCTATGATCTGCCATGATGTGGGTAACAAAACACAAATAGCAAAAGCTTACTTGAAACTTTTGAAGGAAACATACGAAGATGAGGAATTGGTGGATAAAACTGTCAAAGTGATAAATCAAACTCAAGAGATAATAGAAAAAGTCGACAAACTCAGAAGGGTGGAGGAGCAGGAGAATATCCGTGAGGTCCCTATAGAACCTCTAAGAGAAGAAGTTCTATCAAAATACGAAACCCATCTAGAGGATATGGATATCGATCTAGAAGTAGAAAGAGAAGAAATTCAAGTCAAAGCTGGTCCTTTATTAGAGACACTATTTTTCAATCTTATCGAAAACTCGATCAGGCATTCAGGTTGTGAAAAAATTAGGATTAGAGTACTATCTGAAGATGATAAAGGTTTGATCATATTTGAAGATGATGGAGTGGGCATACCTGATGAAAAAAAGGAAAAGATACTTGAAAAAGGCTTCAAACAAGGCAAATCTGGAGGCTCCGGTCTTGGGCTGTATCTGGTCAAAAAGGTGATCGATAGTTATGACGGGCGTTTGGAAGTCAAAGATTCCGAACTTGGCGGTGTCAGGTTTGATATATATCTAGAAAGAGCTTGAGAACTAAATGTTAGCTGTTCCGATCCCACACACCGAGTATCTTTCTGTTTCCCCACAGACTGTTTATTTCGTAAACCACTATCGCCTTTTCGTATATGTCTATCACGTTGAATGAATTACCGTATCTGCTTCTCTGGTAAACGCTGCTCATGGAGTTGGCATTGACTACGACAGTCTCTCCTATCTTCATCGCCGATGGATGGGACGAGGTACCGGTCAACACTAGGTCGATTCTCTTGTTCACTATTTCCCTGAGAAAATCTCCACTGTCCTCAAGGAGTCCTTTCTCTCTAGCGTGAGGTATCGGAAGTATATTATGATGAAGGAAAACGGATTTAAAAGATCGATTTTGATCTTCGAGCTCGTTGAATAATTCTTCTTTCTGCGTCTCTCCTATGTAGCCCTCCGGAGAATCATACTGGGCAGAAGACACCCCTCTGAAAAGGACCTCTTCGTTGCTATAAGACTGCAGCATCTTTCCAAAATATTCTTTAAAAAGCTCATAACCTAGATAATTTATGTCTCTTCCAGCAGGTGTGTAAATTATCGGCACATTGAACTTTTCCATGTAGGTTTTAGCCAATTCATAATTTTGATTTATACCTTCTTCCACAACCCCTCCACAATGTATAGTTAGGTCACAATCTAGTGAATTTATGATTTTGAGGGCGTTTAAAAAATGGGTTTGGAGAAATTTTGGAGATGAAGAAACAAAAGTGTTCGAGGTATGGACAACCCTGAATATTTTGTCTCCAAAGTCGTAAAAGACCCTTTTATCTTTTCTCGGAAAGCATTTTTTTTCTTTAGATCCGTCGATCCTCTTGGTTCTAACTGTCAATGTTTTTTTCTCGATTTTTATCAAGTTGTACGAGTTTATGTCGCCGTATCTCGTTTTTTTATCTGAAGCCGTTCCAGCGTTCACAAAAACAGTGTTTTCTATACGATGAACATTGGGATAGTGTCTATGTCCTGACAATACTAGGTCTACGTCTCCCTTTAAAAACAGTTCCAAAAGATCTCCAGCATTGGAAAGGACGTTACGTTCCCTTCCGGCTTTTGGTATAGGGACAGTGTGATGGTGCAGGACGACTATCTTTATCGATTTGTTACAGTACTCGGCAAGAGCCTCCTTTATCATATCGTATTTAACCATCCCTACCCGTCCGATATCCGTATCTGGAACTGCGCTGTCAACATAGATTACTACCGCCTTTTGACTTTCAAATACACCGTTCGGCGAACCGAAATGATCTTTGAAGAGAGAAAGTCCTCCACTCCTCTTGTCGTGATTTCCTGGGATTATGATATGTGGTATGCTTATTTTATCAAAAATTTTTTTTGCCTTTTCATAGTGTTTCAGGCTACCATCCTGTGTGAGATCTCCAGAATGGATCAGCATATCTAGATCGTCGTCTTCAAGCTCTTTTAAAGCGATCTTCAGAGATTCTTTGTTATAATGGTCTTTTTTGCCGATATGGGTGTCAGATATATGAAGTATCCTCATTTTATTCCCTCGAGATGTAAGTTTCGAGCTTTTGCCTTTTGATATCTATCAGATCTCTAAAAGTCACTATACCCACTATATCATCATCTTCATCTATCAAAATATGCTGTATGTTCTTCTCTGCCATAATCTCTAGTACATCTTTGATAGTTGAGCTGATATCTGCTGTAATCAGTTCTTTCACCATTATCTCTTTAACTGGCATATCAGTCTTCAAACCTTCAGCCACGACTTTTTTCTTTATATCACCGTCTGTAATGAACCCCACGATATCCTCATCCTCGATAACTACAAGTGATCCCGTATTGAACTCCACCATCTTCTTAGCGGCTTCTTGAACACTGCTTTTGGACCTAACTCCTATCAGACGTTTTGTAATAAAAGAGCGTATAGGCATATCTACGTCGTAAAAATTTGGTGCAGCTTTATTCATTCTCTATCACCGGCTCCAATTTATTTATTATATCTGTCATGATCTCTCTTATCGTGGATTCTATATCTGAGTTGTTGAGAACTCGAGCGTCGTTCTGTTCCGCCTGACGTATATTGTATTCCTGGATTTTCTTTATATTGTCAATATTTTCGATGTATCTATCTGGATCTCTGTGGCTCCCCTCGGCTCTCATTTTGAATCTTTCTTCATGTTCACTCTGGCCGGAGACATCTAAAACGTATTGGAAGGCGTAGCTGCCTTTTTCACTTTCTATATCTAGATATCCAGGAACCAAGTGAACGCCGTTTATGATCGTATTCAGACCTTCTTTGATACCTCTTTCTATGATGGCTTTCAATCCAACACTCACAAGTCTTACCTGCTGGTCGAACCCATATATCAACTTGTTTTTTACGAAAGAAGCTTCCACAGCTTTATGGGTGGTAAAACTCGATTCGTGCAATGCTGGTATGACCTCGTAGGGTAGCATCTCTCTCATTATCTCACGGACAGAATCGCTTCCGACGATCCTGTTTATACCTAATCTCACGCCTAGTTCTGAAGATATTGTGGATTTTCCAACACCTGCACCACCACCTATCAAGACCAGTAGAGGTTTATCTAGATATCGTATCTTTCTAGAGACTCTGTAAAACTTTTCTTCCTCTTCATATCCTCTATCTAAGAGTTCTCTTCTCACCATCCTTTTTATTATTTTGGAGCTTATCGTGTTTTGCTCCCCTTCTTGAATCTTTTTATTTATATCTCTTACAATCTCATATATCTGATCAAGGGTCAGTCCCGTGATGGAAAGAGACCTCGCCAATATACCCTTGGAAAAGGGATATTTCGTTCCTTCCTTGGTAACTTCAATCATTTTGACCCCCATATCTTTCCATAGCTTTATCATAGACATCTAATACTGCCTCTTCGAAGGTCTCGACAGTTCCACCTACTAGAATTGATTCATTATGCATAAAAACTATCTCGGCACCTTTTTCTTTAGCACTTTTTCCAGCAACGTCTATTGAGGCTGCCTTGATTTCTGTCAAAAGCATTTCGGCTTCTTTTAGTCCCCGGTTCAAGTCTTTTCTCAGTGCCTCTCTATTAGAAAGCTTATTGGAGTGACCAACTATCTCTGCTCCTTTTTCAGTTTCAATGTGTTCCATTATCTTTGGCAGGATATCTTCAGGTGCGGTCGTGGCGACGAAGACTTTCTTTCCCGTTATGTCTTTGAGAGGCTGAGGCCTAAAAATGGTGCGAGCGATATCGATATTTGGATTCAACTCATTTATCCCTGTCTCGATATCCTCTATTTTTTCTTCGCTAGCCATAGGTTCTTCACACATGGTGATTATCGCTAGATCGGATATATTTATCCTGTACTGTCCGAAATATTCAAGTATGTTATCTAGGGGCTGGGAAGCTCCAATGATAACTATCTTTGCTTCTGTTTTGACAGGTGGGAAAGTAGAACCAGAACCTTCCATTATGACCAGATTTTCTTTCAGATTGTTTGTTTTTAAAGCTCCTTTGATCACATTAGAGGAGAACGGATTTCCCGCCATCCCGCCACCACATCTTCTACATCCCACTGTAGAGACTTGGGCTAACAGAGCATCTTCCCAATAATCTGATGCAGCATGTCCTCCTTTTTCTGCGACTTTCAATAAAGTATCTGCGTTCATAGCGATCTTCTTTGGATCGATGTAATCTGGTTCCGGAGGACCTCCTCGGCCCATGCATACGATAACTGGTTCATGCCCTTTTCCTTTCAGCGTTCTAGCTATCGAAACGCTGACCCCGGTCTTACCGACTCTTTTTCCGGTTCCGATTATTGATAAACTCGGTTTTTCTAAAACGTTCAATTCATTTGGAGGGGAAAAGAAAAAATCCGCTCCCATGTAAGTTGCTCCTTCTTGAAGGACTGATGAGGCGATCTCGAATCTGTCTCCGTAGTCGACCACCGGTTCGTCCGATAGATCGACGACGATTTTTGGATCATACTTACTTATCGCCTTTCGTAAGTTCTGTATAGGAAGCTGTTCTTTACTACAACTCATGAAAATATCTATGTCAGCCTCTCCAAGTTCTTCCTCTGCATCCTCGACCTTTTCAGTTCCGCCCAGAAAGATAAGGGCTTTTATTTCTGCCCCAATCTTCCTCAACACTTCTAACGTATTCTTGGTTACTGGAGGATAATGCTGACCGTCTACTAAACAGATAATTTTCTCTCCCTCTAACATCTTCTGAAAACCGGAATTTATATGTATTATTTTAGAGATATCTTGATTTGCCATCTGATCTCCCTTCTTGTATATCTGGTTTATGATAGATATAGTTTGTGCGGGGATAGGTCGCTTTCAGTGCCTTTTTTAAAATAGAAAATCTAAATAATTATAGGTTGTCAAGTATACGCTCTAAATAAGCTTTCAAGTTTTTTCTTTCCTCATCATCAAAACCCTTCAACATTTTGTTTTCGGCTTTTTCGTCTATCTCTTTTATCAGATCTTCGATCTCCTCCTTTTTATCGGTGAGAAAAATCCTAGAGGCACGTTTGTCCTCTGGGTCTTTCTCTTTCCTGAGATATCCTTTCTCGACAAGACTCTTTATTATCTTAGAGGTGGTGGATTTCGATACGTGAAGTTTTTCACAGATTTCTTTTTGAGTTACTCCGTCTCCTCCTTTTAGCAACTTGAAAAGAAGAGGGAATTCTCCTCGGTTGAAATCGTAGGGTTCCAATTCAGACCGTATTAATGTGATCAAATTTTTGTAGACTCTCTGATAAAGCTTGTGGATTGAATCCTCGGAGTGTTCTTCTGTCATATAATAGCCTCATAAAATTCTGTGATAATAAGTCTTATCACTCTTAATCTTAGCTTTCAGTATTTCTATCCCTCCTAGGTTCATCTTCATCCAAGTCCATGCTCGGTTTAGGCCTAGGTTTATCTTCTATCACCTTCTCTTTCCACCATCCAGTCTTATAAACACCCAAAGCTAAAATGAACCCTACTACATTGCTGAGTGCCATACCGGTCCAAACGCCTGTGGATCCCATCGAGAGGAATATGGCAAAAAGGAATACAAAGGGAAGCCTCAAACCCCAAAGCCTAGTCAGATTCAGACCCATCTGAAGTCTAGTATGGCCAGAACCTCCTAAGAGTGAAGTCACAGCCCTAAAGATGCCAAAAAATGGCATTGCAAGGGCAAAGATCGCCAAAAAGTTTGCTCCTTCCGCGATAACTTCTGGGGATTCAGGTATGAATATCATGATAAGATTATTTCTCAGAGCGAACAGTAACCCCGTGAAGACCAACATCAGACCCGCAACGGCTATAAACCCTTTTACTGCGACTTCTTCAGACCTCTCTTCATCGTCTGCACCAAGAGCCTGGCCTACCATCGTGCTGATAGCCATGGCGAAGCCACCCATTATTAGGAATGTGATGTTCAATATCCTATTACCCACGCTGTATGCTGCTCCTGCGACTTCAGGATTTGGTAATCTGTAGATAACAGCCCATAAGATTATGAACCCAATAGAAGTGCCGAATCTTCCGATTCCGGCGGGGATACCTATATTCAATAAACTTTTTAATCGGGATATGTGCGGTTTCAGATAGGATAATTTTAGTTTCAAACCCACCTTCCCTGAGAACATCAGGTAGGTTGCATATATAGAACCGATCCCCCTGCTCATTACGGTTCCGATAGCGGCGCCTCTCACTCCCAACCGAGGAATTGAATATCCGAAAATAGTGGGTATTGTGATTTCAAGGGATCCTAACGCTATCACGCTCCCGGAACCGAATATAAGAAAGGGATTGATAATCATATTCAAAGATACTGAGATGGCGGTTATCTTCATTGGAGTTATAGTATCTCCCCACCCTCTCAGGGTATACATGAATGCGAAGAATAAGAACATGAATGGGAGACCCAAAAATATTATCTGAATATATTGAGTCCCGTAATAGGCAAGTTCCTGTTCCCCACTAGTCAAGATATTCATGAAACTAGGTGTCAAAAAATATCCGATGATCCCTATTAATAATGAGGCTGCTATCGCTATGAAATAAAGTTGTCCAGCTGTTCGATCAGCCTCTTCAAAATTTCTTTGACCAGTATACTGAGATATTAAAGCTAAAGCTGCGATGCCGAAACCCATCTCAATTGACATCATCATGAACACAACGGTCCATCCTTGGCCGACAGCAGTTACCGAATATTCTGCTACTGCTGGATTTGGAATATTACCCAACCAAAAAGTATCTATGAGATTGTACAGAGTTCTCAAAAAAGTAGCGATCATCATCGGCCATCCCAATTTGAACATCACAGCAATAACGTTCCCTTCTAGTATCTCGTTTTTTCCGGGCTTGCCCATCCTGTCTTTAAGGAAAGGATAGACTCCTTCTTGCCGCATCCCTTTAGCTATCTCTCCAGGTTTTTTGACGATGCTCTTTAGGATGGAGATTAACCAATAGAAAATTTTGAACTTATCTCTGTCCATCACTTTTCGATAACGGATTTAGAAAAAGGTATTAAAACCTTTGCATCGCTATGCAAACATTAAGATAGCGTAATAACGATACAAAAATGAATAGAGAACATAATTATCCAAAGAGAGAATTTCGTGTTTAAATGGTCGTTTTTCCGGATAAAAAGCAGGTCTCATATCCGAAATCACTTTCAACTATCTCCATCATCTTTTTGACTCCTAGAGTTTCTGTAGCGTAGTGCCCTGCGAAGATCAGAGGCATATCCATATCTATAGCCTCATTGTAGGTCATGTAGGTCCGCTCACCAGTGATGAATAGATCAGCTCCATTTTCTTTTGAGGCCTTCAAAGCCTGTCCTCCTTTGCCGGTCAGTATACCCACTTTCTTAACCTTCTTCTTACCTTCTGATGTGAAAGTATCGGTCTCCAGTTTTTCCTCTAGCTCTATAGCTATGTCTTCGACAGTTCTTTTTTCTTCAAGCACGGCCATCCTCGCTATCTTCGTATCTTTGTATTCCATAAAAGGCTCTCCGATATCTGCATCTATGGTTTTAGCCAGCTGAACATTGTTGCCGACTTCGTCGTGAATATCTAGAGGAAGATGAGCACCGTAAAGCCCTATCTCGTTTTGAATCAGATCACTAACTATCTCGTAATCCTTGCCGGTCAGGGGTCCGATACCATTGTTCCATATGAGCCCGTGATGAACGAACAAAAGGTCAGCTTTAGTTTCGATCGTTCTCTTCACGATGTCTTTTCTGACGTCTACGGCGAAAGCTACCTTTTCCACTTCTGTAGGAGCATCGACCTGAACTCCATTCATGCTCTCGTCTTCGATTTCGTTTATCGAGAGGAGGTCGTCCAAAAACTCCACAAGACCTGAGTCGCTGATCATCTTTTAAACCACCGCATACACATAATAAAAGAACAGACTAAATACCTCTTTCGGTTTTCAGTAACTTTCCTTAACAAGTTTTTTTGAACTATCTCAGAGATATTCTCCTTAATTATTTATATGACAATTCCGTAAAATCTTATAGAGAATACATCATGAGCGAAAAAAAGAAAATAATCGGGGTTGTATTCATTACCATTTTGATTCTTGCCGTAGGTATGAGTATCGGCGATAATACCCCTAAGATCCGAGTTACATATCAAGTTGTAGAAGATGCCCAGTTGAGTGTTAACGTGGAAGGCGTAGAGGAGGGAAATCAACTCTGTTTATACGACCCCGGTGATAAAAGAGTAGGTTCAGTCAATATTTCTTCCGACGATATGACCAAACGTTTTATCGGAGTTGTGCAGACAACTGTTGAACTTTCGATAGCTGATGAGGGAAATCCTGAACCAGGTAGTTATAGGATGGTAATCAGAGATCCTTCTATAGATGAGGATATTTACGAGGACGAAATCACCTTTGAAGGACCAGATATCGAAATAATAGATGTTGAATTGGACACTGAATACGACAAGGACCTAGAGGAATGGGAGATAATATCCATCACTATCGATCTAGAGAACGAAGGGGACTTATCGGTATTCCTCGACAGTATGGATCTGACTATAGGTGAGGATGAATCCGAAAATATTGAATTTGAGCAGAAGTTTGAATTGATTCCAGATGAGAACACCCAAGTCGAAGAAAACATAAGTATAGTAAAAGAGGAAGGTGATCACTCTTTAAATCTAGGGATATATTCTTACGGAGAAGAGATCGGAACCTACGACACAGAAGTAACTATCGGTTAGCGAAAATGAATTCTCAATAAAAGAAGGAGATCTCAAGTAAGTATTGCAAAACATTATAAATAATCTATAACTTACTGCACATGGTGGAAAACATGACATATTTATTTTCAGTCGATATCGAAGGTATTTCCGGTGTAGTTTCTGGACCTCAATGCAAGATGGATTCTAAAGAATACGATAGAGCCCAGGAGTTGATGACGAAAGAAGCTAATTCAGCGGCTAAAGGAGCTTTTGAAGCGGGAGCCGAGACCGTTTACGTGACTGACGGACATGGAAAGATGAGAAACATAGTTATCGAGGATCTAGATGAGAGAGTTGAACTGTTCAGTGGAAGACCAAAATTGCTGTCCCAGATGGAGGGTCTCAGCGAAGACTTAGAAGGTGTTGGTTACGTTGGCTATCATAGCTCAGCCCATAGCCAAGGAACGCTTTCACACACTTACTCCGGTGCTGTGGTGGATAAACTGATGATAGGAGACGTGATGGCTAGCGAATTTGCCATGAATTCCTTTCTTGCGTCTCAATATGACGTGCCCGTATTCTTTCTAGCTGGAGACGATGAGATCGTCCGTGAAGCTAAGGAACTTTATCCTGAGATCCCTCATGTTATGACCAAAAAAGCCACGGGAAGATATAGCGCTAAATGCAGGCATCCGAAAGTTGTTAGAGAAGAGATAGAGGAGAAGGTTCAAGAAGCTATTGAAAACGATATGGGCAAGATCATTGAACCCGACAATACTAGATATCATGTTTGGTTCAAAGATGCGGGAAAACTAGACAATCTAGAGCTATTACCATCAGTGGAGAGAATCGGACCAAAAGAGTTCATAATAGACACAGGAGAAATCGAGACTAACTACAAGGTATTTCGTGCCTGTACTATGCTGGCTACAGTGGACTCGCAGTGATCAGAGGATAGGAGATAAGGTCGCTATGACTGACGTCATAAATGAATGAGAAGATTTTAAAATATAGGTCGAAACTCGAACTGATGTAAAGATCCGAATATACAAGGGCTGAAAGCAGCGGTAAAAACTTTATATCCTTCATCTACGATACCTTTTAACGAGGAGAATATAATGCCCTATGATTCGGATAGATGCCATTTTTGTCGTAATTGGACTAAACAGTACAAAAGAGTTGGAGACAAGAGCATCTGCAAGGACTGCCTCAATGAACTGATCAGTATCATAAAGGAAGAGATGGAGTCATAACTCGATATTCACTCCATAGACCTCTTCTGGGTTTTCCTTGTGGATAGTCCATATATCCTCTTCTTTCAAGATGCCTTTTTCATGCAGTTTGAAAGTCTTCTTGGGGACGTTTTTGATTCCTAAGACAGCTCCAGGTCGATTTGGATCGTCAAGGTAATCCGTTTCCAACATGAATCTATTTCCCTTAGATATGGCTTTTTCAATATTCTCTTCATTAGCCAAAACCGAGGGAAAGAGCCCGTGATTCTCCTCTCTATCCACAAAAGGGGGAGAATAATGTTTGATGATTTTTTCTCTTGAAAGCCCCACTTCATCTGCCATCTCGCCAATCTCCTCGCATACTTCAGGTGTCGTGCTTTCTGTGTGAAGTACAACAGGATAATCTCCATCCGCAGCAAGTTTCATACCATATCTCATGATACTGTTAGAAGCTTTCAACACATCTTCAGAAACGTCGAAGTGTGGACGACCGATCTCTCCTAGTGCGACAGCTTTGCCATCTTCAACGTACTCAGCGGCTAGTTCCATCCCCGTTCTCAATATTTTTTCTCCTCTCTCCAGACTCACTTTATCCTTCAGGTTTACTAGATCAACAGGATAGGGACCTAAAGTCACGAATATCTTCACCGAAGTCTTTTCCATGCATCTCTCTGCTAATCTCACCGTTCTATCATATATGGGTTCATATCCTTTTTTGTCCCAATCTCTAAGATCATGGTAGGGCAGATGAGATAATATAAGGTGAGTCCCTCCAGCCCTTTCGAACTTCTTTACAGCTTCTATATTATCTCCTCTCTCCTGTAGATGGATGTGATTATCGAGTATCGGGAAATCTAATTCCTTTGGCTGCATATTCTCACCTATAGTGTTCTAACTTAAATTCTTTATTCGTTGCTATTTATATCCTCACTGTTCTTGAACAGTCTGTTCTCTATAATTCTCATCAAGACCATGGCTCCAAAAAATATTATCGTACCTATCGATATCATAATCCATGAATCTAGACTTAGAGGTACTACCTCAAAATAAACTCCCATCGGCGTGTATAAGATCACCATGTGCATTACCAACGATACCAATATCGCGGCGCCTAACCACCTGTTAGACCATAACCGAGTACCGTATCTCTGCCTGATCGGAAATACCTCTATCAATTCTAAGACCACTAGACCTGTGAAAGTAAGAGTTCTAGCTAGGCGAGCACTTTCTGTTAAACCGTAGCGGTAGAGCGATAGACATATAACTGTGACCCAGATACCTATCCATCCGATCGAAAATGCTAGAGTCTTATCGATTATGTTCTCGTCCTGACCTCTAGGCTTCCTCTTCATGATCTCATCAGAACCAGGATCGACACCTAAAGCCAGCGCGGGTAAACCGTCGGTCAGGAGATTGACCCACAACAGCATCACAGCGGTCAAAGGCAGGCCAAGCCCTACGAGCGTACCTATGAGTACAATCAGTACTTCTCCCATGTTTCCAGAGAGCAAGAGATTGACGAACTTTCTTATGTTGTCGAATATCCCTCTGCCTTCTTCTATAGCGTTTTTTATCGTCGCAAAGTTGTCGTCTAACAAGACTATGTCGGAAGCCTGCTGAGCTACATCTGTGCCTCTAACCCCCATCGAAGTACCGACGTCGGACTCTTTCAGTGCAGGAGCATCATTCACGCCGTCTCCAGTCATAGCGACGACGTGTCCCTGGTCCTTCAATGCTTTCAGAATCTTTACCTTGTGAGATGGAGATACCCTGGCGAATATATCAGCTTCTTTAACCTTCTCGCCTAGTTCTTTTTCCGACATAGCTTCCAATTCCCTGCCCGTCACCACCTTACCACTAAATCCGAGCTTTTCTCCTATAGCTCCTGCAGTAATAGCGTTATCACCGGTGATCATCACTGTCCGAATACCTGCTCTACGGCATGCTTCTATAGCATCTTTGACTTCCTCTCTCGGCGGATCGATCATACCCTGTAGTCCCAAAAATATCAAGTTCCGCTCTATCTCTTCCTCTCCACGCTCTATCTCTTCCTTTTTGTCTTCCTCTGTATCTCCTTCAAGTGTGAGGTCCTTATAACCCATGGCTAGAACTCTCAACGCTTCATCGGCGAATTCTTCGTTCTTCTTTAGGAATTCTTCTTTCTTCTCTTCATCTAGTTCTTTTACATCTCCATCGTCGTAGTACCTATCGCATTTTTCCAGTACAATCTCTGGAGCTCCTTTCACGAAAGCCTTATCCTTTCCCCCCTCTCCTTCATGGATGGTGGTCATCATCTTCCTTTTAGAGGAGAATGGGATCTCGTCTATCCTCCTGTATTTTTCTTCTAGACTCCCTTTATCAAGACCGACTTTCTGAGCGGATTGGATCAACGCTATTTCTGTCGGATCGCCTATCGTTTCTCCATCGGTGATCTCTGAATCGTTGCAGAGCGCTCCCGCCTCTAGGATGCTTTCCAGTTCTAAGCCATTCATTTTTTCTCCTTCTCTAGTGAAATCACCTTCTCGGGAATAACCACCTGAAACTTCGATCTCTTTTCTACCGAAGAGTATCTTTCTTACAACCATCTTGCTTTCAGTCAAAGTCCCTGTCTTATCAGTACAGATCACGTCTACAGAACCTAGCGACTCGATCACCGGTAATCTCCTTACCAATGCATTTCTTTTCAACATCTTTCGCGTTCCGAGAGCGAGAGTTAAAGTCACAACAGCGGGAAGTCCTTCGGGAACCGCGGCTACAGCTAGTGCTATAGCGGTTATGAACGCGTCGAGTAAGTTGGAATCTCTGAAGAGAAGGATCGGGACTAAAGAAGCACAGATTGCTAGGATCATCACACCCACTTTTTTGCCTAGATCGTTGACCTCTTTCTGAAATACGGTCTCTTCTTCCTCGACCTTCTGAAGCTCAGTAGCGATGCTTCCTATCTCAGTATCCATACCCGTTCCCACAACGACAGCCTTTCCCCTTCCCTTTGTGATCGTCGTTTCCTTGTATATCATGTTCTCTCTCTCAGCCAATTCTACCTTTTTTTCCACAGGATGGGCTTTCTTGTTCACGGCCACGCTTTCCCCTGTCAGAGTGGACTCGTCGACCTCTAAATTCTGCTGTTCTACCAGTCTCGAATCCGCTGGCACGGAATCTCCCTGAGTGACGAAAATAATATCTCCGGGAACGAGATCTACGGAATCTATCTTTCTCTTTCTATCATCTCTTAGAGCCACAGCCTCCAATGAAGCCATCTCTTTCAGAGCTTGTATCGACTGCTCAGCCTTCCAATCCTGAACGAAGCCGAAGATACCGTTGGCCAGGATTATAGTCAATATAAGGTAGGCATCGATCGTACGGTCTGCCAAAAAAGAGATAACAGCTGCTGCAATAAGGATCCAAATCAAAAAGTCTTGGAATTGCCCCAAGAAGATCTTTAGGGGGGATTCTCCTTCCACTTCCTCGATCTCGTTCCTTCCGTGTTTCTCCAATCGTCTTTTTGCTTCTTCCTGAGATAAACCTCTTTCCGAGGAGTTCAACTTTGTGTAAATATCGTCGATACTCAAAGAGTGCCAATCTTTTTTCATTTAGTTAAGGCTGATAACTTTATGGTGATATTAAAAATTTTTAGAAATATTGTGAGTATAATTAGAAGAGAGAGTAACTTTGTGACGATATCTCTAAGATGCGAAATGTTAAAAAGATATGAATCTTCTTAGCTACTATCTTGACTGAAGTCGTCGTTGTAGGAGCGGGCCCTGTCGGTCTAAGAGTCGCGATGAACACCGCGAACGCAGGATATGATACCGTTGTTTTAGAGAAGAATGCAGTGATAGGCAAACCTGTCCAGTGCGCTGGCTTAGTCAGTCCTCGCGTTGTCGAATTGACAGATACTGAAAGTGTTATAGAGAAGCCTAAGAAGGCAGTGATAAATTCACCTTCTGGTGAAAGCTTGACCATCGAAGCGAAAAGTGAAAAAGCGGTAGTGATCGATCGAGCTAAGTTCGACAGAGAGATGGCAGCTAAAGCAGCAAAAGCCGGCGCTGAGATCAGACTTAAATCTGCTGTGAAAAACACTACATATAATGGTAAAAGAGAAGTAGAATATTTACATCAAGGAGAAAAAGAGACTTTGAAAGCCGATGTTGTGATAGGCGCCGACGGACCCACCTCTATTGTAAGGAGAACCGCTGATCTACCATCACCTGAGGAAGTTCTTCCCGCGGTTCAGGCTGTTGTCCTATCAAACGATAATACGGTCCAGATACACATAGGGAGTAAGACAGCACCGGGCTTTTTTCTTTATGAAGTTCCGTTCTTGACTGGAAAACTGATCGGCCTTGCTTCAGATGACGGCAATACTTACCAACATCTGATGGATTTCCTAAGATCGAAAAATCTTGATGATAACGTGATAACTTTCTTATCGGGAACGATACCTCTTGGAAATCTAGAAAACACTGTAAGGGATGGATTATGCCTCGTTGGAGATTCGGCTTGTCAAATCAAGCCTCTTTCCGGTGGCGGTATTTATTTAGGTATAAAAGCCGCTGATATCTGCTCAGAAGTTGTGATAAATGCTTTGGAAGAAGGAGATATTTCGGAAAAAAGGTTGAAAGAGTATCATGAAAGATGGGAGCTGGATATAGGCAAAAGGATATCTAGAGGGATGAAGGTTAGAAAGGTCTTCAGGAACTTATCTGATGAGGAGATAGATGAACTGATAAGTATATTGAAAAAAGACAAAGCGAAGCGGGTGATAGAGGAAGAAGGAGATATCGATCGCCACTCAGCGCTTCTTAAACCTCTTCTTAAGAGTGCTCCTGAACTCCTCAAATTTACTGGTCCAGTTATCAAAAGTCTTTTCTAGTTTTGGAAATGAACCGTATTTCTCCTGCATGTAAAACATAACCGCTAGAACTCCTGCTACTATAGTGATGAGACCGAGTGCGTATTGGGGCCAGCGTGGAATAGGAGTTCTCACTTCAAAAGTACTTTCAGGAAGTATACCGCTAACGTTAAGTTCCGTGAAATCAGAGACCCTCGCATCTTCCCACTCTTCATTTGAAAAGTGACCCTTTGATTTCATAATATGTCTTTCGTCATCAATCGAGAATTCGAGTATGAATCTGATTGAGTAAACACCTTCTTCAGTATCTTCTGAAGTATGTATTAGATATTCTAGGTCATGAGTTTCATCGGTTGATAAGTTACCAATCTCTTCTTTTAAAGCCACTTCCCCTGTATCGAAAACAGGCGGTTCATCTAACTCTGAAATGTTTTTTTCGACATCTAGATAATCATAATAGTATATCTCGACTTCAAACGTTGTATTCTGCATCACACTGTTTTCATCTTCTGTATCTGGGTTTTTAATGATCAAATTAATGATCCCATCCTCCCCCGGTTCTATACTTGGTGTGTTGATCTCCTCGATGATCTGATTGGTGTATTCTGGATCCGAAATATCAAAAGACCCTGATGAAGTAGATGAAAAAGGAACTATCAAGATGAAGACTGTAACTATAGCTATATATCTGTGATGCATCATCAAGATATTAATCGATGAGACTATAAAATATTTATGTGACCGTGACTCATAGAGCAAATGAATGAGTGAAGAAGATCATCCCATCATCAAAATTCCAAAGAAACAGGGCCAAAAGATGCTTCGGATATTAAAAGAAAAAAATAATCTAGACCCTGATAGAAGGATAAGGAGCGAAGATGATTTCTTAATATTTCCAGTAAAGGAAGATGCTGATCTATCCGACAGCGATCCAGAATTTAGAGAGAAGAAAATAAAACCGTATAAACATATCTTAGAAAGACTCGATTTACCGAGTTCTAAAAAAGATAAACTTCCGGATAATTGGGAGATGATTGGGGACGTACTATTGATAAAATTGCCTGAAGGGTTGATCGAATATAAAGATGAGATTGGAGAAGTTTACGCTGATGTATTGGGCGCAAAAACTGTGATGCTTCAGGGCATAATCAAAGGAAGAAAAAGAGAACCGGAAGTTGAGAAGATTCACGGTGAAGAGACCGAAACGATCCATATCGAAAACGGGATCAGATACAAGATGGATACATCCCAGATCATGTTCTCCAGCGGCAATATCGACGAGAGGATCAGGATGGCGGAAGTAGCTGAAGTAGAAGAAGTCGTGGTAGATATGTTTGCTGGTATAGGTTATTTCTCTCTTCCTATGGCCGTACATGGTAAACCAAAAAAAATCTACTCTTTAGAGATCAATCCCACAGCCTTTCGATATCTGAAACAGAATATCATTTTAAATGAGGTTGAAGATATTGTCGAGGCATGGCAGGGCGACAACAGAGATTTCTCCTTTGTCGGAGCGGATAGAGTCGTGATGGGTTATTTACACGATACATGGAAGTTTTTGGGAAAGGCGGTGGAATTTTTAGATGGTGAAGGTATCATCCATTATCACACTAGGAGTCTGGACAGGAACTTTCCTAGGGATGTGAAGAAAGAAGTAAAAGAGAACATCTCTCAAAAATTTGAGATCAGGGCCATCGAAAAAATAAAATCCTATGCTCCTCATGTTTTTCATGTAGTTGTAGATTTTGAGGTCTACGGCTGACGGATGGAAATATATTTGTATATATCAGTCTATGATATGATATCATGAAAGAAGCGATGTTCTGGGAGGAAAAAGAGGACGATAAAGTGAGGTGCCACCTCTGTCCTCATAACTGCCTGATATCAGAAGGGCAAAGGGGACTGTGCAACGTGAGAGAAAATCAAGACGGCACCCTATATTCTTTGATATATGGTAAAGCTGCCTCTTTAGCGGTTGATCCTATAGAGAAGAAACCACTATATCACTTCCATCCAGGGTCTAAAGTTCTTTCCTACGGAGCCATGGGATGCAATCTATCGTGCAGTTTCTGTCAGAACGCTTCACTATCCTGCGGTGATCCTGAAAGCCCTTACCTAAAAGAAAGCTCAGTGGAAGACATTATCAAACAGACTTTGAGATATGACGGCATAGCTTGGACCTACAATGAACCTACTATATCATACGAATTCAGCTACGAAGTGTTCAAAGAATTGAAGATCAACCACGATAAGTATACGGTCTACGTTACCAACGGTTTTATCGAAGATGAACCACTAAAGAAGATAACACCTTATCTCGATGCGATGAACATAGACATCAAGGCCTTTAATGAAAAGTTCTACAAAGAGATCGTCGGGGGAGAATTAAAGCCTGTTCTCGACACCGCAAAAATAGCGATCGACAATAACATTCACGTAGAAGTCACTTACCTGATCATCCCAGGTCACAACGATTCTAAGGATGAGCTAAAGAGGTTCTCCCGATGGGTCAAGGAATACCTAGGAGAAGATAATGTCGTCCACTTCTCTCGTTTTCATCCTGACCATGAGATGAGGGATACACCTGCAACTTCACCTGAAAAGATGAAAGAAGCTAGAAATATAGCTAAAAAAACTGGACTCAATTTCGTTTATCTGGGCAATATGAGGGCGGATAACGATACTAGATGTCCGAAATGCGATACGACCATACTTTCCCGCTCTTATTTCTCTTCTGGAAGATTAAATCTAGAAGAGGGAAAATGTCCTAACTGCGGCCGTGATATACCGATTGTTACTTAGAGCACCCTATAATCTATCCTGTACTCATCATCTAGATCTCTATTCCTATCCTTTAGTTTTTCTAGAATCTCATCTAGGTCCTGTTTTGATAACATCAACAGTACGTCGAGTCCTTTTTCCGCAGCATTTATGGCTGACTCTATCGGAGCGAATCGTATATCAGGCTCTAAACCGATTATGTTGCATAGACCGTGCTGCATCTCTCCCATTATCGCGAGCTTATCATAGTCGATATTTTCTATATCAGAGTTTAAAGATTCAGCTTTTTCTTCTGTAGCTCCATCGATATCTGATTCCAAAAGATAAAGTTCGCCGAGCTCCATCTCCGTTATTCCCTGGAGACCTCCCACTCTTAAAGGCTGGCCAAGTTTTGCGCTATTGAGAGCTGTACCCATACTAGTTGATTCCTCCAATGAAGCGTGAAGAAAACCATTTTTCATCTCAAGACCTACCCTTTCGCCCTCATTAATATTTTCAGAAGCTATAGCGGTGCATGTTGAGATGAAGTTTATTTTATCGCTAGCTTCATCGAGAAATGATCCCAGTTCCGAGACAATTTCTCTCACCAGTTCCATGCCTTCTGAAGTTGGTCGATAAAAAGTGCCCGATCTATCGATGATCCCTTCCTCTTCCATTTTAGATATGTAGTTGGATACTGCCTGTTCGCTCATATCCAGCTCAGAAGCTAGATCAGCGAGTTTGTTCGGTCTTTCCACCGCTGACTTGTAAAGTAAGATGAATTTCGTCATCTTAGATTTGTCACGTAATACTTTCATGGGTACTCGTTAACCGTATTGTAGAAGGTATATAATTGCATTTTCTCTATCAAGAAGAAAAACTTTTATTATCTTACAATGACTTCCAAATATATGGGATTGCAGTCAGAGATCAAAAGATATCATCGAAAAGCCTCAAGAAGCGATAGAAAAGACCTTATCGCATACTGGGAGGAAGAAGAATTCTATAAAGATGAGATAAAGGATGTTTTTTCTCTAATATTTCGCACAAGAGGCTGTTACAGGTCATATAACTCAGGCTGCTCGATGTGTGGCTATTACACCGATACTAACCCCGAGATAGATAACGAAAATATAAAAGACCAATTGGACGAAGCTCTCTCACGTTATAGAGGACAAGAGATAGTCAAGATATACACTTCTGGTAGCTTTTTGGATAGAGATGAAATAGACGATGAAACTGCCTTCAAGATAATCGAAAGTTTTGATGTCGACAAGATAGTGATAGAGACTAGACCTGAATTCGTCGAGAGAGATAGAGTTAAAAAACTTTCTCAGACTGTGGACGAGTTGGAACTCGCCCTCGGACTGGAATCCGCGAACGATTTTGTTTTGGAAAACTGCATAAACAAAGGTTTCACCTTCAATGATTATAAAGAATGCGTTGAAAAGATATCAGATTTAGTTTCTATCAGGACCTATCTATTGTTAAAACCCCCGTTATTGACGGAAAGGGAGGCGATAGCAGATCTGATTAATTCTATACAGAGCATCTCAGACCTGACCGATATAATCTCAGTCAATCCAGTCAATATTCAAAAAGGTACTCTGTTGGAAGAACTTTGGCACAGGGACCTTTACAGTCCGCCTTGGTTATGGTCGATAACAGAAGTGATTAATTCTATTGAGACAGTCGATAAACCTGTCTTTGTATCTAACGCTGGATTGGGATCAGATAGAGGCGCTTCGAACTGTCAAGACTGTAACGATCAGGTCTTGAAACTGATAGATGAGTTTACCAAAAGCCAGGAAAAGTCGATATTAAAAAAGCTACCTGAGTGCGATTGCAGAAGCAGGTGGAATATTGAAAAAGAAATAGAACCCTACCTTCATTTCAGAGGTGCACCCAAAATACTACGCAACAGATACGCTGGATATGTCTGAGTGCCTCATCATTATCTTCCTTGCGATGGAAAGATTCCTACCTTCTTTTCCTATCGCCCGGGCTTTGTTTTCCTGTGCCACTTCTACGGTTCCGTGCTTAACCCCGTTCTTATCCTCGATCTCTACGTCTTTCACGTCGTAGCTGTAAAATATATTTTTGAGCAGTTCTTCCGCATCATCACTGAATTCAATGACGTGCACGTTCCTATCGATTGCGTCACTGATCTTTGTGACGTTTTTGCCTCCTTTACCGATAGCTTTCTGTATAGCCCCCTTCTCCACGATAAATATGACTTTTTCGGGTATGTCTATACAGTCCACGACTTCAGCATCTGTGATCTTCTCAAAAACAGAGATGTACCTCAGCGTCTTTTCATTGAAACTTATATCTTCCATGCTATCTGACATTTTTATTCCGCCCTCAAAGATAGTATGTTCGAATTACCAACATCTTTTATCGAGATAGCGGAAACAGAAAAAGGTTTTCCCGCCGCAGATCCTAACTGTTGGTTGTTTCCTCTGTAAACGTATATCGGTACACCATCGTATTCCTTGCTATCCGTCAAACTCTCGTCGGGGCAGTTAGACGCCACTATCAGAAGTTCACACTCATCATCCTTTACGTTTTCTTTCGCCTCTTTGATACCGAAATCGACCGTTCCCGTGTTCACGGCCATCCTGATTTCCCTATTTACATCCATTCTGGCACCACCTTTCTATAGTAATCATCTTCTTCATCATGATGCTGGTATTTAGAATTTTTTAAAGAATTTACTCCTCTTCCTCTTTTTGGGCACTCATGCCGGATGGGAATCCTGTGTATTTGACATCTACATCTCCGGTCCCCTGTGTTATTGGCTGTCCCACTATCACGTTCTCAGCGACCCCGCTGAGTTCGTCTTCCTCGCCGATTATAGCCGCTCTCAAAAGATGCTGACTAGTGATCTCGAAGGCAGCTCTTGCTAGTACGCTTGTCTTTTTACCGGAAACTCCGTGTCTACCAATAGCCTTCAGGTCGCCTTCATTGGTCATTATGTCCGCAACAAGCATAACGTGACGTATATCCACGTCTAGACCCTGCTCGTCCAAGGTGTTTTTAGCTTCGTGGATTACTGAGTTCCTTGCAGCTTCGATACCGAGTACGTTGTATATCTCAAAGGGACTATTGGTCCTGGTCTTTTCGATGTCGACACCATCCATCTTTAGGACTTTCTCAAGATTAGAACCTTCAGTGTATATCACAAACTCTCCTCCGTCCCTCCTGATGACACCTCTTTCTATGCCTTTTACACCTTTGATCTTCATATCTTTTGCATTTTCAACAGACTCGTGAAGTAGACTGAATTTACCCTCTTCGACGGCTATTTGTATTTCGTCTCCTGAAACGGTGACTTTTCCTTCGACTCCTCTAGACTTGCTCAATTTTTCTACTATATCATCCAATTCTATATTCTTGTTCTTCAGGCTGTCCATATCCGGTTTTATGACTATGTTCGTTTCCGCCATGTCTATCTCGACGTCAGCAACATCTTTTAATCTAGTTATCTCGAGCCTGGAAGCGATCCTTTTAGCCTCGTCTCTATCGTCTTTCAGTTCCTCTTCAAGATGCACCTCCATAGAAGGTGTGCTTGGGACCTTCCTTGCGTCGACGATCTCGATCATCCTAGGTAGTCCCTGAGTGACTCCTATCTCCGCGACACCTGCATGGTGGAATGTTCTCATTGTCATCTGCGTTCCCGGCTCTCCTATGGACTGAGCGCCGACTATACCGACTGATTCTTTGGGATCGACTTTCCTGTTCTGGTACCTCTCATTTATCATCTCAAGAACATCCTCATAATCGTCTTCTGGGATATTTTGATTTTCAATGCCCTCTGCAGTCTTAGTGATGATCGCCCTAGGAAAATCGTAGCCTTTGGACTCTGCCAGCTCTCTTATCTCCTTCGCGGTCCCCTCCAATTCGTCGAATTTATCTGGTATGAACTCTTCTGGTTTTTTAGTCTCTCGTTCTTCTTCGCTCTTCTTTTTTTGTTTAGATTTTTTCTTTTTGCCTTTCTTACCTACAAGTTCCTTGACCTTCTTCGCTTCTTCTTCCTCGAGAATTTCCTCCAACTCTTCTTTTGAGGCGGATTTCACGTCGCCGAGTAAAAAGTCTTCGTCCGCAAGTTTTTTCGCAGTTTCTTCATCTAGACCTCTACGTGTTAGGGCGTTTATGGTGTCCTTCTTCGCCATCATTTCTCACCCCTTGTTTTGAAATCACGTATAACATCCTCTATATCGATCGCCTCTCCTCTCTTGCTCTTCATCGGATCCACACCATCCTCTCCGTATTTGAACTGGACGACGGTATCTGCTGAATTTCTTACGGTCCCGTCGTTATCTACCATCAGGTCTTCGAGTGCATTTATCAAACGTCTCTGCATGTATCCGGACCTGCTGGTACGGACGGCAGTATCAACGAGACCTTCTCTACCACCCATACTGTGGAAGAAATACTCCACAGGATCCAAGCCTTCCTTGTAAGATGACTTGACGAAACCTTTTGACTCGGCACCCAGTTCGCCTCTTTTGAAATGTGAGAGAGTCCTCTCCTCGAAACCTCTACTGGGTCTTTCTCCCCTGATCGCCTGCTGTCCTAATGCACCGGCCATCTGAGTGAGGTTCAACATGCTAGCTCTTGCACCTGTTCTAGCCATCACAACAGCGTTGTTACCCAATCCAAGATGTTTACTAGCTATCTGCCCGGCGTTGTCTCTAGCTTTACCGAGTTCTTTCATTATCTTCAGTTCCAGCGTCTCTTTGAGCCCCCTTCCGGGGAGTTCTTCTAGTTCTTCCGCTCTATAGGCTTCTATCAGTTCTCTCACATTATTTTCTGCCTTATCAAGTAAAGAGTTGATCTGCCTGATAGCTTCATCAGGGATCTCCTCGTCATCTATACTTGTTGTGAAGCCCCGTAAAGTGATAACACCTAGAGCTATGGTGGTGATTTGATCGATGAATTTTCTCGCAACGTTAGCCCCATAATCTCTAGCCAACTTATCGACTATATCTCCTGCGAAGGGACTTACGGCATTTTCGTCTATGGTTCCATTGATTAGTTCTCCATCCCTGATTATCACATAAGCGTCTATATCACATTCCCCTTTATCGCATGTGTCACATTTTTCACATATAGATGCCTGGAACTCTATATTCAGACCGTCGGGCAGGAAATGGGTGAAGATATCTTTGCCTTTCCATACTTTCTCACCGTCTTCTTCTATTGGGTCGGGAAAACTCTCGGTTTTAAGGTTTGAAAATATACTGACAACGTCTTCTCTGGTGAATGAGGGATTATCATGAGTGAGGAAGAAAAGTCCGCTGATATGATCTTGTATCGCTCCTATTATCGGACCGCCGAACCTTGGAGAAAGGATGTGCTCCTGGACTTTCATCAGGACCGTAGCCTCAGCCCTTGCTTCTTCACCCTGAAGAACATGAAGATTCATCTCATCGCCGTCGAAATCCGCATTGTACGGTGGACAAACGGCAAGATTTAGTCTAAAAGTTTTTCCAGGAACGACCTTCACTTCGTGTGCCATCATCGACATACGATGCAGTGACGGTTGTCTATTGAAAAGTACTATGTCCCCATCTTTTAGCTCTCGTTCTATCGTAAAGCCGGGCTCGACTTTTTCAGCTACGGTTTCAGAATTCTTTTCGGTGACTTTTATCCTTCTACCGTCAGGTCTTATCATGTAGTTCGCACCAGGTACATACTCTCCGTCCTTTGTGGGTGAAGGCCCTCTCCCCACTATCTCTCTCGCGTATTCCAGATTCATAGGTGTAACTTTCAACGGAACGGTGAGTTCTCGTGCGGCTTTTTCTGGGACTCCGACCTCATTTATAGAAAGCCACGGATCGGGAGATATCACACTACGGGCGGAAAAATTGACTCTTTTTCCGCTCAGATTCTGTCTGAATCGCCCTTCTTTTCCTTTCAATCTCTGTATCAATGTTTTGAGGGTTCTCCCACTCCTGTGACGTGCTGGAGGTATGCCCGAAGTTTGATTATCAAAGTAAGTGGTGACGTGATATTGCAGCAGATCCCACAGATCTTCGACGATGAGCTGTGGAGAACCTACATCCCTGTTCTCCCGTAACCTTTGGTTGATCCTCAATATATCTACAAGTTTGTGAGTGAGGTCGTCTTCTGATCTATCACCGGATTCTAAGGTTATGGATGGTCTAACGGTAACGGGCGGGACTAGAAGAACCTTCAGAACCATATATTCTGGTCGGGTGACATCGGGGTTTATACCCAGCGGCCACAGATCCTCGTCAGGGATCCTTTCCAACCTAGCTCTTACTTCTTTAGCTGTCAATTTGGTGTTCTCTTCTCGGAATGTAGTCGGTTTGTCTAACTTAATCTTCCGCTGTTCAGTTTTGCAATGAGGACAGACGTTGTTCTTTCTAGCCTCTTTAGAGATATCTTTGGCTAGGGAACGAGTATCTAAAAGGTCCGCTCCCATGTTCTTCATCTCTTCCATCCTTTCTACATACTGGTTACTTTCTTCTTCAGGTAGAAGTATTCTGCCGCAATCGCTGCATGTTGATCTAAGCAGCTTTTTGACCTCTTTTACATATCCGATATGGATCACCGGCATGGCCAACTCTATGTGACCGAAATGGCCGGAACAGTCGTCCACCCTTCCTCCGCACGTTTTACATCGTAAACCGGGTTCTATCACACCGAGATGAGGATCCATCAATCCCATCTCGATAGGAAAACCGTCGTCGTCATAAGTGTCAGGCGTGATTATCTTTGTAGCGGAAAGATCTCTCTTTTCCTCGGGAGACATGTAAGCGAATTGTATACTACCTATCCTCTTAGAGATTCCTCTATTTTGTGTCATCTTTGATCCTCCACATTCAAACGCATGGTGACTCCAAGCGATCTCAATTCATCCATCAAAAGTTTGAAAGCGAAACTGGTCTGGATCTGGTATACATCTGACTTTTCTCCACAGACGGGACATCTCAACTCTCCGTTGCTGTCAAGTATGGCTATATGTCCACAGTCTGGATTGCCGCAGATGTATTCAGTCGTGCCGTCTGACTGATCGAGTAATCTATCTTTTATGACCATGGCCGTGCCGTGGCCTATGAGACAGTTCCTCTCCATCTCACCGAACCTCAAGCCGCCCTTACGAGAGCGCCCCTCGGTAGGCTGCCTCGTCAGTATCTGAACCGGTCCTCTAGACCTGCTGTGGAGTTTGTTAGATACCATGTGATGCAATTTTTGGTAATAGATGACTCCCATGTATATCTCCGCTTCAAGCATCTCTCCGCTCCTTCCATCGTAAAGGATTTCGGTGCCGTTGGATTTGAAACCAGCTTCTCTTAGTGCCTCTTTCAGAGCATCTTCGCTTTCACCGCTGAAAGGTGTACTATCGATGAATCTACCTTCTAAAGATCCGACTTTACCCCCAAGCATCTCCAGCATGTGGGCTACGGTCATCCTCGATGGCATCGCGTGTGGATTAACTATAAGGTCAGGAACAACGCCTTCCTCGGTGAACGGCAGGTCTTCGGGTTCTACCATCTTACCTATAACTCCTTTTTGACCGTGCCTAGAAGTGAATTTATCACCGAGCTCAGGGATCCTTTGGTCTCTTATCTTCGTTTTGACTACTCTACTCCCGTCTTCTGATTCTGTGAGCATGATGGAATCTATCCATCCCTTCTCTCTAGGTCTAACTATCTCAGAGGTCTCCCTTCTTTTCTGAGGGGCCATCAGGTCTGTGTCCTCTTCAAGGAATCTAGGTGGTGAGGTTTTACCTACGATGACTTCACCTCCATCTACTTTGGTTTCGGGGCTTATCAACCCGTCCTTATCTAATTTGCTGTACTGCTGGTCGCTTCTAGCTCCTCTAACGTCAGGGTCAGGGATCTGAAATTCATCCTCCTGACCTCCGGGATACTTTCTTTCTTCGGCAGTATAAGTTCTAAAGAAGGTGGATCTACCTAGGGCTCTATCTATCGCGGCCCTATTCATCACGATAGCATCCTCCATATTGTAACCGTGATAAGGCATGACCGCCACGACAAAGTTTTGTCCTGCGGGTCTTTTATTGTAGTTGACCAGATCCATAGTTTCCGTCTGCATAAGCGACAACTGAGGGTAGTGAAGAAGGTGTTCTCTCGTATCTGGCCTAGTCCTGTAATTCGATGCGTTCAATCCCAGGGACTGCTTCATCATGTTAGCTCCCATAGAACATCGTGGAGCGGCATTATGTTCTGCGAAGGGAACCAAACCTGTCGAAGCGCCGAGCATAAGAAGCGGGTCGACTTCCATATGGGTATGTTCTTCTTCGATATTAGATTCGACTTCCATCTTTCCACCGCATCTCCTGCACTCTATTTTAGCTATATCTTCTCCTGAACCCATATTGGTCCATTTTAAATCTGCCTCGGATAAAGGTTCCTCGCATTCGTTACATTTGTCCGGTAGATCAAAGGGATAAAGCGCGACGTAAATATCTTCTTCTTCTTCAGCGTCTATCCACTCTACAAAGCCATCTTCGAAGAGAGAGTCGACGTTTCTCTTACCCTGTTCAAGTTCTTCTATAACATCAGTGCTGAAATTAACGCTTCCATCTTCTATTACCAGGAGGGGTCTTCGTACTCTGCCCTCGTCGGAGTTCACTATCACTTCGTTCATTTTTTCGTCGTATCTCAGATTGACTTGCCCAGAGATGCCTCCTTTTCTCCTTTCGTATCTCACATTCTTAACAAATTCTTCAGGATCTTTAACGACTCCAACAAGATCTCCGTTGAGATATACCTTCGTGGTTGCTTCAGATCCCTGGCCCATCTCTTTAAGACCCACGTCATGGAGTTTCCAGCGGACTTCCATCGGTTCTTCACCCTTCGAAACGTTGATCATGAGCGCTGAGGTTTTTACTAAACCGCAGTTCTGTCCTTCTGGTGTTTCGTTGGGACATAGTCTGCCCCAATGTGTGGGATGAAGTTCTCTAGCTTCGAAATGGGGTTGACTCCTAGACAAAGGTGATTTGACCCTCCTAAGATGACTTATAGTCGCCATATTGGAGGTCCGATCCAACAGTTGAGAAATACCAGTTCTACCGCCGACCCAATTTCCTGTTGCCATAGCATGCTGTAATTTGTTGCTTAGAAGATCAGGCCTGATGGATGATTTGATCCTGATATCTCCCTTCTTTCTGAAATTCCTCTCGAGTTGATATTTTAGGTCCTTCAGCAGATTTACGACCGAGACTCGGAACAGATCTGATATCAGATCGCCTGCGAGTTTCAACCTCTTGTTAGCGTAATGATCCTTATCGTCAGATTCTCTCTCCCCCATATAGAGTTCGAGTATCGCTCTAGCCATCCTTCCCAGGAACACTGCCTTTTTCATCCGGTTCTCTTTTTTGTCTCCAAGATGAGGCAGCAACGATCTGTCTAAGATCGATTCTATCTTTCTACGCCTGTATTCTTCTGCCTGTCCTGTGGCGAACTTCCTTTCGAGATAGGCCATAGCATCTTCCTGGTCATACACTCCTTCTGGAGAGTACTCTTCTTCTTCTTGGCACATCTCAATGTTGGCGAACACTAGACTTGCCATCTCGGGCTCTGTTACTATAGAATTGTAGATCTCCTCGTCCCTTTCCATCCCTAGGGCTTTCATCAAGATGATCAGGGGGATATCGCCTCTAGCCGAAGGAACCGAAACGGTTATCATACCGTCTTTTTTCCTTTCGAGTCTCGTCATAGCCCTGAAACCGTGTCTCTGAGAGAATATTTTCGCCACTTCATGTTTTCTTCCGTATTTTTCGTTTATCTCGCACATCACTCTGTTGGTCGCCATATCCTCCACGGCCATCAGGTTCCTTTCAGTTCCGCTTATGATGAAATATCCCTGAGGGTCCACAGGATCTTCACCGAGTTCCGTGACCTTGTCATCTCTGGACATCTCCGTAACTTCTTTGCTCTCTGGATCCACATTGAGCACTTCTTCTACAGTTTTGTCCAGATTATCAAGATGAAGGTTGCATACCTTAGATCCTATCATCACGGGCAGTCTACCCACAGATATCCATTTTGGCTCTTCTTCTATTCCCTCTCGTATAATGCTGAATTTCATCTCTAGTTCTGCATCGTAATATAGGTCTCTCAGTCTTGCCTCGTGAGGCGTGAGTTTATGTTCAGAACCACTGGCTTCTTTGATGGTCGGTTTTTTTATCCGGATCGTTGGTTCAGAATTTGGAGGGATCCTACCGTCTTCAGTTCTTTTTCTTCCGACCCTTATCTGTATGTCCTCACCGTCCACTTTTTCAGGATCGAGCTTGATATTCCCCCATCCACCTTCGGCGAATCCTATCCGTATATTATCGATTATTTTTTGTGCTCTGTTGCTTGGATTATCGGCCGTAGGTAAAAAATCGTTGTACGATTCAATATGATGACCTACTATGTTTGATTCCTCAAAAAAAGCCTCTACAAGTTCTCTCATCTTATATCATCCCCAATAAACTTTGACAGATCATTTCAATCACGTTTGACAACGAGGCGATAAGCCTTTGCAGACTCTGCAGTTCTGCTTTTCCTTCTGACTTCGATCATCCTTCCAACGTTTATGTCTCCATGTACTTTTTCAAGCTCCCTTAACGCTGGATCCGATTTTCGTATCTTCGGTAAATTCTCTCTCTTGATTCCAAGTCTCTCTAGAATCTCTTTCTCTTCTTCTTTAGGCACGAGTTTATGTTCGGGAACAAGCCCGTGCTCCAATACGTTTATCTCATCCTTATTACCCATTTTTGTTCCCCTTTTTTGAACTTATATACAGAGGTAACGTGATCGACGGGCCTGTGGGGATTTCCGAGAATCACCTTTCGATGATCCATTTTCGAACCCCAGGCCACCTGGTTAAAAGCCAGATGCTCTATCCAGGGAGAAAGCCTGTTATCTCTCTCCTACCTGGCTGAGCTACAGGCCCATCAATGACGAACTGCAACTACCGACTTAAACATAACATGTATTTAAATGTGTTCCTTTGGCTAGCTGTTTTGAGCGCCTAGGCCATCACCGCTTGATCCATACCTCATTCAGAGGTCTCTTCGGGACGTTCAGTTCTCCGCCATCATGGTAGTATTCTACTGTTTCTTCACTCTCCACGACCTCAGGATCCTCGGCGGGATAACCGAGAGCTACCATCAATTTTAGTTCGTGGTCGTCTGGAATCGGTAGTATTTCTTCCAACTTTTCTTTATCTAAAGCTCCCAAGATGCAGCTACCGATTCCTTCGTTCAGCGCCGTTAGACAAATGCTGTGCGCGGCTATTCCGGCATCTGTCTCGAGGCCGCGGTCCGTTTCCTTCGTTATGGCCACATAAGCTCTTGGCATCTCTTTTTTGGGAGGGCTCCAGTCGAGATAACCGGCCCAGTTCGTGTGCTCGAAAACCGCGTCTAGTCTATCGGTCACGGTGATGAATTTCAAAGGTTGGATGTTCGCTCCGCTCGGAGATAATCTTGCGGCGTTGACGCATTTTTTCAGAACACTCTTTGGTACTTCTTTATCTTCGTATCTTCTAATGCTCCTTCTCTTTTTGATAGCTTCATAAACGTCCATCGATAACACCTTTACTTTTGGCTCTCATATCGTAAAGAGGGTTATTAAAATTGTTCCAATAACCTATAAATATAAAAATTCGGCAGCACCTCAGATATGAGGACAAAAAATTTATATCTGTAACTAGCTTTATAGCTTAACTTTACTTGTATGGTGAAAAACATGAGTGGAAGAAAACCTCACAAGATGCTCAGTATGCTGATTGTTCTGACTCTTATTTTGGGGCTTTTAGCTCCTATCGCCGAGGTAGTTGGGGAAGAAGGGACTGAAGATGAATCACTGACTTCTGATTCTCCAACACTTCAGGCTGATGAGGACACCCGAGTTATAGATGAAAAAGAGTACATAAATGGGACCGATACTAGAAAAGAGGACAACAACATAACTATAGAATCAGGCGGTCATCTCATCCTCAATAATTCTACTTTGAGACTTCTGATGGACAAAGGGGGACAATATAATATCACAGTTAGAGACGGTGGAAAATTGAGTCTATGGAACAGCACTATCAAGACCATGTATGATGATTCTGATCTGCTACGCCCATTCCTCAAGACCGATGTGACGGTAAAAAACGGTTCTAAATTATCCTTAAGGGAAGGTTCTTCCTTTACTTTTCCGGGTTTCGTCAACATCGACGGCTCTGAGTTAGAGATGATCGATTCTGCTTTTGAGGCGTTAGATAACGTACCTGATTATGATTATCTTTGGGATGAAGGAGAGTTAGAAAACGAAGCGATCGATGATAATGATGACGGACCTAGACTGATGGTGGAGAACGGCTCTGAGGTCTATATGGAAGGTTCAGAGATCAATGACTATTACACCTTTGATGAAGATGAATCGATGTGGGAGATGACCTGGTATCCGCTGGATGATACTGGTGAACCTTATGG
>JBMCXO010000001.1:0-55299 GCA_048621055.1 Candidatus Natronoplasma sp. | reverse complement strand
GGTATAGACTACAAGATCAGGTCTTACGAGGAAGAGTTTGGATTGTCGCTAGACGAGATGATGGAATTAGAGGATATAGGGATGCCATGTTCTGTCTGTGGAGTACTCAGAAGATGGATGATGAACACGATGTCTAAAGACGCTGAGCTTGATCTATTAGCTACTGGCTTAAACCTAGATGACACTGCACAGACAATAATGATGAATTTCTGCAGAGCGGACATGAAAAGCATGGCGAGGTTGGCTCCACATGACGATGTTAAGAGGGGTTTAGTTCCAAGGATAAATCCTCTTCGTAAAGTCCCTGAAAAAGAGACGTATCTGTATGCTTTACTCTCAAACATGGACTTGCACGAGCAGGAGTGCCCCTATGCTGATACGGCTTTAAGGGGTCTGTATAGAGACGTGATAGGTCAACTTGAAGACAATACTCCGGGGATCAAATTTTCCATCTTGAGTTCTTATGAGAAGATAAAAGAACCCATAAGAAACAAATATCAGGGTGGTGGGGAATTGGATATGTGTGAGGAGTGTGGAGAACCCTGCATGAACGAAAGATGTAAAGCCTGTCAGATTTTATCGCAAATTGAACAGAAGATGTGATCATCTATGAACAGAAAATTGATAATATTCGATCTAGACGGAACTCTTTACAAAACGGAGGAAGTGAGCGTCCCAGCCCTAAAAGAGGCCTTTTCCCTATTCGGAATAACAGTCTCTAGGGAAACAATATTGAACCAGTTCGGGGAACCTACAGATCAGATAATAGAAAACCTAGTTCCGAAAGAAAAGATCGATCTTAAAGATCAGATCAAAAAAGCCATAGTGGAAAAAGAGAGCGAGTTCATCCCTATAGAGGCCACTCTTTACGATGGTGTCAAGAACTTATTGAGAACCCTAACCGAGCGTGGTCATAAACTTGCGATATGCTCTAACGGAAGATATGATTATATAGAAAAAGTGTTAGAGACAACTTCGATCATGAAATATTTCTCATCTATAAAGGCTTATACAGAAGATAAATCCAAGGCAGAGCGTATAGAAGAACTCCTCTCTGAATTCTCTGTTCGCGAAGCGCTGATGGTCGGAGATCGATATCACGATATTGAGGCAGCAAAGAGCGCAGGTGTTAAGAGTATAGGAGCTTTATACGGTTACGGCGGTGAAGAGGCGAAAAAAGCCGATTTTGTGATAGAAGAACCAGAAGATATAGTCTCGATAGTGTTGGATTAATATTCTGAAGACACGAAATATAGCAGTTCCTCCATCGCTCTGCCTCGATGGCTGATCTTGTTCTTTTCTTGACTGCTCATCTCCGCATAAGTTTTCTCTGAATCTTCAGGTTGAAATATAGGATCATATCCAAAACCACCTGTTCCTCTTTTTTCTTTAGTGATCGTTCCTCTAGAGACCCCTTTAAAGGTTTTTTTCCTTTCCCCTAGATAGCCTATAACACATTCAAATCTAGATTTTCTATCTTCTTTACCTTTCAGGAGAGAGAGTATACCATCGCAACCTAGAGTTTCCATCACGTAAGAAGAATAGACTCCTGGAAAGCCGTTTAAAGGATCCACAAAAAGACCGCTGTCGTCGATTATCAGAGGGGATCGCTCAGATAATACTTCGAGAGCGAACTCCACAACATCTTCGAGTTCGTCCGTTTGAATCTCAGGATAACCTACATTTGCCATTTCTATTTTGCTGTAATGATCCCCGAGCTTTTCACGATACTCTTTATATTTCCCTTCGTTCGAAGTGACTACTGTTAAAGTCTTATCTATCATCGATATCTACCTCTGCTTTCGAGCTTATCTACCCAACTTTTTATCTTTTCGTGTTCTCCGCAAGTTTTCTGATGCCCGGAAAGGACTTTATCGAATAGATCTAGAGGCTCGTCATGAACGCTGACGAGCGCCTCTCTTAGTAGATGTAGATCAACTCCCAAATATTCGTAAGAAGATCCCTTCTCTCCTAAACTGAAATCGATGAAGCAGTACTCGTCTTTTTCATAATCGTAAAGGATATTTGAAGTAGTCAGATCACCGTGGGATATCCTAGCATCGTGGAGCTTTCCGATGTGTTCACCTATCCTTTCCAGATTTACATCTATACCCTCTTCTATACAATCCATCACTCTCATCCCGTGAAAATACTGTATTACTAGTTCCGTTTTATCCTCGTTTAGGTCGTAGATTATAGGCACAGGGACACCTAACTTTTTAGCCTCGGAAAGAAGACGTGCTTCCTTTCTAACCCTCATCGTTCTTATCTTTTCGTCGAGTTCTGGAAGTCTATAGCCCTTTTTTACTCTCTTCTTTATGATTATATCTCTGTCCTTCCATCGTCCTTTCCATACCTCGGCTTCAGCTCCTCTCGTTATCAATTCGGTGCGCTCTATCTGCATTTGAAAGTGCAATGGAATAAAAGGATAATAATTTTGTCGTTCATCAGTCGGATCATGTCATCCTGTCCCAATCCTTGTCGATTCCCTTTTTTTCGACTATTTTGATTCCCTTCTCTTCATGTGGTGAGCCCCACAGTGCTATAATAGCTGTTCCGTTCAAAAGAATACTCGTCAATATTATCACCACATATCCCGGAATTGCTAATATCGATGCCCTATTGATCATCACAACAAGTGATGGGGCAGGTGTTGGGTGTATCGCGAGTTTTCCCAGCCACAACATGACAGTCAGGGAAAAAAGCCAGAAGTAAACTCTTCTCAGTCGGTGCGCTACAGCGATCCAAAGAGGGATCTTGAACCGTGGGTTTCTTAAGTCGTTAGCCAAAGTATCCATCCACTTCCTAGTACTGACTTTTTTGTCTGGAGAAAGTGTTTTAGCTAGAAAATTTTCTTCGAGTGTTTTTATTCGACTCAACCAAACATTATAATACCTAAATCTTCTCGATTCGATCCATAGAAGTGTCCCCATAAATATCAAGACACTGAGGAGCAGTTCGTGTCGTCTTCCAGGTACACTGAAGGTCCATGTGGTCAGAGCTGAAAGTATGACTATCGACCACTCGGTGGTCCTATCGAGCCGGTTCCTCCAGTTGTATGATCGTTGAACCTCCGCCCTGTACATATGGGTGATTATCTGAGTAAAATCACCATAATCTTGGTGCTCGACGAACTCCTCAGGATCGGGTTCCTTCATCGTTCTCCACCATACCACATAATATTTCTTCTTTTATTTATGAGTGTGCCTCACCAACAAGTTCCTTCAAATCTTCGATATTTTCTTTTTCCATCAACTCTTTCATCTCATTAGTTATCCTTTTTGGGACTTCTTTTCCCCGTGAGTGAAAAGCGGTTCCAATCTGAAGTGCAGAGGCTCCAGCGAGTACATATTCTAAGGCGTCTCTGCCCCGGCTTATTCCTCCACATCCTATTATGGGGATATCTACTTCTTTGTAAACTTCAAACACGCATCTAAGCCCTATAGGTTTTATTCCATCCCCGCTGTATCCACCTATTTGGTTTCCCAGTATCGCTTCTTGAGTTTCAAAATTTATCGCCATCGCTCTGACCGTATTTATACATACAATACCATCGGAGCCGCTTTCTTCCGCAAGTACAGCCTTCCTAGCGATTTCGGTTGATGGAGGTAATTTGGTAAGGATCGGTTCTTCGATCTCTTTTTTAACCCTCCCGATGACCTCGATCATCATCTCGTCATCCGAGGCAATAGAGGCTCCGTAGCCCTCTGCATGTGGACAGCTGAGATTCAACTCTATCATATTGGCTCCGTGTCTCACCATCTTTTGGGCTAATTCTACAAAATCATCAGGATTGGAAGCAAATATACTACCTATGATCGGTTTTTGTTTCACTGATCTTTGAAGCTTATCTAATTCTATTTTAAAATCCTGGATACCTGGATTCGGCAGTCCCATGGCATTCAATAGCCCGGTGTCTAATTCCACCACGGTTGGATTTTGATGACCTTCTCGCGGTTTTTTCCCTATAGATTTAGTGACTATTCCACCTATACCTTTTTTGGCGATGCGTTTCATTGTCCCGGCGGTCTGGTCCAGTATACCCGAGGCAAGTATCAGAGGCGGATTTAGTTTGTAGCCGAGCAGATTCATATCTAGTTCTACCATAAAACCCCATAAATGTGATTAGAAATAATATTTTTTGTTTCGAACCGTTATTTTCGAACCGTTATCTTTGATGTGATGCGTAAGTTACTTAAGTAAGATATAATATTCCTATACTAATCATAATGGAATACTTTATTTCGAAGGAGGCACAAAAACATGGCTGAAGATGATCTTGATTTTGGCGAAATGGAAGGTTACTTACAAAAACTTAAACAACGAAAGGAAAAGTTGAGTGAGAGAGAGAAAGAACTGGATGAGAAGGCCGATCAACTTTCTAACAAAGAAGAAGAATTGGCCGCTAGAGAATCAGAATTGATTGAAGAAGCAGAGAAGCTTAAGAATCTCAAAGAGGAATTAGAGTCAGAAAGAAATGATTTCAAAGATATCAGAGGATCATTGGATTCTGAGAGAGACGAAGTTGAGAGATTGAAATATGAATTTTCCAATGCGGTAGACGATATCGAAAAATTGAAAGATGATGTAGTGAAGAAAAAGGAAGAGGTCCTCGAAAGAGAAGAAGCGGTACTCCAAAGGGAAGAGGACTTGGATGAAAGGGAGGATTATATCGTTCGGAAGGAAGAAGACGTTCTTGAAAAAAGAAGAGAAAGCCTCAAGTCTTTATCAGACCTCCAAACAACTCTCGAAGATACTCTTGGAACGACCAGAAAGATAGCCAAAGAAGAACGAAATCTTTTAGAAAAAGATAAGGAATTCGCTGACATAAGAGGAAAATTATTAAAAGCTCATAAGAAGATGTTGGAAAAACAAAAGGAGATCGTTGGAGAAGAGATAAGAATTCCAAGCATCGAAAAGGCGATACCTGAGAAAGTAGAAATACCTGAAGAGAAAGAAAGAGAGATACCCGAAGTAGAACAGAAGATAGAGCCTGAAGAGGAAGTAGAACCTGAAGAGGAAGTAGAACCTGAAGAGGAAGTAGAACCTGAAGAGGAAGTGGAACCTGAGGAAGTAGAACCTGAAGAGGAAGTAGAATCTGAAGAGGAAGTAGAACCTGAGGAAGAAGTAGAGCCTGAAGAGGAAGTAGAGCCTGAGGAAGAAGTAGAGCCTGAAGAGGAAGTAGAACCTGAAGAGGAAGTAGAACCTGAAGAGGAAGAACCCGAAGCCGAAGATGTATTCACTTGTCCAGAATGTGGAACCGAATTGAGCCCTGGAGCCGAGATGTGCTATGCGTGTGGAGAAGACCTAAGTGATCTGGTAGAAGAAGAAGGTGAAGGTGAAGAAGGCGAAGGTGAAGACGATAAGATCGAGTGTCCAGAATGCGGGACAAAACTCGAACCAGACGCGATGATGTGCTATTCCTGTGGAACCGAGCTCGGTTAAGAAATAATATCAAGAACGATCTGAATGAAGCCATGGGTTTGAGTAACTAAATAGGGAAGTTAAAATGGAAGTAGGCCTTGTCGGGAAGCCGAATGTAGGGAAAAGTACCTTTTTCTCCGCTTCTACTAGAGCAGAGGTAGAGGTTGCATCTTACCCGTTCACAACGATAGATGCGAACAGAGGTATAGGGTACGTCACTCACCGATGTCCCCATGTGGAGATCGGGAAGGACTGTGATCCGAACAATTCTCCTTGTAAAGCGGGGACTAGGATGGTTCCAGTAGAGTTGATCGATGTGGCGGGTCTTGTCAAAGACGCCCATACTGGTAGGGGTTTGGGTAACAAGTTTTTAGATGATTTAAGACAGGCATCATCCCTCATACACATCATAGATGCAAGCGGATCCACCGATGAAGAAGGGGAGCCCTGTAAAAAAGGTGAACATGATCCTAAGCAGGATGTAGAATTTTTGGAAAAAGAGATAGACCACTGGTTAAAAGGCATCTTGGAAAAGAACTGGGACAAAGTCTCTAGAAAGATAGAAGTCAGCGGATCGAAAATACAAAAGGTGATCTACGATCAACTTTCGGGGCTCGGTGTTTCTGAAGGGGAAGTGACCAATGCATTTAGAGAGCTGGATCTCCCCAAAAATCCAACAAGCTGGGATTCAGAAGAATTGTTCGATTTAGCTCAAAAGATAAGAAGAAAGAGCAAACCCATGATCATAGCTGCCAATAAAGCCGATATCAGTAGTGAAGATCAATTGGAGGCGCTCAAAGGTCTAGACTATCCTGTTATCCCGACTTCGGCGGAGTATGAATTGGCCCTTCGGAAGGCAGCGGAGAACAACATCGTAGATTATATCCCCGGAGACAACGATTTCAAAATACAGCGGGATGATATATCTAGGGAACAAAAAGAAGCATTGAAGAAGATTAAAAAGTTCATAAAAAAGAACGACGGCCTCGGCGTCCAGAAAACAATGGAAAAAGCGGTCTATGAAGTCCTAGAGATGATAGTTGTCTATCCCGTTGAAAATGAGAACGATTACACCGATAAGGAAGGGCGTGTTTTACCCGATGCATATCTTTTGAAAAGAGGAAGCACGGCGGAGGACCTAGCCTTTACGGTGCATACGGATATCGGGGAAGGATTTATAAGAGCTATAGATGCTAGAACTGATAGGGTAATAGGTAGAGACCACGAACTTAAAGATGGAGACATAATAAAGATAGTGTCGGAGTGAAATATGGTCGAAAGAACTGTGAGAATTCTCTCAGGCTCTTACAGCAAGATCGAAGACGGTGTGGTCATAGAACTTTTTGGAAGGACCAATGAAGGAGTTTCGATAACTTTACTTTATGATGATTTTAGACCTTATTTTAAACTGGTCGAGCCCCCAGAAGACTGTTTAAGAAAATTGGAAAAGGACGACGAGATAAAGGAGATAACTACGGAGAAACTATGGGTCGATGGAAGAAAAAAAACGTGTAAAAAGATCGTCTGCACCTATCCGTGGAAGGTACCGGGATATAGGAATAGATTAAGAAAGAGATGTAAGGTCTTGGCGGCGGATATCCCATTCGTACAGAGGTTCATCTACGACTTTGATCTGAGTTCTACTGTAAAAGTTAGTGGAGAATTGATAGATGACGATTCCTACACCTCTGAGGAGATAATGTCTGTGGAGACGTTCGATAATACTGACCCTATAAAACCGGACTTAGATATTTTGAGTTTCGATATAGAGAACAGCTTGGAAGACGAGAGGTTATTGACCATCGGATGCGTGATGGAGACCGAAGGCGACAAAGAAACATTGAGTTTAGATGGTTCAGAGAGAGAGATGATAGAGGCATTTGAGAGTTTTGTACATGAAAAAGATCCCGACGTAATAACTGGTTACAATATAAACGGTTATGATCTACCGAAATTGGTGGAAAGAGCTGAAGACATTGGTATCAAAGAAATAAATCTAGGTAGAGATAATGGTAAGCTTAGAAAAAAAGGTCAGAGATACTGGTCCGTAAATGGAAGGATCATCGCCGACGCGTGGTGGAGCGTCAAGTCCGAATTAAATCTGAAAAGGGAGACCCTTAATCATGTTTCTGAAGAGCTGCTCGGTGAAGAAAAAGATGATGTAGACTCCTCTAAAATAGACGAAGAATGGGAGAGGAACTCGGAGAGAGTAAAAAAGTACTGTGTAAAAGATGCCGAGTTGGCACTGAATGTACTAAAAGAACTGGAAGTATTGAGCAAGGCTATGGATATGGGCACGGTAGCAAAACTTCCGGTTGAAGAGGGTTTGAATCCAAGGACTTCCACTTTGGTCGATTCAATCCTGATCAGAAAAGCTGAAGAAAACGGCGTAGGTGTTCCGCTCACATCCCACGGTGGAAAGCGTAGCAAGATCAAAGGTGGCTATGTTCACTCTATCGAACCGGGTCTTTACCATTGGGTAAGCGTCTTGGATTTCAAGAGTATGTATCCTAGTATAATCATCCAGAACAATATCTGCTTCACAACACTTTCGGAAAAGGGTGATATAAGAAGCCCTACAGGGTCAAAATTTTTGACTCCAGAAGAAAAGAAAGGTCTATTACCCGAGATACTTGAGAATTTGATGGAAGAGAGGGATGAAGTCAAAGTGAAGATGAAACGAGCTGAAGGAAAAGAGGAGAGTTATTATAGAGGTCTACAAAACGCGATAAAGGTCCTCATGAATTCTTTTTACGGTGTTTTCGCGTCATCTTTCTATCGATTTACTGATCCCGATATCGGGGAAAGCATAACCGCATTTGCTAGAGAGAATATCAAACAGCTTATAAAAGAATTACAAGATGATGGGTTAAAGGTGATTTATTCGGATACTGACAGCGTTTTCTTTCAATCGCCTGAGAAAGATTTAGAGAAGACCATCGACATAAGTGAAGAGATCGCTCGAGATTACACTAGGGAAGCGATCATACTAGAATTCGAGAAAGTCCTTAATCCTTTCTTCAGCCACGGTAAAAAAAAGCGTTATGTCGGGCGAGTTGTTTGGCCTGAAGAAGATCTGCTCGTCAGAGGATATGAACTGAGACGTAGTGACTCTTTTCAGGCTCAAGATGAGGCACTTAGGGAAATATTTGAGTATATATTGGATGACGATGTAGAAGGTGCTGTGGAGAGAGCTAAGGAATTGATAAGAGAAGTGAGAGATGGTCAGATAGAGCTCGAAAAATTGGTGATATCTAGAACCTGCAAAAAATTTGATTATTATAAGAACCCAGATAGCATGCCGAATGTCCAGGCCGCTAGGAAGATGAAAGATTTGGGGTATCAATTCACTCCGGGGATGAAGGTATCATGGATAGTTACCGATGCGAGAAAAACGCCTCAGAAGGTGGAGCCATGGCTCTCTGATTATGAGTTAGAAAAGGAGCCAGATTGGAAATACTATGCTGAGAGGATCGCTAAAACACTGTCTAGAGTTACGGACGTTTTCGGCTGGGATAAAGAGGCTCTTTTAGCAGGTAACAAACAGTCAGACCTCTTCTCAGATGATTTCGATGATGAGGATGATGGGAATATAGGTGAAGAAAATACCTCTGAAGATGAAAAGATCGAAACTAAAGACGAAGTAACTCTAGAGGATTTCGTATGAATGATCATCTCTCGGCGATCACTACCCAAGTATCCGCATCTTTCAGATAAGGCGTGAAATGCTCGTTATCGAGGAACCTTATATTCTCAAATCCTGATTCTTCCAAGATACTTTTCATCTCTTCTTTAGAAAAAAGTTTTAACTGGATGTCGTATTTACCTCTCTTCGCTTCATCTTGTTTATCGACGAACAATTCTTCTTTTATCTCAAGCAACTGTGATTTTGAATCGAAACTAGTCTGGTTGGTTTTCCAGACGTCCATACCTTCAGGAGGAGCTCTTAAAGGTTCGAATTCTTTCTGTTCTCTTTGAAAATCATCATCGGGTAGTGGAAACAATTCGATTGCCAAGGCACCGCCGGGGCGCAAATGGGCGTAAGACTTGGCTAGAAACTCATCAATATCCTCTCTAGAGGTGAAGTGATGGTAATCTCCTGTAGAAACGAAAGCGAAGTCAAATTTTTTGTCCAAGCTAAAATATCTCGCGTCTTCGTTAAGCAATTCTATATTTTCTATTTCCTCTTCCTCGATCCTGTCCTCGGCGACATATATCATAGCTTTAGTGAGGTCTAGAGCGGTAACGTTAAAACCTTTCTTGGCCAGCCCCATGGATATCTCTCCTGTACCACACATGAGATGCAGCACGTCTTTTCCGTAATCTGAGGCGATCTCTTCCCAAAAGTTGATCTCATCATCCCTTTCAGGGAAAAAATAATCTATAGTTTCAGCGCGAAGTTCGTATACATCGCTGATATTGGCTGGCCTTACCTGCTTCATGATGAATGAATTTGGCTAAGTTATTTAATCCTTTTGAATCTAATTGAATTTAGGGATCATGGGGTCACGATCCCGTCTTCAGTTATTTTGAAACGTGCGCTTTTACCTTTCGCTTGCGATCTGTGTTTTTCGAGAACAGCTCTTCTGATATTGTATTCTAGCACTTCTAGAAGAACTATCGTCTTGGCATTATGGTAAAGTACGTGACCACCTACCGGTTTTTTTCCGTCATCACTCTCGTATACCTGGGTGGTGATCACAACGGGAATATCTTTTTTCCTAGCGACCCTCATCAGCTCTATCAAAAGGCGCCCTAATCTCGAAGAGATTCGGTCTTCTTTCTTTGAATTGTAGAGAGATCTATAGAATGTGGTAAAACTATCTACGATGAATAGATTGAAATCTTTATCACTGTTCAGAGCTAACCGTGAGCCCTTTTTGATACATTTTTCCTGTTCTGAAAATGAATGAGGTTTGAAGAAGATAGTGTTCTCCATCACCTTCTCGGATCGTTCTCCTGAGATCTGCTCTAATCTCTCCACTGAAACACCTTCGGTGTCGATAAAGATGGTTCTTTTGTCCTTCAAAGCTACATTTTTTGCCAACTGCAAACAGACGTTGGTCTTTCCGCTCCCTCCTTCACCAAAAAACTCGGTGATTATCCCTGACTCTATCCCCTTTCCGAGCAATGTGTCCAACGAATTGCATCCTGTAGGCAGTCGCATAACAAAAGAAGATATGTGAGGGGATATTATGCTTTATGGTAAGAAATTTCCGCATCTTCCTTCCGAAGGAATAAAATATTCCCTCCACTTAACCAAAGATACAAATTAAAAGAAATCAGTGAACTCATTCCTTTCTGCGAGTTACGCGGAAAGAATTTCCACTAACACGCAAGTTTCACTCGCAAACTCGTTTCAACTTGCGAGGGTAGCTGAGGAATAAAATATTCCTCATTCCCCCTCGATTACTCGCTGAAGCTCATAATGCGAGGGTAGCCAAGCTAGGCCAACGGCGCAGGACTTAAGATCAAACTTCCATGGGTCTGATAGGACATCCTGTCCCGTAGGGGTCCGTGGGTTCAAATCCCATCCCTCGCATTATATTCTCTAATATTTCTTTAAACTTATATCTATAAGATTACTACTGAATCTTTAAGAATCCCAATACATACTAGGACGATGAAGAAAGTAAAACAGAAAACAGTTGCTTTAGCTTACATATCTTTAGCTTGTTTGATCATGTTTGTCGGCCGATTGACTGGTCCAACCTAATTGGTGAGTATTGAGGAGAGCTTGGAGGATATCTGATGCTCAGGCAGGGATTGTCCTCTCCAGAATGTAGATTCTTATATGCAATTCTTCAGTTGCCCCTGCGGAGCTCTTTCAGACTCATTTGGAAGGAAAAATTTATCCTCTTATCCATAGCGGCGTTCGGTGTAGCTACGATACTAATAGACTCCACTTTGAACTACATCATGATGATAGTTATCTTTCCCCTACTGGGGAATGTCTCTGGTCTTTTTCTGTTTCCGAGCTTGACCATGCTGTCTGAACTTTACAAAGAGAAAAAGGGCAAAACCCTGAGCTTACGTTCGGGATTTGGGAGTTTTTTAGGGTTAGCTCCGACGGGTCTTCCTATATTGGCTTTAATGATAGGTTGGAGGAACATCTTTATTCTCTATAGTTTCGATACAGCTATCATTTTTGTCGTGGAATCCATATTCATAGTCGTATCATTGGTATTAGGAAAGTTGATAATAGATAGAAAGTAGGAAAATCTTTTTTTTATAGTATAAACAATCGGCCCTTTTACTATAAGTAGTAGCTTCGTGAAATCATCGAATTCTACATTTCACTATCAGAACGATTATTCGGGATAAATTTATATTCTATAAATCGAATTGATATCAAATAGATGATTAGGGAATTATTCTTAATATCGACCCATATGACCTGGGTTGTGGTTTTCTTATTTGTACCGGTATTATTGTATTACAAGGATAGAAAAAGATTTCCTACCTATTTGGTTTCGCTTGTTTCTGTTTTGATTATAACCTACTCTTTAAAATATGGATTTGGTGTACCTAGACCGGAGGATGCGGCCTTGGAAGTGATAACTCCACGTTTCCCATCTGGCCATACTGCAATGGCTTTCACCCCCATATTGTTTTTCAAGTCATGGAAGTACAGACTCCCGCTCTTAGGTTATGCCATGATTGTTGCTTATTCTCGTATTTATTTTGATCTTCATGTTCCTATCGATATAGTAGTGAGCGTGATCATTGCATTTTCAATCTCATTATTTTTCCTAAGATACGAAGAAAATATAAATCAAAAATTCAGCGATTTCTCCGAGAGGTTTTCTCATTAATCTATGACGATCTTTTTAATCCAAAAAATTAAAGAAGCGCCGTCGAGCGGATTCGAACCGCTAACCGCTCGGTTAACAGCCGAGTGCTCTGCCGATTGAGCTACGACGGCATTTAGCAACAAAATGCTAAAAGGATATCCTATTAAACATTTTTTATCTTGGAAGCATCTCGATGAGCTCTTCGATGGTCTCTTTCATCTTTTTGAGGTCTTCAGTCAAATCTTTTTCAAATTTTTCGTGCCTTTCTGTAAGAGAAGCTCCATGACTCGTAGGTTCTATGATTTTGTCTTTCTGGAGTAAACGGAGAGAATACCTTATCCTGTGTTCCTCTATATTCATTTTCTTACTAAGCTTGCTTATCCCGATGGGCTGTTCCTCTTTGATCACGTCTAGAATCTTGATAGTCCTCTCTATCACTTCTAACTCTGATTCCAGTTCATCGGTCAAGGAATGCTCGGTCATGATAAAATCCCGCTGTAATCAAAAAGCTAAATACTATATAAAGAAAAGGGTTCAATTGGTCCGCTCCCACTACTTTTCATCCCACCGCTCGAATAACGAATTATCTATTCCCATCGAATCTAAGATCTTCCCTACTATAAAGTCTACGATATCATCTACGGATTCTGGTTCGTGATAGAAGCCAGGCATAGCGGGTAAAACTATCGCCCCCTCTGCGGAGAGTTCATACATGTTCTTCAACCAGGTAGTTGTCATAGGGGTCTCTCTCGGTGTCAATACGAGCTTTCTATCCTCCTTCAAGAAAACCGCTGCTGCTCTAGTGATCAAATTATCAGATATACCATTAGCGATCTTCGATAGAGATGACATCGAACACGGCACTATCGCCATGGCATCATATAATGAACTACCCGAGGAAGGCGGCGAGTCTAGGTCTTCAGGATCATAGACTTCGTCCGCTATCTGAGACAACCTCTGGTGATCTATATTGAGTTCACTTTTCAGCAGGTCTTTACCCGCCTCAGATACGATCAGTTCTATCTTTACATCTTCAATTTTACTCAAGACCTCAAGAAGTCTTTTTCCATATATTACACCAGAAGCGCCGGTTATACACAGGAGTAACTTCATATGTATACAAATGTGTTTATGTATAATATTGTTATGGATTCTAGAAGTCCAATTCCATATTTTCTAATATAGTCGAGCTTCTTTTGAACATCGATATCATGAATAGAGCAGATAGGTCTGCGGCAAGTATCACACTCAAAATAGCAAGGATCCGGTCCATCTCGATCAAAGTGAAAGGGATACTTAAAAACATCACAGACAATATCATAGCTAACATTATCATAGAATACATCGTTATGATGTCTGGAGACCCTTTTGTACTCTCGTTGAAGTTCGGAAATTTTGCTGCAGCCCAAAGGCCGATCCCGCTCATTACGAATATGAATATGGATGAAGAAAACGCAGAAAAGACCACGAACGAGAGAGGATAATCGAGTATCAACGGTAGAGGTAGAGCGATCATCACGATCATGATCGGAGACGTTAAAATGATCGCTAATGCCTTTCCTGACGCTATCTTTTTCATCTCGCTGGGAAGCGTACGTATACACCACAATCTGACACCGTCTCTGCTGAACAGATTAAGCGACGGGATCAAGGTATGTATTACCGCTGCCAAAAAAGCAGTCATCGCGATAAGGGACGGATAGAAATACTTCCCGAGACCGAGACCGAGATCAGGACGAGGACCAAGGCTTGAATAGATGAATATCAGTCCAATCCCCATCATAGTGACCACCGCTATAGAAGCTAGAACCTGTCTTCTTCTCCACCTTCTTTTGAATTCGACCTCTGCTATCAACCTAGTGGGTTCGGAGATAAAATTTGGCAGTTCTAGGCCTTTATGGTGAAGTGTTGAACTTTCTGTATTTTGACTACTATTGGTCCATACTTCTTCATATAAAGGTGCGTTCAAAAAAACCGCTATCATCAGAGAACTTACTAACATCAAGATAGCATATCCGATCTGGTAAAAAGGGGAGAGTCCAGAGTGTAGAATTATAGCTGCAAGAGTGATCATCTGTCCAGCTATCACCAAATTGATCTTCTTGAGCCATCTATTCTTGACGTGCGATGTGACAGAGATGTTGAATCCGACTAGAGGTGCTAAAACCATCAGTGTATAAAGTAGGATGAGAAATCTACGATCGATAGGTAGTTCTATATTCCATATTCCGACAACCAATGAAGTCACGCTCATGGCTACTCCGAAGAGTAAAAGATTGTAAAACCAAACTCTGAGTAGTTTGGAATAAAAAATAGAACTTGGATTCAAGGGGGAGGAAAAATAATGTTTCTGCGACCTATCCTTCAAAACTCCTTCGATCGTTTCTGCAGAGGACTTTGCTACAAAAAAGAAAAAAATACTGAAGAGTACGTTGCCTTGAGAGGGATCGAGTAGAAGTTCGTCCAGACCGGCTAGAAATTCTATCATCGAGAGTATAAGCCAAAAACCTCCGAACATAAGAAGGATAAACCATAAGATCATCGCGGGATGTTCTTTTACCTTTCGTTTAAATCCTCTGTAAGATCTTAGTATATCCGAAGAAAATAGTTCAAGGATCTTTTTGGGCGTGATTAACCACCTCTATGAACACCTGTTCTAGGTTATCCGAACCAGTTTCTCTTTTCAGTTGGTTCACAGTTCCTTCCGCTACAAGACGTCCTTTCTCTATTATGCCTACTTTATCTGCGACGTCTTCAGCAACTGGAGTGATGTGAGTACTCATCAGAATACATTTCCCTCGCGAAGCCAATTCCTTTATCCTGGATTTGATATCTTGGGAAAATCTTGGATCTAAAGAGTTCGTTGGTTCATCCAATATAAGATTAGGAGGGTCGTTTATGACGGCGTTCATGAAAAGGATCTTCTGTTTCATACCTTTAGAATAACCCCCCATCTCTTTATGTAGATGATCGTTTATCTCTAGATCAAGAGATAGACTTTCGATTTTCTCGGATAATATGTCTTCCTCAACACCCTTTAGTGACCCCATCATATGTAGGAATTCTTCACCTGTTAATTTTTCATAAAGGTCTGGGTGTTCGGGCATGTATCCAAACCGACCTCTGATCTTCTTGTTATGCCTAGCAGATTGACCGTCGATCCTCGCAGTACCGGAAGATGGTTGTAATAGACCTGTAAGTATCTTTATCAGAGTAGTTTTACCCGCGCCGTTCGAGCCCAAAAGAGCGTATATGTCCCCTTCTTCCAAAAAGAAATCTACCCCTTTTAGAGCTTCAAAAGTCCCGTAGGACTTCCTGAGGTCTTTTATCTCGATCATCAATTTCGCGAAACCCTGATGAACCCACTACAGGGAACTATTTCGACGCCGTTTTTCTCTAGCTCGTCTAAAAACACATTCAATCCGAGCGAATCGCTTGCCATGTGGCCCGCTATTATGTAATTGATATGATTTTCTTCTACTTTTTCTCGATGATCTTCACTTAGATGCATCCCGATTATGGTCCCAACGCCTGCGTCGGCCAATTTCTCATATGAGTCTTCGCTACCTTCGGTTCCACCTGTCATCTCAACTACGACTTTTCCCGCCCGATTATCCTCGCTACCCACGATTATATCAGGTCCTGCATTGAACTTTCTTGCTTCGTGGTATTCTGGTATATCTTTGAGGAACTCCAAAACATCCTCCACTTTTTTGAAGTCCTCCTCATCAATTTTCTCGCTCAAAAAGGACTCCACAAGATTATCCGTAACGGTATGAAGACACATCATAGGTATATCTAGGAGTTTAGCAGCATCGAGGCTTTGATTGAAGTTCGCCCCTTTGATTTTCCTTTCTACTTCCTTCATCCTTTTATTCACCATCCCTTCAGCGACATTGATCGGTACCCCCCACTCTTCCAACATATCCTTTTGAAGTTCCATGACTTCATACATCGAAGCTAGACCGATTCCTCTTGGATGGTGTGCTAGTACGAGGTCTACATCTTCCCCTTTTTCAGATAAACGATCGGCTAACATGATCTCGCCTGTATCGATGTTTATCCCCGCCAAGATCCTCTTCACTTCAGTAGATGGATCTCCGTGAAGCAGTCTTGAGTCATGGAATGGATTCTTCAATCTTTGCTCGTCAAATACTTCTTTGTCTTTACCTTCTAATTCTTCATATTCTTCCCTAGCTTCCTCCAGCTTTTTTTCCAATTCTTCTTCATCTCTGACATCTCCTTCCATCCCCATCTTGATCGCTAGCTCGTATATTTTTTCTAGTTTCATGTTTATCGGTCTAAGGAAAACCCGGGGATATTATATTCTTTTCCATCAAAAGAGGTTTTTTATTGAACCATTATCGATTCCTTATAACCGGTTTTGGGCAAAAAGTATTTTTTATGTCTTTATTTATCCTTTGCCGATGGTCAGAATATTCGATAGAAAACTGAAACAGGAAACCATAAAACATTATGTCGGTCAAAGCTTTCTTGCAGCTTTAGTCCTTTATTTAGGTCTCAATCTGCCGTTATTGGGGGAGGAGATAGTACTTGTAGCAGCTGCAGGTTCTACAGCCTTTATCGTTTTCGCGATGCCAAATAGTGAGACGGCCAATCCAAGACGCGTGATCGGTAGTCACTTTATATGTGGTCTTATAGGTCTAGGATTTAGTGCTATCTCCCCCTCTATCTTATCTCCTGAATTGGCCGTTTCTTTAGCTTTGGGTGCGGCCATTCTAGCTATGGTATCTCTATGGTTAGAACATCCTCCTGCAGGGGGTACGGTTCTCTTTTTCGTGCTCAATCCACAACCTGTAGCGCTGGTCTCTCTATTGCTGCTTGTAAATATTATGGCCACACTTTCGTATGTAATTCGGCCATATCTTTATGATCTACTCTGAATTTGAAACCTACTTACTTCTAAACAAAGAATATATAAAGCCCACATCTTATGGGATATTGATAAATTTGAGCAATGGAGACGAAGATGAAGTCGTAAGGGTGCCTTACCCAAATAGAAGCGAAGGACAGATGTTTGCTATAGCTGAGAATATGCTTGGAGGAGCCCGAGTTCGAGTAATCTGTGAGGACGGCAAATCTCGATTAGGCAGGATTCCAGGAAAACTTAAAAAACGGATGTGGATAAGGGAAGATGATCTTTTGATAGTGGATCCGTGGGATTTTCAAGATGAAAAATGTGATATCAAGTACCGTTACACTAGGACTCAGGTCAACTATTTACGGAAAAAGAACGATCTTCCCGACAGTTTAGATGTCTTTTAGCCTTTTAACGCAAAAGTTTTTTGCTATCAAGGAGATGAATAAGCATGAAAAGGGATCTGCTAGATATCCTCCGCTGTCCTAAATGCAAGGGCGAATTGAAACTGATTTCTTCTGAAACGGATGAATCCTCAGATGAAGACGACTCTCAAGAGATCGAAGAGGGTACTTTGCACTGTAAAAAATGTGATATAGAATACCCTATCGATGATGGGATACCTAACATGCTTCCGTCAGAGGGATGATATCAAAAGTATTCACTTCATATATTCTTTTTGAATTTCTACGATATCGGAGCTATTTTTTGCTTCCTGATAATCGTTCAATGGATTCTTATTCATCTCGATGAATTGCTCTCCCCAGTTAAAAATTGAGAGTATTTCACTTGCTTGATCCTCCTCACCAAATATGTAAAGCGCGGCGGCGATAGCTTCGACAGTCGTGAGCTGGAAAGGTTTACCGTAATTTATTGGATTCACTGCCACTAGATAAGGCAAAGCCCTTCCATTCTCATATTCAGGTATTTTTTCTTCCGCCTCTGTCCAGGTACAGTCAATAGCTCTTATGCCTCCCTTCTTTGCTTTTTCTTTATCTTCTGGAGATATAGCCTTCTCTGATATCGGACTTAGGTATATACCATCTCTTCCCAGTTCTCTATCATTCACGATTTTATCAGCATATTTATTGTCTATCAACTTTCTTGCAGTACATTTATCAGGGTCGCACTCCCGATAATCTAATATAAATAATTCCATGCCGATGCTAATTTAAGACATCGGTAATAAATTATTCGATAATCTTAAAACTTTGAACATGGTGCATATCTTTTCCTGCTTTTAAAAAAGAATGAAAAAATATATGAACATGCTAATCTATTAGAGAGTACCCGATGATGACGAATCCAAAACTGACAATAGCGAGGGACAAAAATCCCTCTCTATGTTCAAAAGCCAAATGGCTTTATGTGGATGATGATTGATGGGCAGTCTGAGGGTATAAACCTAAAACAAGAGGATAAATATGGTAACTGGTTTCGACTTACTTCATAATAATAAGCCCTTACAGAAGCATTGGTTGAAGAGATTGATAGCTTACTTTATCGACTTAATTGTTTCTTCCATGGTAGTTTATTTGATACTCAATTTTCTTGCCTCTGTATTCTTTGCTCGCTCTATGATATGGTACTTCCCGATGACCGCTGGTATAGTTCAAGTGTTTTATTCAGCGCTTCTAGAATTCACGAGTAAAAAGACACTGGGTAAAGCCATCATGAAGTTAGAAGTGGAAGCCTTGACCTACTCTTTTGAGCCATCCGATGCTTTGATAAGAAATTTTAGTAAACTGCACGGTATTTTTGTTCTTTTAGATTGGGTGATCGGTATGGCTAGTGAAGGAGATCCCAGGCAGCGCTATCTTGATCGATTGACCGATACGACTGTGAAAGCTGTGGGTGAACCCATACATGTGAGAGAATACATCGATGACCATCTTTTGAAATCAGATGTCGGAGAAAGATCCACGGAACCTGAAGATGAAGAGGAGGAAGAAGGAGATAAGAGAAGGTGTCGGGAATGTGGGGGAAAACTGATAGAGATAGGCGAGGGAAAAGCTAGATGTAGAGATTGTGGGCGTATCCAATAAAATAATATGTACATAGCTGTTGATGATACGGATTCTAGAGAAGGTATGTGTACGACTTTTTTAGCTACTGAGTTGATTAAAGAATTCACAGACTATCAGATGTTGGATTATCCCAAATTGGTTAGACTAAACCCTAACGTACCCTGGAAGACGAGAGGAAACGGAGCCATTGTTCTAACGTTCGGAAAAGGGAGTGAAAAAGAAAAGAGGATAGGTTATGTAGATGGGGATCTCTGGACCTTTAAAGGTACACATGAGAAAAGAGAAAAAGATTTTGATAGGATTAAAAAAGTGGTAGAAGGATTAGCTCATTTTCGAAGTTCGAACACTAATCCAGGATTGATCTTAGCCGAAAGAAGACCTCCCCGAGACCTGTATGAGAAGGCTGTTAAAGATGTCGTTGAGTTGGAGGATGTTTTAGATGATTTGGATCAAAATGGTTTCGAGTACAAAGGTTATGGAGAGAAAAGAGGTTTGATCGGTGCTTCAGCAGCTCTAGCCTGGACACCAAAAGATATGACCTATGAACTACTAACATATCGTAGAGAAGAAAAGTGGGGCACTAGTAGAGAGTTAGATGAAGAAGATATCAGACGTCTCGATGATATAATCGATGGTGCTTTTAATTGCTATGATCATGAAGAAAACAAACAGGCTATAGCTCCTAATTCTCCCTGCCCAGTTCTCTATGGTGTAAGAGGGGAGGATTCACAGGAATTACAGAAAGCTCTAGATAAAATAGGTGAAGAAGAACCGGAAAGATGGGTCACATTTCTCACCAATCAAGCCACAGACGATCATATACAGCAGGCACTAATCAAAGATATGGAGCCTTGGAACTCAGTAAAGATCGAAGGAGAGGTATGTTCAGAACCAAGGTCGATAGAAGGAGGACATGTACTTTTCGATGTAAAAGATGAGACGGACCAGATAACCGCAGCGGCTTATGAACCCACGAAAGGGTTCAGAGAAATCATAAAAAAGCTGATAGTGGGGGACGGGGTTCAATTGTGGGGAGGAGTGAGAAAAGAGCCTAGGACTCTAAATATAGAAAAAATGAAAATTCTAGAGTTGGAGGAAAAGACAGTAAAAATCAGAAATCCAGAATGTCCCGAATGTGGGAAGAGGATGTCATCGATGGGGACAGACGCAGGATATAGATGCAAGAGGTGTAGAACAAAAGCAGACGAAGATCAAGCGATACGAGAGAAAGTAGATAGAGAGTTAAATGAAAAGTGGTACGAGGTGCCTGTTTCAGCTAGGAGGCATCTCTCTAAACCGCTTAAAAGGATGGAGTGAAGTTTTTCACTCTGGATAGTACTCGTCTATGTATTTCTGATCTATCCTCTTCAATTCCTTTTTTGGTATGATTGTGAGCAAGTCCCAGGCCATATCGAGCGTTTCATCTATACTCCTGTCTTCTTCGACTCCCTGATCTATGAATCGCTCTTCGAACTCTTCTGCAAATTCAAGGTAAAGTCTATCTCGTTCACTGAGTGCTTCTTCGCCCACAACAGCTACAAGATCACGAAGATCAAGACCTTCTGCGTAGGCAGCATACAGTTGATTGCTCACGCCGGAGTGATCTTCTCTCGTTCTTTCTCCGCCTATACCTTCTTCCATGAGTCTAGAAAGGCTCTCACCAGGCGTGATAGGAGGCCTGATCCCTTTTCTATGTAATTCTCTAGAGAACACGAGCTGTCCCTCGGTGATGTATCCTGTAAGATCAGGGATAGGATGGGTTATGTCGTCGTCGGGCATGGTGAGTATAGGTATCATGGTTATGGACCCCTCTCTGTTCAATATCCTGCCCGCTCTCTCATAGATGTTCGCGAGATCAGTGTACATGTAACCTGGATAACCCCTTCTTCCAGGTACTTCTTCCCTCGCCGCAGCTATCTCCCTCAGGGCCTCGCAGTAGTTCGTCATGTCCGTAAGAATGACCAACACCTGCATATCTTCTTCGAAGGCGAGGTACTCAGCTGCAGTAAGCGCCATCCTCGGTATCACTATCCTTTCGATAGCAGGATCATCGGCGAGGTTCAGGAACAGGACCGACCTTTCCAGTGCTCCCGTTCTCTCGAAGTCCTTTCTGAAAAAGTTCGCTTCCTCCGCGGTGATACCCATCGCACAGAAAACCACGGCGAACTCTTCCTCTTCACCCAATACTTCGGACTGTCTGGCGATCTGAGCCGCAACGCTGTTATGCGGTAAACCTGAAGCGCTGAATATAGGTAATTTTTGTCCTCTGACCAAAGTCAACATACCGTCTATGGTTGAAATACCGGTCTGGATGAATTCTCTAGGATATTCTCTAGCAGATGGGTTTATAGGATCTCCATTTATATTCCTTCTTTCATCAGGTATGATATCTGGACTTCCATCGATAGGCTCTCCAATTCCGTTGAAAACCCTGCCGAGAAGTTCTCTAGAGACGCCGAACTTCATGACCTCGCCGGTGAATTGTACGCTAGTTTCATCAGTATCCAATCCTCTAGTTCCTGCAAAAACCTGCAGGACTGCACGATCGGTTCCAGCCTCTAGTACCTGCCCTAACCGTTCCTCACCACTCGGCAATTTGACTTTAGCTATCTCATCATAAGCGACATCGCTGATACCTTCAACTACCATCAAAGGTCCAGCAACTTCAGTAACATTCTGATATTCCGTCCTTTTTGACATATCGTCGACCATCTCTATCCCTCCTCCGGTGTAATGTCTTCATCATTCATCTTGCTCTCTTCTTCTTCAACATCTAACTCCTCTTCAGTCTCTCCTTCGAGAGGAGAAGAGAGTTCTAGTGATTCTTCAAGTTCTTTGAATTCTTCGTTCATCTTCATCTCAACTTGGCCAGATTTCTCTTCCCATTCATCCGAGGGTATGTTCGACATTCTGCTTATATCTTCTATAACATCCATTTCTGATAAACTATCTACGGAGACGCCTTCTTCGAGAGCTCTCTGTCCGGTTTCGTAGAATTCCATTATTATTTGGAGCATTCTGAACTGCTTCTCTGGAGAACAGAAAGTATCCACATCGTGGAAAGCGTTCTGTTGAAGGAAATCTTCTCTGACAAGTCTAGCGGCCTGAAGTGCGAATTGATCTGAGGTGGGTAGAGCATCTGGTCCGACTAGCTGGACGATCTCTTCGAGTTCAGATTCTTTTTCTAACAAACGCATGGTCTCTCTTCTAAGATCCTGCCAATTTTCGTTTACGTTCTCATCCCACCATTTACCTACCTGGTCGAGATAAAGTGAATATGAAGTCAACCAATCTATAGCCGGAAAGTGACGTCTGTTCTTCAGTTCGGTATCTAAAGCCCAGAAGACCTGTGCTATCCTCAAAGTGTTCTGGGTGACCGGTTCAGAAAAGTCTCCTCCAGAAGGGCTTACAGCTCCGATCACGGAAACAGAACCCTCTCTATCACCATAAAGCTCGCAGATACCAGCTCTTTCATAGAATGAAGCGAGCTCAGAGGCTAGATACGCGGGAAAACCTTCCTCACCAGGCATCTCTTCTAACCTTCCGGATATCTCTCTCAGGGCCTCTGCCCATCGAGAAGTTGAATCGGCCATCAAAGCCACGTTATAACCCATGTCTCTGTAGTATTCCGCTATAGTTATACCAGAAAAGACGGAAGCTTCTCTTGCAGCGACGGGCATGTTACTGGTATTTGCGATCAGAACGGTCCTCTTCATCAGAGGTTCTCCACTCCATGGATCTTCTAATTCAGGGAAATCTCTGAGAACTTCTGTCATCTCGTTACCTCTCTCTCCACAGCCGACGTAGACGACTATGTCTGCATCACTCCATTTGGCCAATTGATGCTGGATGACCGTTTTGCCAGTCCCGAACCCCCCTGGAATAGCCGCTGTTCCCCCTTTAGCTAGAGGGAAGAAAGTATCCAACACTCTCTGACCCGTGACCAACAGCTCTCCTGGCTGTTTTTTATCTTTGATCGGTCTACCTACTCTAACGGGCCATCGCTGTTTCATACTTATCTCTTCTTCACCTTCTTCGTTCTCTAGAATCGCTATAGTTTCATTTATAGTGTATTTTCCTTCAGAAACTATCTCTTTTACCTCCCCGCTTTTATCAGGAGGGACCATGACCCTGTGTTCGACCGTCTTGGTCTCCTCTACAATACCGAGGATATCTCCATGTTCGACTTCTTCACCTTCTTCAATTTTCGGTTCAAATTCCCATTCCCTCTCTTCATCTAGAGGAGAGACTTCGATACCTCTCTTTATGAAATCGCCGGTCTCTTCAACTATTCCTTCTAGAGGCCTTTGTATACCGTCATAAATTTGTTCGATGAGACCCGGTCCCAACTCTAGCGAAAGAGGTTCGCCAGTCCTTTCTACCGGTTCTCCCGGTTTCACACCTCCGGTCTCTTCATAAACTTGTATCGTAGCAACATCTTCGTCAAGTTCGATTACTTCTCCGATCAGGCCTTCCTCGCCGACTTCAACCACTTCGTACATCTCGACTCCTCTAAGACCTTCGGCTTCTACGACTGGACCAGCAACATGAATTATTCGTCCAACTCCTTCATCTTCATCAGGTTCTTTGATCTTGCTTATACTTTCCTCGGCTTCGTTTACCATATTTTCTTTCCTCCTGAACGGATTTCAAAATAATAATCTTTATGAAATTTATACATCATTCTTTTCCCTCCTGTGAAGTGATATCTATACCTACAGCTCTTTTTATCTTGCCTTTAAGAGGATCCTCCTTATCTTCTAAAGGACCTTCTTTATCGGGTATCTCTACAATGATAGGATAAATCGTTCCCTTTCTTTCTCTCTCTTTTCCCTGAATATGCTCTCTTATCTCTTCTGCTATACCCTCTGATAATAATATGACGCCTACATCCGGCGACTCTAACAGCTTATTTATTCTTTTTTTGCTTTCATATTCGTCAGTTGGAGTAAAAGTTTCGTCTATGCCAGCAAGGGAAAAACCCAATGTCATATCCTTTTTCCCGACCACTACTACCTTCTTTTTCATATATTATCCTCCAGGATCATCAACTCTTTGACTCTTATCGGATCAACATCTTCTTTTATCCCACGAATCAGAGCTCTCATGTTTCTCAGTTCTAACTCCTTTCCCACAAGATATTTCAAAGTAGGTCCTACAGTAAGGATATGTTGATTGTTGAGTTCTGTAACCATTTTGAGTAATTTTTTATCTAGGTAATGTTCAAAATCAAACTTCTCATCTGACTGCATCTTATTCCTGATATCTTCATATGATGTCCCTTCTAATTGTACTAGAGCTTCGTCGATGCTGGTAGATTCAGCCATCTCTTCTAACTTCCATTCCGGTAATTCTCTCCCTTTAGGTAAAATGCAATCCTTCAGCCTTTCGCTTTGAATTTCTTCTCTGATCCCTCTCAATATTATTTTGATATTTAGAAGATCGACATATCTTCCGAAAAAATACCTGACAGGAGCTCTTTGCTCAGACTCTACTTTGAATATACCCTCCTTCAACTTATTGAAGGCGTATTTGTCTAAGGTAACATCGAGTTCGAAGGGCTTTTCTTCCCATTCCTTCTTTTCCAGAACCTCTTCGAGTTCCGTGCCTCTTAATATAGAAAGGGCTTCCTGCAGATTTCTAGCGGAGCTGAGGTCATCTATAACTTTTTCATTTATTTCTTTAACCGGATAAAGTCGGTCCTCTACTTCTTCTAATCTATCTTCCTTTATCGCTTTGATAGCGCGTTTTGCCATCTTCACATCATATCTCGAAAGCCAAGCTTTAGTGAACCTTTTTGTCTCATCTGGAGAAGTCCTGTGAGCCTTTTTCATCAGCTCAATATTTTTATTCTCAAGTTCTTTTTCGACTTTATCGATATCTTCTCTCGCTTCTTTAGAAATTTCATATCCATCCTCCTCTAGTTCTGAATAGACTTCATTCAAATTACCTCCTTCCACCAGATCGGATATTTTTTTTTCTTTCAAATAAGGATTTCCACTTGATCGGAAGACCGCATTGGGGTAGGTAAAATTGGCTATGCTTATAACCACTCGGTAATAACTCATGAAGAGGATTATCACCAGCAGTAGAGCTAAACCGATGATCAAGAAAACGAAGTTAGTCATCCCTATACTATCTATGAGATCTTCTAACACTTACTCTTCCTCCGGAAATAATATATCAGATATTTCTTTTCTGAGCTGCTTTTTCTTTCGTTCAATATTTGCTTCAAAAGTCAAGTCTATGGTCGCTCCTTTATCTGAAACTGCCTTTACACCGCCGATTGAGTTTAGATCACCGATAACTTTCAGAGAAGAATCTATCTTTTTTGCGATATCTTTCACTTGATCTTCTGATTCTTTTGGACAGTGGATCTCTACTTCGCCATCTAGCAGCTCTCTAGATTTTTCTATCGACTCTTCGAGATATTCATCATAATCTTCGGGATCCATCTCTCTCAATTTTTTTCTGCTGTTATCCAAAACTCTCTCGATCATCTCTTCCCTGATATTCAACCTTTTCTTTCTAGATTCCAATTCCGCTTGGGATATGATCCTGTTCTTCAACGTTTTTATCTCTCTTTCTTTTTCCTTCTCTATTTCGTTCAATCTCCTTTCTTTTTCCCGTTCTATTTCTTCTCTGATCTCTTCGGCTTTTTCTTTCTCTTTTTCCATTATGGTGTCAATCTTGTTTTGAACGTCTGCTTTTATCTTCTCTACGATCTTTTCTACTGAAATCTCTCTCACCCCATGAATCCAAGCGAGACTATGATGAGTATCGCCACTAGTAAGCCAAAAATTGCGAAAGTTTCTGACATCACGCTGAATATCATGCCTTTTCCAAATGTTTCTTCTCTGTTAGCCACGGCAGCTATAGCAGAACCTGAGGTGATACCTTGGCCTATACCTGAGATACCCGCAATACCGATAGAAAGACCTGCTCCTACCGCGGCGATCCCCATTCCCATCGTCATCGTTGGCTCATCTCCCATCATACCGCTGAATACGATCAGGAGAATGCCTATCAGAAGGCCATAAATTGCCTGGGTTTCAGGAAGAACTGAAAAGACCATACTTCTACCGAACATGGTCTCATCTTCCGCGACTGTAGCGATACCACTGGCAGAAGCAATACCCTGTCCAATACCAGAAAGTCCAGCAATACCTACAGAGAGTCCAGCTCCGATGCCGACAAGACCAACAGGAACATCTATTCCAGCCATGGCATCGCCTCCTCCTAACAGACCGCTGAATATCATAAGCAAGATCGATAAGAGTAATCCATAGATAGCTTGGGTTTCAGGAAGCACTGAAAAGACCATACCTCTACCGAACATTTCGCTGTCCTCTGCCACAGTAGCTATCCCACTAGCTGAAGAGATGCCCTGACCTATAGCAGATAATCCAGCAAGACCGACCGCCAATCCTATCCCTACAGCCATGATACCGACAGGTATCGGAATAGCACCGCCCCCTCCGATCACACCGGTGAAAAGTAAAATCAAGATGGCCACGAGAAGACCATAGATAGCCTGAGTCTGTGGTAGCGCCTGAAATACCAGTGATAAGCCGAACTTGTCTGGTTTTTCAGCGATAGTACCTGCACCGGCCGCACCGGCTATACCGACACCTATCCCGGCGCCCATGCCGGCAATACCTACTGCGAGTCCGGCTCCTACGGTGGCCAAGAACATACCTCTCTGATCTTCTTCTACTATAATTGTAAGATCGTCTGTGAGATTGTCTTCATCTTCTATATCGACTAACACATTAAAGTCATATTCGCCATATTCTCTAAAAGCGACTTCTATTTGATAATATCCGTCGTTCTCGTGTTCGGCTAGAACATTCTTAGTGAACCCCTCTTCTTCAGGGAAAGTCCAATTGATATTCGTTATGTTGTTATCAACTTGACTTAGGTCAACACTGAGCACAGCTCTTACTGATTTATCTGGTTCCAAACTGAGCGTCGTTTCCTTCCCTAGGTCTTGGCCATTCACAAGGATTCCAGTAGCATCTTCACTCTGTCCTTCCACCGATCCTATCGAGGAAGTAAATCCTAGACTGAACACCAGTGCTACGATTAGTAAAGCTATCAATAATCTTTTTCCAAACTTCGATTTCATATTCATTTTGTCATCTCCTCCTTAGTTTTTAATTTTGTGTGTTTTCTTTCAAATTTAAAAGGTTCGAATTCCTTTCCTCCACCTTCGAAGAAATATCCAAAGAACTCAACATATTGAAGCCTGAGCGAATGGACAAAGGAACCTAAACCTTGAAGCGCGAGGTTTATAATATGGCCAGCAAAGAATACTAAAAGAGCTAATACAAAGAATGGATATGAAGGATCTGCAAAACCCATCGCGCCAAGTATTATCAAAACTCCACCGACCCCTGTCATCTTATCACTTTTTTTCTTGATATGGCCATATAAAGCAACAATTGTGCCTATCGCCAATAGGGGCCAGACTATCAACATGCCTACATCTGCTCCAGCGACCAGATCAGTGATCACATTCACGGTAAGCCCTATTCCCGCAGTCGCCAATCCCAGGGCCAATATTCTTGAAAAAGACAAAAAGTCGCCTAAAAAGCCGGTCAACTCGAAGAAAGACAGTCCTTTAGCTCTAAGAGCTAAAAGGATTAGGCCGACAGCCCCCATTCCATAGGCTGCGTAGTTTACAGTAGATGTAAAGGTAAAATCTTCAACCATCATAGGAGCTATCAGTATAAATGCGGCGGGCTGCAACAACCACCATGATGTATTTTCAAGTATGATTCTTTTGTAATTCTTTCGTTTTATATGTTGGACCAATTGCAATACGAGCCCAATATTGATGTAGGTTATTCCAATAACCAAAGAGATGATTAGCAGTATGAGGGGTCCATCTCCTTCTAATGTTTCCAGTAAAGCAGGGGTCTCGATACCGAATCTACCTATAAGGTTATGATAGTCATCTCTACCTGGTCCCATATAACCCCCTTGGATAAGACCAAAAAATATGGTGGAGAGCCCCGTTGCAAATAGAATCCAGCCGAAGTTCTTTATCCCCTCTTCTACCTTCCCAGGCCCTTTTATCATGACGATGGCTCCAACAGCTAGTATGAGACCGTAAATAAAATCTCCAAGCATCAAACCGAAGAAAAGAACGAATGCAGGACCCACAATAATAGTTGGATCGACCTCGTCATATCTCGGAGGTGCGAACATCTTCGTTAAAAGCTCAAACGGCTTGATAGGTTTTGGATTTTCTAGAGAGATGGGGACTTCATCTGGATCTACAGGTTCTTCATCGACGATTTCGGCGTGACCCTTAGCGCAATCTGAGATAACATCTTCTACCTTTTCAATATCGTCTTCTTCAGCCCAGGCTTTTATCACGCTAGTCGTATCCGTACTGCCGAAATTCTGGACAATCTCTTTTTTATCCCTATATATATTCAACTCTTCTCTTAACACCTGGTATTTTTTCTCCCAATCCTCTTTATATTCTCTCAGATCATCGACAATCGAGTCGCGTCGTTCCTTCAACTTTTTAAGACCCTTTTTTACCCTTGCGAGAGCCTCTTTTGGATCCCCTTTAAGCTCCTCTAACTTGAGTGGCCTAAAATCTCCTTCTTTGAGAGCCCTTTCGTATCCCTCTTTCTCCCCTAAATAAGCCCCAGTCAATACGAGATATTCCTCCTCTGTCTTTCCGGTCTTAGAGAAAAAAGCACTTTCTAATTCCTCTAAGGCACTTTTCAACTTAGTGGGGTTTTTTGTTTTTCCTAGTCGTAGAACGGAAAAAGTTGATTCACCAAGCGAACTCAATTCTATATCGATATCTATGATGATATTGAGGGCTTTTTCTTTTTCTTTCAGATCTTTTATCTTATCTTTTATCTCTGTGAGTTCGGAATTCAATTCCTTGATCTCTTTACCATTTTCTTCTAGGAGATTATCTACTTCATCGAATAGATCATCTAATGGTTTTTTTTCCCTTTCAATCTTTTCGGGTTCAGGTGGATTCAAAAATTCTTTTATGCTTGTTTCTCCTTCTTCTTCTATCCTTTCAAATATATCTATAATAGAGGACAATCTCATCTCATAATCCGTGAAATCTGTGATGATTTCAGGTATATTTTTTTCCTCTATGAGCTCTTTTACATCCTCGTCTCTATCTACTGAATCTATTTCGACAACACTCTCGTCTTGAAGAGAATCCACGACCTCATGGGTATAATTTTTATGGACAAGGATCGTGAGGTCTTTCATCATCTTTGGAAACAGCAAATGTTCATACCTCCATTACCTCTTTCAGGACGTGATCTACGGCCCTAGATATATTTTCTTTAGTCGAACTTCTTATTTTTTCTGCTTCTTTTTCTCCTCTCTCCCTTATTTTTTCAGACTTGTTTTCGGCTTCTTTCTTAACTTCTTTCTTTTTTTCTTTTAACTCTTTCCTCAGCGAAAACAGAGCATCTTCTTTCTCCTGATGTGCTTTTTCTTTAGCCTCTTGTACCATCTTTTCGCCTTTCTTTTTGGCCTTTTCCACTTTTTTAAGGCCTTGTTTTTCAGCCTTCTTTATCTTCTTGATTTCTTTAACAGACACGTTATGACCCCGGAGGATTTTTTAGATGCTTTTATGTCGGATAGATTTGTAGATGAAAATTGGATATAAGTATTTTGGTATATTTGATCTCTGCGTGTTCTTTTCCATCCTTTGATAGACCTCACCCTAGACTGATCGCAACGTCCAAAGCTTTAGCACCTTCAGCCAGGGACGCTACCGGATTCAAGTCTATATCGTTTATTTCATCGACGTGGTATATCAGATCCCCGACTCGAGAGGTCATTTCCGCCAAGGCATTCAAGTCTTTACAACCTTGCCCTCGCGCGCCGGTCAGCAGGGGAAAAGAATTTATCTCTGCCATCATCCGATGTGCTTCTTCGATGGATATGGGAGCGACTCTGAATTCTACGTCTTCGAATATTTCCACGTAGATCCCTCCAAACCCGAACATCACTACTGGACCGAAAGTGGGATCCATCATCCCACCTATCACGACTTCAACACCGCCTTCGACCATCTCCGCAACGGAAATACCTCTTATGTTCGCATCGGGTTTTCTATTTTTGACCCTTGAATGTATTGCCTGATAGGCATCTTCGACTTCTTTTTTGGTCTCAAGACCTACAGCAATACCGCCGACGTCCATCTTGTGGACTATGTCCTCCGAGACCACTTTGAGTACTACGGGATAACCGATACTTTCTGCCGCATCTAAACAGTCTTCTAGATTTCTAACTATCTTACCTTTAGCCATCGAGATGCCCGCGATTTGGAGAACTTTACGCATTTCGCTTTCGATCAACTGATGTCTTCCATCATCTCCTGCTTCTTCGATTATCTCTTTGATCCCGTTAAAATCGATCTCCCAATCTTTTTCGATTTTTTCTTCTATACACTCCTCATCGCTTATTATCTTCTCACCTCATTTGAACCTCATCTTTAAGATTATCTCTCCGAATTCTCTTCTTTTTTCTATATCATAACCCATCTTTTCGAAGACTCTCAACATCTTCTTATTGTCCGCGAGTACTTCGGCTGTAAATCCGTAAAGACCCTGATCCTGAGCGATCATGGTCAGATATTCAAGGAGTCTAGTTCCTATTCCCTGACCTTGGTACTCGTCTCTTATCATGAAGGAGACTTCAGCAACATATTGTCCTTCTTTGATCCGATAATCTCCGACTCCTACCATCCTGTGAGGCCCATCGATTTCGGTATCTATTACTACGATAGCCATCTCCTTATTATAATTCAACTGGACGAACTCCTGCCTTCTCTCGTGAGGCATGTCCTTTCGAGCGCTCATGAAACGTTTATATCGGCTTTCATCAGAAAGCGAGTAGAATAAGTCCTTTAGAAGTTCATCGTCAGTAGGTTTCATCGGCCGGAACACGAATTCTTTGCCCTCGATCTCAACGTAATCTTTGTATTCATCTGGGTATCTCCCTCCTTCACCAACTACAAGCATCTGATCTTTATAAACAAGGTTATGTTCCTTCGCTTTTTTGAGAAGTTCTTCTCTAAACTTTGGATGGGCTATATTTATGAGTTCCATGGCTCGGTTTCGAATATTTTTCCCTTTCAGATAAGCAGTACCGTATTCAGTCACTACATACTCTACATCTCCTCTCGTAGTAACTACCCCAGCGCCTTCATCTAGAGATGGAACGATCCTTGAAACCTCTCCATCTTGAGCGGTCGATGAAAGGGCGATGATCGATTTTCCATCCTCCGCATATCCTGCTCCTCTCATAAAATCAGCGTGACCACCGATACCGCTGTAGAAGCTGTAACCTAACGAGTCGGCACAGACCTGGCCCGTGAGGTCTACCTGTAAGGCGGTGTTTATCGCGGTCATCTTGTGATTTTTTGCTATGTTAAAAGGATCGTTGGTATAATCAGAGGGATGAAGTTCTATGGAGGGATTGTCATCTACGAAATCATATAGATCTTTAGTGCCCATCAAAAATGAAGCTATGCTCTTTCCTGGATGTATGCTCTTTTCTTTATTGGTTATGATCCCGTCTTTGATTAACTCAGCAAGGTCTTCTGATAACATCTCCGTATGAATACCAAGATTTTCCTCTTCTTCAAGATGAGATAAAATAGCATTAGGTATCTCTCCATAACCGACCTGTATTGTAGCTCCGTCCTCGATCAAGGGGCTTACATTATCAGCTATTTCTTCTGCTTTCTCGCTGGGAAATATAGGATCGAATTCCAAGAGTTCTTCCTCATGATGTACCAAATAATCTACATCATCTACATGTATGAAGGAATCTCCGTGAACTCTAGGCATATGGGGGTTCACTTGTCCTATGACGATCTTTGAGTTTTTCACAGCTGATTTTATTATATCTACAGCGATACCAAGACTCATCCACCCGTGTTCGTCTGGGGGAGACAATTGAACCAAAGCCGCATCCAAAGGAACCCTCTTACTCCTGAACAGTTTGGGGATATCTTTCATAAATATAGGAGTATAATCGGCTCTCCCCTCGGCTACAGCGTCCCTCGTGTTGTCGTCTACGAAAAAAGCATTGTGCCTGAAACGGTCTTCAAATTTATCCTCAGTGTAGGGTGCGACGCCCAAAGTCTGTATGTGAAATATTTCTGTATCGTAAAACTGATTGGCTAGATCGGTCAAATTTTTGACGAGGTACTGAGGTTCAGCGGCCCCCGATCCAACAAAAACTCTTTCACCTCTACCGATCTCTTTGATAGCTTTTTCAGCTTCCACATAATCTACATCATATACCATCTATCATCAATCCTTTTTTTCCGCATCAGAGAGAGACGGTTACTAATTCGAAGGGTCTTTTCAGATTTTTATATCCAGTCTAGGTGTTACTTCTTCTTTGATGTTCTCTATCTTGTAATCGTCTTCTATAGTTGTTATGGTATCCATCCTCTCGATTCTTTTCGCGGCTTCATAAGTATCGATAGGTACTGAGACCAAGGGTATGTTTGCTCTATCAGCTTTTGAGATTATATTACTGGGCGGTATTATATCATTGGTCAGAACAAGTCCTGATGTTCCATCTTCTAACGAAGCTAAGATGACATCGGTTCTATCTCCTCCAGTGACGATCAACTTACCATCTTCCTGAAAAGCGGGAATACGCACTAATTCATCGGCGCTCAAAGCACCTACATATACATTTTCTACTATATTGTTAAGGCCTTCCTCTCCCGCTACGACCTTACCGAAAAGCATATCGTTTATGAAGCTCATCCTGGTTAGGTCAAGACTGCTGATCTTGGGTATTATCCCCAATACATCCAAACCTAAATCTTCTATATCGTCCACAACAAAATCTTCAGCCTCCTCCAAAGATTCGACCTTGTTCAGCACGACGCCCCGCAGATCCACACCGTTTTTTTCGAAGTAGTTATATGCGGTCGTTAGTTTGTCTAGTATCTCAGTTCCGCTGTCTGAAGTCACCAGTATTACTTCAGTTTCGATCATCTTGGAGAGGGATACCGGATCAAGAGTGATCGAAGATCCGAATCCCCAGTGTTTTCCAGTTTCTATTATCAAACCTTCTTTTCCCTCTGAGAGTTCATCTGTCCTTTCTTTGATCTTGTCACGAATCGTATCTTCGTCGAAAGCGTACTTGATTTTGGAGTGATCGAAGCCTATACAAAATTTCTCATATTCTGTATCAAGAGAAAGGACGTTCTTGAACAGTTTAGCATCATAGTCTATGAGCCTCTTTTTTTTATAGATAGGCCTATCACCGAAGGGTTTAAAGTAATTTAAAGGTCTATCATCTCCAAGTGCTAATCCTAGACCGATAGTCGTTTTTCCAGCATCCTCTTCAGTCGAGGATATTATGAGATTTTTCATTTTATATCACCTACTTTCGAGATTTATAGCCACGTCTACAACTTTACATCCTTCTCCTTGATCGAATGCTTTGATAGGATTGAGGTCCATCTCCGAGATCTCCTCTATTTCATTCATCAAATAGGATATCCTATATATAACATCTGCCAATGCGTTTAAATCTTTTCTCGGTTGCCCCCTTGCTCCGACCAATACTGGGAAAGAGTCTATCTGCCCCATCATCCTTCTAGCCTCTTTTTTGGTTATGGGAGCGACACGGAACTCTACGTCTTCTAGAACTTCTACATAAACGCCACCTAAACCGAACATTATTAAAGGTCCGAAAGAACCGTCTCTCGAACCACCTACTATGGTCTCTTCTCCACCTTTGAGCATCTTTGCTACGGAAATACCGCTTATGTGAGCATCGGGATAATTCTTGCGGCAATTCGAATATATCGCTTGATAGGCATCTACAACTTCCTCTTCATTCTCCAGATCGAGAGCGATACCGCCAGCATCGGATTTATGTATTATATCTTCTGAAACAACTTTCAATACTACTGGGTATCCTATATCTTCTGAAACCTCTACCGCTCTATCTAATGAATTCACTACTTCTCCCTCTACCATTGGAACATCTGCAAGATCCAATATCTCACGTGCTTCTTGTTCTAACAGCGTTAATCTACCCTTATTTCTTATCTTTCTCACTCTTTTTCTAATCTTATCGAGAGGTATATCCAACTCTATCTCTTCCTGCCTTTCTTTTTCCCTCTCAAGATAGCGTTTTTTCTTGAAAAGTGCACCCAAAGCGGATATACATTCGTAAGTGTCTGTGAAAGCCGGTATCTTATGTTTTCTTAACCATTGGACACATTCCTGGACTTTCTTGCCACCGGTAAAGGTGTACACCGAAGCCTTTTCAGCCCCATGGTCGTCATATACCTCTTTTATCGCCTCGGCTACTTTCCACGGATCGGCGGTCCCTGTTTCGCAGTAAAGCCCCACAACAGCACCGGTCATATCGCTTTTGAAAGCCTTCCTCAAAGAACTCTCGTATTCCTCTTTTCCAGCCTGACCAGTTATATCTACAGGATTTTTGGTAGAACCAAATGAAGGTATAGCATCCTCAAAAGTTTCTTTTAAATGTGTCTGGTCATCCAGCAATTTCACATCGTATTTTTCCGCCGCATCGGCACTTAAGACTCCTATGCCGCCACCGTTTGTGACCACGACAGTATTATCTTTTTTTGGGAGTGGAGACGTTGAAAGGACTCTAGACCAATTGAAAGCTTCCCTCAAATCCTCCGCTCTGTGAACACCACATTGTTCGAATGCGGAGGAAAATATACGGTCACTTCCAGCAAGTGAGCCAGTATGAGATGCAACTGCAGTAGCACCTTTATCCGAACGGCCTGATTTGATCACGACTACCGTTTTATCTTCCGGGAGTTCTCTGACTTTTTCCATGAACTCCCTTCCGTTTTCCAGCCCCTCCATATAAATCATTATGACATCTGTTTCTTCATCTTCGCTGAAATAGTCTACAAGGTCTATATCATCGATATCAGCCTTGTTACCGATGCTCACTATAGCAGAGAGACCTAAATACTGCTGGGCGGTCTTTCCTATCATAGCGATACCTAAAGCTCCGCTCTGGGACAGTAAAGCGATGCTTCCCTTTTCTATCTCTGAAGGACCGAAAGTTGCGTTCAGGTCTGACCGTGAAGAGTAAATGCCAAAAACATTAGGACCTAAAACTCTCATGCCATATTTTTTTGCCTCTTCAACCATCTCCTCTTCCTCTTCCACATTTCCTATTTCTGAAAAGCCCGAGGAGATGACTATCGCATGTTTTACCCCTTTTTCTCCACATTCATGTATAGCATCTTTTACTATCTTGGCAGGCACAACGACTACCGCAAGATCTACGCTCCCGGGCACATCCTCGATGGATTCGTATATCTTTTCTCCGAAAATCTCTCCACCCTTTGGATTTATAGGGTATACCTCTCCCTTATAATCAGATTTTATTATGTTTGAAAAAAGTGTGTATCCTATCTTTCCTTCTTTTCTGGAGGCACCGATAACTGCGATAGAATCTGGATCAAAAAGCCCATCGAGTTCATCTTTTTTTGATGCCATCAAATCGGAGTAAAGAGAAGGGGTTTATTAGTATTTTGGAAACCTCTCACTACTGTCGGAATTCGAGACTCTTTGGGTAAAGTGTGATTAAGGAATCACCCCATATTTTAAGTCATCTGTGGTAATTACTTATAGTCAATAGAGGAAAAGATTATGGTGTATTAATAATGTTATAAAAATATGTGAAAAAGACAAAAATTACATAAATAGGTACTTGATGGGTAAAATCGGATTTACAGTCATCATGGTGGTATATTTGAGCTTGGATGGATCTAAAAGAGGGCAGAACATAGATAAATTACTCGATCCAGATAATGTGGCTATTTTCGGTGTTTCTCTCAGTGAAGATGAAAAGATGGGTAACATAATATACCACAATTTGAAAAGCTCCCATAGAGATGTTTATGCGATAAATCCCAAGGCAGAAGGGGAGGAAGGTTTTTTCACCACTATCCATGATGTTCCTGACGAGGTAGACCTTGCGATATTAGCAATACCTTCAAAATATGCGGTTGATGCAGTGGAAGACTGTGTAAAATTCGGTGTTGGAGCGATAATACTCGTTTCAGGCGGCTTTGGTGAAACTGGCGAGAAGGGGAAAAAGATGGAGGAAGAAATAAAAGAGATATTGAAAGGAAATCGGACCCGTTTGTTGGGACCTAATACCATGGGTGTCCTGATACCTCCAGTAGATCTTGATACCTTTTTCTTACCAGAAGATCGCGTCGAACGGCCAGAAGAAGGTGGTATAGCTTTCATATCTCAGAGCGGATTCATGGCTACTCCGTTCGTGGAAACTCTCTGTGCACACCATACTGGTCTGTCCGGTTTCGTGGGGATAGGAAACCGATTGGATATAGATGAAGTCGAATTAATGGAATACTTCGCTGAAGACGAAGAAACCGACGTTATAGCACTATACCTCGAAAGTCTATCTGATGGAAGGGAACTTTACGAGATCGCAAAGAGAACGGCTCCTGAAAAACCGATAGTCCTTCTAAAAAGCGGTAGAAGTGATATCGGCCGGAAAGCTACACAATCTCATACGGGTTCTCTAGCCTCTACATCAGACAGGGTGGTAAAAGGCGTATCAAAACAGGCTGGCATAATAAACGCATACGATGAAAGAGAGCTTACAGATTTTTCTGAAGTTTTGGGTATGAATGACCCTATCGAAGGAGAAAATATCGCCGTCATAAGCAGTGCTGGAGGTACTGGAGTCATAGCTTCGGATTACATAGAGGATTCTGATCCTGGACTGGGTCTTAAAATGCCTTCTTTTTCTGACGATATAAAGGAGAGGTTGGATGATGTGATCCTTCCTATAGCGTCCGGAGATAACCCGATAGATCTTACTGCTAATGTTACAGATGAGATGGTGGATGACGTGCTGAAAATACTCCAAGATGAGGACAAGATCGATGCTATATTTCTATATGCGCTGTTTCAGTCGCCATATGTAGGAGAGGGAATGGTCGAATCGATCTCGAAGTGGTATCACCAGGGAGACAAACCAATCGTTGTCGCCTGCATTGGAGACAAGACTGGAGATAGATGGAGAGAAGAGTTTTACAAAGAGGGTGTACCTGCTTATCCGAGCACAAAGAGAGCTATAGATTGTCTAGCCGTGTTGGTGGATCGAGGAAGGACTTTATCTCATCTAGGGGAATGTATCGATGACTGAAGAAGAGAGGTTAACCAGAAGGATAATCCACTCAATGGTGTGGATAGTTTTAGTTTATTATTTGGTACCCGATACCTTAATTGGCTATCCACGAGACATGTTTCTCATAATAATATTAGCTATAGTACTGGTATTTGAAGGCTTTCGACTGTATTTTGGGTTCAGTATCTACGGCATGAGGGATTATGAAAAAAGACAATTCGCATCATATGGTTGGGCCTCCATAGCTGCTGCCATCACCTTACTGTTTTTTCCTATGCATCTAGCCATCGTTTGTCTGCTAGGGATGGGCCTCATAGATCCACTGATCGGTGAGATACAGCACCATAAACCTGAATTTTACCCCTATGTCCCTTTTATAGCATGGTCTCTGCTGGCGATGTTGTTGTTCAGTATTTTAGGTGTTTTTTCTCTTTATATAATAATAACTTTCTCTATGATCGGAGCCGCGGCTGCTATATTAGCTGAATATCCAACTATAAGGATAGATGACGATTTTTTGATGATAATCGTGCCTCTTTTCGTTCTACGCGGATTGGAATTGATATTGCTATAGTGCAAAAATACATAAACTATGTAACTCTAACTCTTATCCATGAAAGAGCAAATACTGAGATGGCTCGATGAGGATGATAGGGAATATCAGATCAGTGATCAGCCAGCACTGAATTGGTTGATACAATTGAAACATGGAAACAGGATGGTCCTTCTCGGGAATCCGAAGAAAAATGAAAAGAGACTAGAGGTCGTTTACAAACTCAACGTAAGCGATGACCACAAAAAGATACTCAAAAAACTAAATGACAAACAGAGGTCGGGATTCGAAAAGACTATGGTGATGATGTTGGCAGTTGACTCCAATATATACAATATCCAGAGAGATGACGAGAACCTTCCGGATTCGATAGTTATTAAGAAGCATCTTTACGATGAAGAACTGGGGAAAGGAAAATTTTTTGACACGATCCAGTATGTGGTTAACATGGGAATGAGGACCACGATGCATTTTCAATCTCTAGGAGGAGCTAAGATGACGGATCAGGATGAAGTCTCCTCCACAAAAACAGGTCCGTCTATCTACCGGTGATATTTAGATCATCAACTAATGTTCGCCATCGGCTATCTTTGGAAAATTGAGATGTAGACACTATCTTCATGTAGTTTACTGGGAAAAAATTGATTGGATGGAAACAACTAAATAGGAGTGCAGTTTTAGGAAAGAACGCTGAAAAAGGTTTTATAATATTGAACTTCATAGGTTCTCTGAAAATATTTCAGAAATTGGGTTGAGTGTGAAATTATGGACGAAAAAAATACCAATAAAGGTACAACCACACTAGGTTTGGTCTGTGAAAACGGCGTTGTCCTTGCTACGGAGAGAAGAGCGACGAAAGGTCATATGATATCTCACAAGGATACAAAAAAGTTGTTTGAGATAACGGATAATATAGGATTGAACATCGCCGGATTGGTTGGAGATGGTCAGGTGCTATCGCGTTACTTGAGTTCAGAAGTCGAACTTTATGAATTGAAGAGGAATAAAACTATTTCTGTGGAAGCAGCCACTACTTTACTTTCAAATATAATGATGGGTAGAAGGATGATGCCCTATTATGTCGGTCTTGTATTGGGTGGCGTAGATCCCGACGGAAGTGGGAAAGTATATTCGATAGATGCACTGGGTGGAGCTATATCAGATGAGTACGTGGCAGAAGGCTCTGGCTCCCAGTTCGTTTACGGTGTTCTCGAAGACCATTACGAGAAAGGAATGGATATAGATGAAGGCGTAGAACTCGCGGTGCTTTCTTTGCTGGTCTCCAGCAGTAGAGATTCAGCCTCTGGAGACGGAGTTAACGTAGCCAAAATAACCCCAGAAAAAGGATTTGAGAGGTTAGACGAAGAAGAGTTGAAAGAAATAATCTCTAATATAAGAGAAGAGAAAAACCTTCCCGCGTTATAATAACCCTTTAATTTTATGTTTATGATGGGTAATTTTCGTTAATGTGATAGTAAACGAGTGTTGACGGATACGTAATGAGAAAATCTTAATGATGAAATTAGTACATGAAAACCAAAGGAAACAAATCAAGAAAAAGTGGATTTTATGAGTGTTGAGGATATTTTAAACGAAGCAAAAGAAGCGGTTAGGGAGATACTACCTAGCGGTGTTCGAATAACGGACATACAGTTCGAGGGTTCGGTCATAGTTATCTATACAAAAGATATGGACAAGTTCACCGAAGATGCCGATACGGTCAAAAAATTGGCGGAAAGGTTGAAAAGAAGAGTTACTGTCAGGCCGGATCCCTCTCTTTTAGCCGATCCGGAGAAAGTCGAAAAAGAGATAAAAGAATTAGTTCCAGACGAAGCAGAGATCACAGATATGTTTTTCGAGGAAGACATCGGTGAGGTGACTATAGAAGCAAAAGCACCTGGCATAGCTATCGGAAAGGAAGGAAAACTTTTGAATGAGATCAAGAGGGAGACCGGATGGGCTGTTGATGTTATAAGGACCCCTCCTATCAAATCGAAGACCGTGAAAGATACTAGAGAATTTTTGAGGAAAGTCAGGGATGAGAGAAAAAAATTCTTGCAAGAGGTCGGAAGAAAGATAAACAGAGATACAAGGGAGGGAGAGACCTTTGGGAGAGTCACTGCTCTCGGCGGATACAGAGAGGTAGGTCGATCCGCGCATCTGCTTCAAACACGAGATAGTAAAGTGCTTGTAGATTGCGGGATCAATCCGTCTGCAAAGAGCCAGAATAATGAAGGAACCCCCTATTTGAATGCGCCTGAATTACTTCCGCTAGAAGAGATTGACGGTGTTGTATTGACACATGCTCATCTTGACCACAGTGGGGTAATACCGGCCCTTTACAAGTATGGATTCCAAGGTCCTGTCTACTGTACAGCTCCGACAAGAGATCTCGCTGCACTTCTTCAGTTGGATTACATCAAAGTGAGTGTCAGCGATGCAAGAGAACCACCTTATAAATCTAAACATGTAAGAGATCAAGTTATGAGAACCATCCCCTTGGAATACGGCGAGACAACAGACATAGCTCCAGATATCAGACTTACACTTCATAATGCTGGACATATCCTTGGTTCGGCTGTAGCTCATATGCATATAGGTGATGGAGATTATAACGTCGCTTTCACCGGTGACATAAAATATGATGATACATGGCTTTTCAATCAGGCAGCCAATAAATTCCCTAGAGTAGAGACAGCGATCATAGAATCTACTTACGGAGGATATGAAGACTTACAACCAAGCAGAAAGGACGCGGTAGAACAACTGAAGGACATACTCGATCAAGCACTCGACCACAAGAATGGGAAAGTGATCGTGCCCGTTTTTGCGGTTGGTCGTTCTCAGGAGGTGATGCTTGTTATCGAGGAAGCGATGAGAAAAGGCGATATATCAGAAGCCCCAGTGTATCTAGACGGTATGATATGGGAGGCAACCGCCATACATACGGCATATCCTGAATTTTTGAACAACAAACTGAAGAATAAGATATTCCACGAGGACGAGAATCCGTTCCTGTCAAAATATTTCAAGGAAGTAGGAAGTATGGATGACAGGAGAGATATCTGTGACAGTGATGAACCAGCGATCGTTCTTGCTACAGCTGGCATGATGAACGGGGGTCCAGTTCTCGAGTATTTTAAAGCCTGGGGAGACGATCCTGAGGCGACGCTTATATTTGTGGGGTATCAGGCGGAGGGAACACTGGGCAACAAGATACAGAAAGGCTACGACAAGGTAAATATGACGGAGAAAGGTGAAAAGATCGACATCTCGGTCGAATTGGACATACATACCTGTGAGGGTTTCTCGGGACACAGTGATAGGATACAACTCCTTCATTATATAAGTAAGATGAACCCTAATCCTCATAGAGTTTTGGTAAGTCACGGTGAGGAGAGCAAGGCTACGAATCTAGCGAGCACTATCTACAAAAAATACGGTATAAAAACGAGGGCTCCGAGAAATCTAGAGACCATCAGACTTTATTGATTCTTTTAACTTAAAGGCTCTGTTCAAAGTCCTCCACTTCGTAATCGAATTCGTCTCTCTCTTCTATTTCCCCTTTCTGCAGCTTCATCTCTCTAGCCAATAACCAGAAAACGAGGGCGAGGGATTTCCTACCTTTGTTGTTTGTAGGTAGAGCAAAATCTACATTTCTCAACATGTTGTTGGTATCTACAAGCCCCACGATGGGTATTCCGACGTTCACAGCTTCCCTGACCGCCTGTCGATCTGCCGATGGATCGACTACCACCAAGACTTCAGGTTCGATGAAATGGTCAAGCGATGGATTGGTGAGAGTCCCTGGTATGAAACGACCGGCTATACTAGAAGCTCCGACCACGTCGGAAAACATCTCGATCGGTCTTTTCCCGTACTGGCGGGCGGAAACGAGTAATATACGTCTAGGTTCGTATCGGGATAAAAATTTGGCCAAAGTCTTGATCTTTCCATTGGTCTGGTCTACATCTAATACGAACAGACCATCGTCTCTAACTTTGAAGATGAAGGGCTCCATGTCCTTTGCTTTCTGCTGTGTACCTATATGTATCCCTGCGGTAAGGTAAGTCTCCTCGGGCACCAACAACATCTCTTCTTTTTCTTCGGTTTCGGCGGTCATTGTTCTTCCTCTCTTATCACGGTTATGGGAATAACCCCTTTTTCGAATTCCTCTATAGCGATATCAACCGGATCTATAGGCCCGGCTTCTTCTTTTTTCAGCAATGTAGGCGCTCCCATAGATATCTGGATAGAGCGCGCACCGATTATCCTAGCCTTCTCAAAGCGGGTATATTCCCTATTCATATTCTTCTAGCCTTTTCTGGTAAAAAGATTTGTATTATAAATCTTTTCCTCTATCTTGCTTTTCCTATCTATCCTCTTTCAAGATTTGCAAGGATTGAAAAATGATTTGTCAGGAATACTGTCTCTATCGGGGTTCATTTGGTTTTTGGTCGTTCGCCCTCGTCTGTTTGGAATTCCCTTTTCTTTTTTCATTTTTAACTGACTGAACAGGTGGAGGCGTTTGGCGACGGTCAGGTTCGCTTGTTTTTCTTCTTCTTTCTGTTTCTATAACGGTTTTTCTCTCCGGAGATCTGATCATCTGGATTCCATATTTTGTGATCTTTCCAGCTACGCTTCCCATGGCGAACAAAAAGATACCCGGGATGAGGTAGATCAAAAAGTCTACCAACGGAGCCAAACCTTCGTCTCCCACTTCGACCAAATCAGAAAAACCTTCGATGAAAACTGGATTCAGAAAAGTATAGATTGCTAGAGAAAATGTTACCACTAAAAGAGCGATACCTAAGCCGAATACAACGTATCCGGTGGTTTTGTTCTTATCTACCATTATATTCCACCAAACTTATAACTTCTCTTTTGTATTTACATGTTTTGGGAAAAACGAATCGAGAATCTTGCAAAATTTATCGGTGTAAAAGTATCACGCCGATATGTTTATATTTTATAGATGTGGTGAACTCTCGTTAGATGGCATATAAAGTGATCGTACTTATTTCAGGAGGGATCGACTCCCCGGTGGCCGCTCACCTCATGGCTGAAGCAGGTGCTGATGTGACTTTACTTCATCTTGATAACAGGCCTTTTACCGATGAGAAAACTATCAAAACGGTGGAGGAATTGGTGGATAAATTGAAAAGTATCCATGGAGACATCCAATGTTATTTAGGGACTTTTGGTGAGATCCAAAAAAAGATCGGGAGAGAGGGTAACGAGCATTTCCGGTGCTTACTTTGTAGAAAGATGATGTACCGAGCCGGAGAAAGGTTGGCTGATGAGATGAAGGCAGAAGCTCTGGTGACGGGAGAATCATTGGGCCAGGTTGCATCACAAACTTTGAGCAACCTCTCCTCTGTTGATAGTGCGATAGATATTCCTATCCATCGACCGCTGATAGGTTTAGATAAAACAGAAGTAGTGGAGATCGCTAGAGAGATAGGCACTTATGAGATATCTATACAACCCACGATATGCTGCATGTTGACGCCGGACGAACCGAGGGTGAGGAGTAGACCGGGAGAGATCGAAGAGGAGGAAATTAATGCAGGACTCGTCGGGATGGAAGAGGAGCTCGGTTTTGAAAAGATGACCCATTGACGTCAATTACCTATGTATTGGGAATAAAGACTCTTTGCTTTTTTAGAATCCTCCGTACCTTTGATTATAGCTCTACCGTCCTTAAACACGTTGAGTTCATAATCCCCTGCAGGTATCTTAATCATTTTATCTCCCATCCTTTTTGCACCGATGGATATTTCCTTTAGTTTCTTCAAGTCGATTTCTTCTTGACTCGCAGGTGTGATCTGTACTGAGTTCCTCCCGCACAACTCGGTGATGGTCTGTTCCTCTTTTTTCAAGAACTGGAACTCTCTTTTACCACAGGTGGTGCATCGCTCTTCTCTTCTCTCTATTTTCGTGATATCAAAATCGGAATCCCAAACGTCGAATGTGACTAGACCGTCCCTCACTGTTTTCCCCATCAAATATTTTATCGCTTCGGTAGAGGCTATGTTTCCCATTATCCTGGGAAGCGTGAATAATATCCCTGCGTTCTCACAGGTTTCCATGCTTCCAGCAGGCGGTTTCTCAGGAAAAAAACATCGTAAGCAGGCATCTTTTTCAGGTATTATGTTCTTAGTCATCCCGTAGGTTCCTAATACGGCGGTATATATCCATGGTATCCTGTGTTTGACACAAGCATCGTTCGTTAGATACCGGACTTCTAGATTATCAGTACCGTCCATCACCAGATCGACATCTTTTATCAAATCTTCGATATTATTTGGGCCTATATTGGTGACTTTCCCCTCCACCTGAACCTGAGAGTTGATATGCCGAACTCTCTCTTCCGCTACTTCTGCTTTAGGTTTTCCCAGATCTCTCTCATCGAAGAGTACCTGGTGATTCAGGTTTGATTTCTCGACAAAATCCCTGTCTATCAGTTTTAACTCTCCTACACCCGTTCTAGCCAATGCGTCGGTTATCGGAGAACCTAAAGCACCGAGACCGAATACAGCCACTTTGCCTTCTTCTATCTTTTCTTGACCTTTTTCACCGATCTCGGGCAATACGAGATGTCTCGCGTATCTTTCCATGATGTAATACTGATAACCGAAGATTAAAAGTTTTAGCCCTTTCGCAAAAATATTATAACGCCATCGCATATATCACAACAGATGAAAAAATCAGGATGGTTTGCGTTATTGGCTATAGTCAGCTTTTCCCTGCTGATCAGAACGATACCTATTTACGAATACACCCTATGGGGGATGGACTGTGGTGAGTACTTTTATTATACACATCAGTGGGTTGACACCGGAGGAAGATATTTATCGATTGATGGATGGGGTAAAGCCTATCCGTTCTTTCCGGGAATGTTCATTTTGGGAGGTGGTTTTCATCTTTTGTCAGGGGTTGATTTGATGCGTTCGATGATGTTCGTTCCAGTTGTCATCTCCGCCCTTTCACCACTTTTTGTTTTTATGATAGTGCACAGAGTGATGGACGATTGGAGGCCTGCGATAGTTTCCGCTTTCTTTTTTACTTCTCTTCCTCCTATCATATACGGCTTATCGCAGCCTCGACCAGAAACTCTTGGGTTTTTCTTTATGCTCCTGATACTTTCTTTGAATATCACTTCTCTAGAAATGCATAAGAAGACGTCAGTATTGATGATCATCGCCTTGTTTTCGCTCGTAATCACACACCATCTTTCCGCCTATTTCTTGATACTCTTTTTTGTGGGGGGGATTACCGTTTCAAAGCTGTGGAGGAGAAAAAAATGGACGCTGGACAGTCTTAGGACTTGGTTATTGGTATTCTTTATGATCTCAACGTTTTTGTATTGGATATTCTATTCGATCCCATTCGGAGCAAGACGTATAGAAGGCGCTCTAGGTTTTCCTTCTTATACCTTAGTTTTTGCCCCTTTCGTTTTGCTTATCTTTCTAGAGTTACTAGCTAGAATTAGGAGAAGATTTGATTTTACTATTAGTATCAATCTCCATGAACAAGATATGAAATCTTTTTTGATTTACTCCCTTCTGATATTTCTTTTGATAATACCTGTAGTAATACAGATGACATTAGGTACTCTTCCTGTTAGAGATATTGAATTAGGTACTACTGTTCTCCTATATATTCCTATGCTGATTCTTGGACTCTTCTTCGTAGCTTCTAGAAAGATAATAAAAGCATTGAATGAAGGACCAACTTTGATAGGGTGGTTCATCTTTGTTATAATTTCGATGATCTTAGGAGTCATATCTAAAAATAGCTCTCTCCTACCGATGAGACAGTTCCTCTTTTTGCTTCTAACTTTATCGTTACTGTTTGGTATAGGTATGTATCATTTCCATGATGTTATTTTTAACCCAAATGGGAATAAGAGAAAGACATTGGTATTGGGTGTGATGGTGATAATTTTGGTCGCTCATCTGATACCTCTCTCATATCCCTCTCAGGAGAGAGCAGGAGGATACATTGAAGGTGTCGAATCAGAAGATATGGAGGCTGCTTTTTGGATGAAACATTCTAGTACGGAAAAGATCGCCACTGATCACCGTCTTAGTGGAGCTCTTTTTTCCGTCAGCAATCAGGAATTGACTTGGACGGACGGGGATGAGATGTATTTTTCTGAAAATTTTTCTGAAGCCCTTGATGATTTACGGGATAACAATGTCAGTTATATAATGTGGGATGAAGAGATGAAAAAAGGAGCGGCTATAGTGCCCGGCCAGAATCCCGAGCCTTTGAATCCTAAATTGATGCAGTGTTATCATGAAAAATTCTATCTTGTGTACAGGTCGGAGGAAGTCTTGGTATATTCTGTAAATTACGATTACGAAAGCTTTTAATCAAAAAACTTCATATAGCTTAATCAAGAACATATGGCCGATAAGAAAAAATATAATTACGTATATAAATATACTTTGAATAAAATAAAGAGAGAGATCTTCAAGAGGAGAAGGTCCACCCCTTTCCTGATATCTGTCTCTTTTCTAGCTAGTTTCTTAACGGCTCGTTTGTGGGTGATCTATCTTGGAGCCAGTGGAGCAGTAAACTCTGAAGTAAGCTACAGTGTGGGTAGAAACCTTGTGATGGGTGGATACCACATACATCACATAACATATGGAATAGTATTTCTGGCTGTATCTGCTTGGTTGGCTATAAATTATTGGAGCAAGACCATGGCCCGGATCAGCTCTATCCTGTACGGTCTAGGTCTAGGTCTGATAGTGGATGAGTTGGGTTTTATCATCGGCGGTATGAGACCATATCAAGGTGATACTGAGGTATTTTACGTCGCTATGGGTGTGATAGCTACTTTGGCGAGTATCGTTTACTTCCCGGCCTTTTACCGTGCTATCAAACGGGATATAAATAAATTCAAAAAGAAATCCAAGGGCTAATTTTCATCTATTTTTGATAACTCGGAACTATCTAACATGATAAAAGTTATACTTCAGCGCGTAAATGAAATGATGTGATGATGAAAAAAGGCACTACGGATCTTCCTCTCCATGGGGGAAAAGCACCTCGATGGTTGTTCAAAAGGATGGTCCGTCTGAGTAGAGGGATCACCGAGCTGATAATCGAAGATTTTGGTAGGGGTGAGTTTTTGAGAAGGATAACGGATCCTCACTGGTTTCAGGCCTTTTCCTGCACGATAGGTTTTGATTGGCACTCCAGCGGAACTACCACTACGACATGTGGGGCTTTGAAGCAGGCATTAGATCCTGTTCAGCACGGTATAGCGATAGCGGGGGGAAAGGGAAAAGCAAGCAGAAAAACACCGCAAGAGATAAGGGAATTGGAAGAAGTTTTCTCCATAAAACCATCCAATATTGATGATCTAGTTCACAACTCCAAACTCTCTGCAAAAGTGGATAATTCATGTGTGCAGGACGATTATCAACTATACCATCACTGCTTTATAATCTCCGAAGAATCAGAATGGGGGGTGATCCAACAAGGGATGAAAGCAGAAGAAGGCTATGCCCGGAGATATCAATGGCTCTCTAGAAATATAGATAAAATGATCGAAGATCCACATGAAGGTATATCATGTGATAGGAGGGAAAAGAACGTATTGAATATGACGGACGGAAATAGTAGGGAAGCTAGAGATATAAGCTTGGACTTGGTGAACGACAATCCCGCACATCTGAGGAAGTATCTCGATGAAAGCGGACAAACTACACTGACTGATTTTAGCTCAAAGAAATTGAAGATGCCGTCACATCACTCTGTTTTAGATATGGATATTACTAAAAGAGGTTGGAAAACACTCGAAAGAGCGTATCAGATTCAGCCCAGTAACTATGAAGAACTCATAAATTTAGAAGAAATGGGACCGAAAAAGATCAGAGCTTTAGCGCTTGTTTCTGATCTTATCTACGGGGCCGAAGTCAGCTGGCAGGATCCGGTAAAGTACAGCTTCGCTCATGGAGGTAAGGATGGGACCCCGTATCCTGTAGATAAGGAAGTCTACGATAACACCCTTCGTGCGTTGGGAGGTGATATCATAAAAGCGAAGATCCCAGATAAGGATAAAGATTATGCCATAAAAAAACTGAATTCTTTTCTGGAAGATGAAGGATGAAGTCCAGTGAGATATCACCACAATCTTTATAACACAGCCCTGTCGTATTTTAATAAATAAACGGTGGTCGTTTGGACGAAGAGGATTTGAGCGGAAAATCGAAGGAACTGACGCAAAGGATTGAAGAACTGCAGAAAAAACACGCGCAGAAGACTGATGATTATACACGCTCGTCCAGAGATGATTACGTTAGAAACGAATTGGAGCGTCTTAAAAGAGAGACGAAGGAACTCAAGAAGGAAGTGGCGAGGCTCAAAAAGCCACCTCTTTTGGTCGGTCAGGTGAAGGAAATTTTACCCGAAGACAAAGCCGTTATAGAGAGTTCCACAGGTCCAGACTTCATCGTTAACGTAGCTGATTTTTTACCAAACAATGATCTGAAGCCAGGTACTAGAGTTGCTTTGAACAAACAGACACTCTCGGTGGTGGAAATTTTACCAGCTCCAGTTGATCCAGATATAATGGGTGCAGAGGTTCTTACGAAACCTGAAGTGACCTACGAAGACATAGGAGGTCTAAAAGACCAGATAAGAGAAGTGAAAGAGACAGTCGAAGAACCCCTGCTTTATCCTCAGAAGTTTGCTGATGTTGGGATAGATCCTCCAAAAGCTGTTCTCCTAGTAGGACCGCCTGGAACGGGTAAAACGATGATGGCAAAGGCGGTAGCAAATAGAACGAATGCGACCTTCATCAAACTCGTAGGTTCAGAGCTGGTCCAGAAATACATAGGAGAGGGAGCAAGGATGGTGAGAGAGCTGTTTCAGATGGCGCGGGAAAAATCGCCGTCAGTGATATTTATAGATGAACTGGACTCTGTCGCGACGAGAAGGCAGGAGCAGGCAACCTCTGGTGATAGAGAGGTTCAGAGAACGATGATGCAGCTTTTATCGGAGCTTGATGGGTTCGATCCCCTGGGAGAAGTAAAAATAATAGGAGCAACAAACAGACCGAAGTTGCTAGATAAGGCCTTGTTGAGACCGGGGCGTTTCGATAGAATAATTGAAACACCGAAACCCGATTACCAAGCGAGAAAAGACATATTTAGACTTCATATGAAGAGTATGAATATATCCGAGGAAATAGACCTCGATCTATTGGCGACTGAAGCCGAAGAAGCTAGTGGTGCTGACATAAAGGCAATCTGTACCGAAGCGGGTATGTTCTCCATAAGAAGGGAGCGGAGCAAAGAAATAAAACAAAGAGACTTCTTAGAAGCTATCGAAAAAGTACTTTCAGATTCTACAGAAAGGAAGATAAAGAAACAAGTCATGTACGCATGAAAAGATCTACTCTTTTTCGATATCTCTTTCTATAACAAACGGACCGACATAGTCACAGTTTTTACAGTGATATTTGAAGCCTGTTATGAAAGCTGCCTCAGCAAAGATCTTATGACTCCCACAGTTGGGGCACTCTAATTTTTTTGTTGTCTTTTTCATAGTATCTTATTTAGATGTCCCCTGGCCGTAACAGGTTGGTTCATCGTCAGGTGCGTCCATCTCCCCTCCCTGACTCTGACCAGGGGTCTGTCCAGTCCTGGGGTTGGTCCCTGATCATCTTTGAGACGTTCCGTCCACATTTCAGGGGGACCCATCAGGACCGTGTCCGGTTGAACCGGACACTTTTTACATGATTACTAAGGTATTTCAACCCATCGGATTTTTAAGGAGGGTAAATTTAGTGAGATTTAACGTTAAATATTTTATAATAGGTATTACTAATACTCTAAGAGATGTCCGCTACTAACACGGGATCATCAGGACAGCGAAGAAGTCTGCAATTTTGGAGGTATAACCTTCCATGGTAAAAAATAATAAAAACAGTAGTGAGAATAAAGTGAATAAAAGAAAAAAACCAAAGAAAAAAGTAATGAAAAGAAAAGATGAGGAAAGGACAGAAGCCATTAAAACGCTGATGATAGCTAGTTACAGGGAAAATTACTCGAAGGAATCATTAGATGTGATAAGACAGATAATCCAACAAGAAAAACCCGAAAAGATAATAATTTTGAAGGCTATTGAACAAAAAACTCCTCCGGAGATGGTAGATGCCAATCTAGGTGTAGAGAGCAAGAAAGACTTCCTCGAATCAGTGGAGGAAGAAAAAAAGGAGCAGGCTGATAGATATGCTGAGGATATTGTAAACTTGGTCAAAAAATTTGATACCCCATCGGATGTGCATCTCAGGAAAGGAGAGAATGTTGCGGAGGAAATAAAAGACGAATTTGATAATTTTGATGTAGATCACATCATAATCCACGAGCCGAAGAAAGGACCTCTTGGAAAAGTTATAGAGGGCAGCATATCGGAAACTGTTAAAAAGGGTGTTAACACTAGGAAGGTGACATTGCTAGAATGATCAGCAGTTTGATCTAGCGTTTCTATTGGAGGTCATGAGTTTTGACTTCTAATTCGAAAGTGTGATTAGAAATGAAAATAGTTACTGGTGAGCTAAGATCGAAAATAATCGAATATAAATTCAATATATTGAGGTATTTGAGAAACGATAAAGTACAGGGAGTTATAGGTCTGCTTATATTTGCTATACTTATCTTAGTGTTCAATCGGATCGCCGTTGATACAGCAACAGCTCAACAGTATTATGGTATAGCGCTTCTCTTTTTGGCGATCTATTATTGGCTTTTGACTCCAGTTTCTTATATGTTTACCGCATTTTTGATAATCTCTTTTTCCGTCATGCTTGGTATTATAGAACCCGCTAACGCGTTCACGGGTTTTGCCTCTACGACGATTTTCTTTCTCCTCGGCGCATTCATATTGAGTCTTACGATAGAAAAATACGGTCTCCATAAAAGGATAGCATTGAAGGTGCTGAAAAGGTTTGGAGAAAATCCTAAGCGTTTCGTATTGGGGATCGTTCTTCTAGGTTCGTTCCTTTCCATGACGATGCCTGCTCACGGCGTCGCGGCTATATTCATACCGGTATTGCTCAGCGTCTACTCAGTATATGAAGAAGGTGAACTCGATCCTGATTTTATCAAAGCTAGTCTCTTAGGTCTTTCCTTCTCCACCAGCGTTGGTAGTATGGGTACTCTATTGGGTGGAGCTAGAAATCCTTTAGCGATTGAGATATATTTCGTCGAAACTGGTAAATCCATCTCTTTCGTCGAATGGTTCATAGCTGCTATACCGATGGTACTTTTGATGACTTTTTTTGTTTACATAGTACTTGTGAAAATCTTCGATGTTAGAGGGGTGGATATAGAAAAGATATCGAACGAAGTGGGTTCTCAGGTTGAAGAGATGGGAAAATTTTCGATGGGTGAAGCAAAAGCACTAGGCTTTTTGATCTCCGCTTTCATCGCCTGGGCTGTTCTAGGACAGGTGTTAGGAATGGGAGTCATAGCAGTCTTTATCTCTGTTGTCATAGCTCTTTCAGGCACTATAAGCTGGGACGACATAGCTCAGAGATTACCCTGGGGTACTATATTCCTTTACGGTGGAGCTATATCTTTGGGGTTCATCCTGAGCGAGTCGGGGACGCTTCAATTCGTAGCCATCTTCTTGCTCGGTATGGTCGGAAAGTCCCCATTTCTTCTGCTGGCGATGTTTGCAATATTGACTGCTTTCCTTTCAAATGTGATGAGCAATGCCGCGACGACAGGTGTAGTCTTGCCGATAGCTTTATCGGCTATGCTGGAGATGGGCTTTTCTGATATACTCCCTGTGTACCTTGTAGCACTTCCTAGTGCTTTCGCCTTCATGTTCATTGTAGGTACACCCAGCGCGGCTTTAGTTTACTCAACTGGGCATCTAGATCAGAAGGACTTTTTAGTTTCTGGTTTGATTCTCAATATAATAGGTTTGGCTATATTCCTCACCATAGGATTAGGTTGGTGGTGGTTGCTCGGGTATTGGTGATATTATAGAGGAAAACATAACCCCGTAGGAAACTCCGTTCCCGACATTCGCTCGAACAAGGCTCTCGTGATTATAACAAGTTCGTTACATCCTTAACATCACGAGAGCTATGTTTGAGTGGGAGGATGTCACGCAAACCATATGTCTTTGACTATAGTTAGAAATAAAAAACCTTATATTTGTACATGATTTACTGATGTCAAAAGTTTATAAAAGGTGTTGACATAAAGAATAACAGGACAGTAAGAACGTAAACAAAATATTTAGGTTAATTTACATGGTGTTTTGGAGGTATGAAGATTAGATGAATAGTAAAAATAGCCATGAAAAAAATAATCAGGAAAATGAAAAGAGACATATTGAAACAAGAAAGAAAAATCTAATGATAGCAAGTTATAGGCAAAAATATTCCGAAAAGTCACTAGATAAATTAAAAAGGATTATTAAAGATGAAAATCCTGAAAAAATAATGATTATAAAATTCATAAAAGAAAAAAAACTTCCCAGATTGATCGACGGGAGTATGGGATTTGGAGAAAAGAAAAAATTTATAGAGTTCCTTAGAAAAGAAAAGAAAGAAAAAGCTTTTAGATTCACTAAAGAATTGATCGAGATGATAGAAGACTTTGAAATCTCTTATGAGATTCACTTGAGGAGAAGCGATGACGTGGCATCGGCTATTATCCATGAATTCATAAATATGTCTGTAGACCATGTCATATTACATACCCCAAAAAATGATTCTCTAGGTAGGGCGATAGAGGGAAGTATATCTAAGAAAGTCAAAAAAGCATTAAAGGACTATAAAGTGACTCGATTAGATTGAAAATGGATCTGTCTTCTAGTATGTGAGGATATTATCATGAATAGTCTAGATACATCTAAGGTGGTAAACGAAGACATAATCGGATCTCAGGTTGGATTGATGGACTTTTTGAGAAACGATAAAATCCAGGCCGTTATAGGCATTGCCATCTTTGCATCCATGATAATCATATTTGAACATTTAGCGACAGACGTTACTCAAGCTCACCAGTATTATGGGTTAGCTCTCCTATTTTTGGCTATCTATTTCTGGGCATTAACCCCAATATCTTACATGTTCACAGCATTCTTGTTGATTTCTTCGTCAGCCATCCTCGGCATCGTAGAACCTGAAGAAGCGTTTACAGGTTTTGCCTCTTCTTCGATCTTCTTTTTGATAGGTGCTTTTATTTTGGCTTCTACTGTCGAAAAACATGGTCTCCATAAAAGGATAGCTCTTAAGGTATTACAGAGGTTTGGGGAAAGTCCTCAGCAGTTCTTATTAGGTATTATCCTAATAGGATCCTTTCTTTCCATGATGATGCCTGGTAATGGTGTGGCTGCACTATTCATACCAGTTCTGCTTAGCGTATATTCAATTTATGAAGAGGAGGAACTTGATCCGAACTTTATTAAATCTACTCTCCTAGCTCTAACCTTTTCGACTAGTATAGGTAGCATGGGAACTTTTTTAGGAGGCGCGAGAAACATCCTAGCTGTAGAGATCTATAAGAGTGAAACCGGAAAGTATCTTTCCTTTGTAGATTGGTTCATTGCTGCCATACCTATTGTTATAATAATGACAGTAATCCTTTATTTTGTACTAAAGAATTTATTTCAAATCAATGAAGTAGATATGGACAAAATCCATCTCAAACTGCGAGAAGAGGTAGAAGTAATGGGTGGTTTCTCTATGGGCGAGGCGAAGGCTTTAGGCTTTCTGATTTCTGCTTTTGTCGCTTGGACCCTTGTGGGACAATATATAGGTTTAGCAATAATATCAGTCCTTGTTACTGTCGTCATAGCCATCTCAGGAACCGTGACTTGGGATGACATAGTTCAAAGGCTTCCTTGGGGGGCTATATTTCTTTTTGGAGGGGCGGTATCTCTTTCCTTCATATTAGGAGAGAGCGGGACTTTAGAATTTATATCCATCTCGATATTGGATGTTGGAGGTAGGAACCGCCTCATATTATTGATACTTTTTGCATTCCTGACAGTCATCCTTGCAAATTTGATGAGCAGCTCAGCTACTACAGGTGTAGTACTTCCTATTGCGCTCTCAGCAATGATCGTTTTAGGTTATTCAGATGTATTACCTGTATTTTTAGTATCGTTCCCTAGTGCTTTCGCTTTCATGCTAGTTGTGGGAAGACCTAGCTCTGCCCTCGTTTATTCTACCGGTCATTTAGACCAAAGAGATTTTTTGATCCCCGGTTTGATATTAAATATCATAGGATTGACTGTATTCTTAACGATAGGGCTCGGTTGGTGGTGGTTACTAGGATATTGGTGAAGCAAGATTTAAGGTGATGGTTAATGGAAAAGAAAAAAGAAATTTATGAAAAAAATGATGAAGGAAGAAATATATTGATGATAGCATGTTATGAGTCACCATACTCCGAAAAATCCCTAAAAATGATAAAAACTACTATAGAAAAAGAAAAACCATCTAAGATAATTATATTGAAGATGATAGAACGACCGCATATAGAAAATGTAATTGACACTAGAATAGGAAAAAAAGCAGAAGAAGATTTCTTGAAAACTTTGATGGAAGAAAAAAAGAAAGAAGTTGATGCTTATGCTGAAGATGTTTTAAAGGTAACGAAAAAGTCTGGGATACCAACTGAAGTTAGGCTGAGAAAAGCTGATAGGATAGCTGATAAGATCATCGAACAGTCCGAGGAGATGAAGATAGACCATATAATAATCCAAGATAGCGATAGAGATATCCTCGAAAAACTAGTAAAGGGCAATATAGAGAAAAGGGTTAAAGAAAAATTTGAGGATGAGGATGTTACTGAGTTAGAGGGATCTCTTTGAGGGTCAAATTCGTGGTACTATTTGCCCTGTAGCCTTCCATTTTGTTTTCAGCTTTTTTCGCGATGGATATGCTCATCATCCGAGTTTTGTTATTTGCTATCGCTGTCGGTATCTCTGTACATATCCTAACGCCCCCAACATATGTTCCGTCAGATAATGATTAAGATGATAGGGCAACTCGTAACTTTTTGAACTAAGTTGCGGAGGCTATAAGTAGCATCTAAATACAACCCCAAAGCTCTGCTCGAAGAAGCAAAGGATGTAATTTTAAACCCTATAGGAACAAAATTCATTTTTGTAAGTAAGAGGAATACTTCATCTACAGTGATATGAGTGCATTTGATTACCGCCTTGCCGTGCCTCGTGTCTTCATCGACTAGGATCACAACCATATATTTAACTAATTCTACTGCAAGAGATTTAAGTTTCAAAATTCATCTCTCTGCTAATACAGAAAGATTAATCTGGGATTAAACACTTTACAAACCTACTCACGATCACTTTTTTCAACCTTTACCTCAGATAGACTATCACGACATCAATCTTAGATTATAAAAAAAGAAG